>JAZUCM010000032.1:0-5845 GCA_045639085.1 Candidatus Gastranaerophilus bacterium
ACTATCGCCTTTAACCGTTAAGTCTTGCGACATTTCGACACGAATATGGAACCGGCTCAGCCGGCTCGCAATGACGCAATGTGCATTCACAATGGCGGAGATTTTATTATCTTTAACGATAATAGGTGTGGTTGCGGCGATTACTTTGCCAAGCTTGATGGCGAACATTAACGAACGCACTTGGAACACTCAACGCAAGGCGCTTTACGCCCGTATGTCCCAAGCCATCGCCATGATGCCACAAGTTGGCGGCTATGGAAAAGTGACAGAAGTAGACGGTAGCATAACAGAAGACACCGCAGCGGAAACGTTTTTAACAGAAGGTTTGAGCAAAGTTCTCAAGATAAATAATATTTGTGATGCGGAACATTTGGCGGATTGCGGCGTCCCTACGTCTTACACAAATTTGAACGGAAGTGCAAAATCTTGGCCAACAAAATTATCTGAGTTAAACAAACAATTTGTGGGTTTTTCATCCATGTTTGATAATGACGGGGATGGAACTTTAGAAGCTAGTTATTCTCATTCTCAACCAAATACCAAGGCTGCAGCATTTGAAACTCAAAATGGAGAAACAATTGCATTATACTACAACCCTAATTGTAATAATGACATAGAAAAAGTTTGGCATTATAGCCAACCTAAAATGTGTGCGAACTTCATTTATGACCTGAACGGTAATAAAGGCCCAAATACGGTCGGAAAAGATATTGGCTTTATAACCGCACTTTATTCAACCGACTCTAACGTGGTAGCGCCTTATTCGCTATCAACAAATGCTTCAAGCGCAAATTCTCAAACGGCAGCAATTGCAGCTTGCACAGCTCAAGATGCCGAAAGTAGACTTCCAAACCGTGATGAACTTACAGCAATGTTTTACAACAATGAATTATTAGGGATTTCAACTGGCCCCTTTTGGTCTAGCACTGTAGTGCCTGCGGGAGAAACTGGCGAAGCATGGTATCAAGCTTTTCATACTGGTGGCCGTGGACCATTTGCAAAAAATCAAAATAACAATGTCCGTTGCGTTAAGCGTTAAATTAAACGATAAATCTTTAACATAGAGGGAGCCTAGGGCTCCCTTTATGTTTCTTTACTCTTTGTTGACAATGTGGTATTCAAGGCATAGAATATCATTATGTGTAGGATTGGCGCGATAAAATCAAAGAATTATGTTCACCCGTCACTGGCCTTAAAATTAATGCGTTCACAACAAAAGGGCCATGATGATTCTGGGTTTGCTTTTGTTATGCAGGATTTGGGCGGGATTTTCGAACATCATAAGGATTTGCCTATTTTGTCTATGGCGGGAACCGTTGAGGGTACAAGAAAGGCCGAGGATATTTTATTAAACCGTGGGTTTAAACGTGTTTTGCAGTGGACGCCGCAGATTACACCACGCAAAGGTTTGAAAATTGATCCGATGCCGAACTATGTTTTTGAGGCGGTACAATATCCCAAAAGTCATAAATATGCTACACAACAGGAAAAAGAAGAGTTGTTAATCGACACTGCTCTTGAAATTCGAAAGGCTTTAGAGGAAGACAATTCCGGCTATATATACGCGTTTTGGCCGGATACGCTTGTATTGAAAGAGATTGGCAGTCCGAAAGATATCGGTACATATTTTAATCTTTGGGAAGAAACTTCGGAGCTTTGTTCAAAGGTTATAACGGCACAGTGTCGTCAAAATACTAATTATGATATTGTTCGCTATGCGGCGCACCCGTTTTTCCTTGAAGGGTATACGGTTTTGGCCAATGGTGAAAATACGTTTTACGAAAAGAACAAGTTTTATCAAATGAAGTTGAACCGTGCGTATCGAGGGTTTGAGTCAGATTCTCAGTGCTTTTTGTATACGTTGCATTACTTGCATAAGGTTTTGAAATGGCCTATTCAGTATTATAAACATGTTATCACGCCGTTGACGATAGAGGAAATTGAAAAACGCGCGGATAAAAATATTTTGTTGAGAATTAAAGCGTCACTTGGGCATTTGGAGACCAATGGACCGAACACTGTTTTGGGGGTTACGCCTGATTATAACTTGATTTGTGTATGTGATTCCAGAAAGTTAAGGCCGGTTGTCGTCGGACAAAATGACGAAATGGTCGTGATGACATCTGAGGTTACAGGGATTAATGAACTTTTGCCGGATAGAGATTTGAGTAAAGATATTTATCCGAGTGAAAGTGAGACGATTATTATTAAAAATGATTTAACGGTGGAAAGATGGCAGCAGTAAAAGTTAATGAATTGCATAAAGAAGATTTGCCTTGGCTAATTGAGTGGGACGAAACCAAGTGTATTCGTTGTGGCAAATGTACGGCCGTGTGTTCGTTTGGTGCGATTTCGCCGTGCGTTGAGTTGCGCAAAAAATCCGGCAGTATTACGGAAAAAAATGATTGCGAAAAGGTTTTGGTCGTAAAACAGAATGTTGGGTTTGAAAATCATTGTGTCGGTTGCGGAATGTGTGCTGCGGTTTGCCCTAATGGCGCGATTAAGGCAGTGCGCAACGATGATGCTCGGTATGCAATTCGTTACCGGGCTGAGCAAGGAAAATCCCTAAAGCGTGGCGGTCGGTCTAACCTTAATACTGAAGGTCGGACGTTGGATAAAATCAAAGTCGGACGAATTTCTCAGATGACGGATCCGTCGCTTGATCCGATTCGCCATCGTTTTGAGTTGAAAACTCCTTTTGGGCGTGTACTATCTGCCGATAAGTTGGGATTTGGCGTTGAAGGAAATCAGATTATTGAAACACAGCCTTTACCGCCTAACCGTTGGATTTACCCGGTGATTTTTGGTGATATGTCGATTGGCGCAATTTCATCCAGAATGTGGGAAGCGATTGCTATTGCGACTGCGTATTTGAATGAAAAAGTTGGCCTTCCGATTCGTATGGGTACGGGGGAAGGTGGTATTCCCGTAAGCCTGTTGAAATCTCGCTATCTCAAGTATATGATTTTGCAGATTGCGTCCGGCCATTTTGGGTGGAATAGGATTATTGAAACAATGCCGGAGATGGTTGAGGATCCGGCGGGAATTCTTATTAAAATTGGGCAAGGTGGAAAGCCTGGTGATGGCGGACTTTTGATGGCAAATAAGGTTTCAAAATATGTCCAAGAAATCCGTGGTGTTCCAAAGGCTGACTTGATGAGTCCTCCTACGCACCAGGGGCTTTATTCGATTGAAGAAAGCGTTCAAAAGATGTTTCTTTCTATGAACGCAGCATTTAATTTCCGCGTTCCTGTTGCGATTAAGGTTGCGGCGTCTGTGACGAGTGTTTCTGTTTATAACAACTTGTTGCGTGATCCGTATAATATTGTTGGCGGATTTTTCTTGGATGGTTTTGCAGGTGGAACTGGTGCTGCACACGAGATTTCACTCAACCATACAGGGCATCCGATAACCTCAAAACTTCGTGATTGTTACTTGGCGGCGGTCCATCAAGGACGTCAAGGCGAGATTCCTCTTTTTGCAGGTGGTGGATTGGGACAGACCGGAAGTTTTGCGGCGGATGCGTTCAAGTTGATTTGTCTTGGGGCAAATGGTGTGTTTACGGGACGTCACTTGTTGCAAATTGCCGGATGTTGCGGTAACGATACCGAAAAATGTAATGCGTGTTCTACGGGGAACTGTCCGGCTGGTATTGCGTCGCAAAAAGCTTGTCTTACAAAACGACTTGATGTCGATAAAGTTGCGGAAAATATCGTAAATTATATGATTGCGACTGATATGGAACTCAAGAAACTTATGGCCCCGGTTGGTTGTTCGTCGCTTCCTGTTGGACGTTCAGATGCGCTTACAACTGTAGACAAGCACATCGCAAGACGGTTAAATATCCAATATTCAATATAGGTTAAGTATGGAAAAATTTATAATCGAAACTTTAGAAAATGAAAATAGAATGTCGACGCAGGCTCTGTTGCAACTTATTCAGTCAAAAATTGATGAAGGGTGCACGGATTTTGAGATAAACGCTTGCGGCCAACATAATATTGGCGGTTCTGTCTGGGCGAAGGATAAGGAACAGGGATTAAAATTTCTGGTGCGTAATCCTGGCCAGCGCGTGGGTGCTATGGGTATGAAAGGCACAGAGATTGTCGTGGAAGGTTCGGTTCCGGCGGATACCGGCTGGTTGAATTCGGGTGCGGTAATTACGGTAAAAGGTGACTGTGGCGATACTGCTGCGCATTGTGCGGCATCAGGTGAGATTTATGTTGCCGGACGGGTGGGTGCACGTTCCGGGGCGTTGATGAAACACGATCCGCATTATCCAAGGCCTGAATTTTGGGTTTTGAAAAATACCGGCTCATTTAGTTTTGAGTTTATGGGCGGTGGAGTAGCTATTGTTTGCGGCTATGATTGTGAAGGGTTGAAGTCTGTTCTTGGCGAACGTTCCTGTGTCGGAATGGTGGGGGGAACAGTTTATGTGCGCGGGCATATCGAAAATGTTGCAAATTGTGTCGAAATCCTTTCGCTTGATGAGTCGGATAAAACATTTCTCTTGGCCGGTTTAGATAGATTTTTGCAAAAAATTGAACGGCCAGAGCTGTTAAAAACTTTCACAAATTGGGTAGAATGGCATAAAATTCAGCCATCAAGTGAGAAAAAACAAAATGAACGTATGTCAATATCTGAGTTTCGTCAGAAAGAATGGATTGACGGCGGCGTTTTTGGTGAATTTATAACGGATGATTTTGCGGTGAATTCCTTGGCCGGTGTGGCTGATGCGCGTTGTCGAATTCCGCAATGGAATGCGCAGAAATGTATTGGTTGTAATTTATGTGAGAAAAATTGTCCACAAAAAGCGATTTCGCACGACGGAAAAATTTATGTCAGTGCAGATGAAAAATGTATCGGGTGCGGAATTTGCGCGGCTGTTTGTCCGGTGCAAGCGTGGAAAATGTCGGATAACAACAAGGAAATCGAGTAAGCCACTGAGCTTATGGTTTTAATGCACCTTCTTTGTGTCTTTTATAAGCTGTTAGGGCTTGTGTGAGTTGGTCGGGACAACTTGTTTGTTTGCCGCCGCAGCGAATACCTTGAAGTTTTTTGATGACATCATCTATTGGCATACCTTTTGTTAGCGCGCCGATTCCTTGCAGGTTGCCGTGGCAGCCGCCCATAAATTGAACTTCTTCAACGATGCCGTCGTTCACTGCAATTTGCATTAACTGGCAGCACACGCCTTGAGGTTTAAACTGAAAAACTTCTGTTGTCATATTAATACCCTAAAACCTGATCCATCGCTTCTTCGATGGCTTTTTGCTTTTCAGCGCTGGCGTTGTTAACTTTAGAGATGGTTTTTTCTTTCAAGAATAATTCTTTTGCGTTTGTCAAAATCTCATCTTGATTTTGGTACAAGTAAAATGCGCCGACAGCGAGTAATACAAAAACAATAAATCTGCCCATAATAACCTCCTCGGATTGTACTGCTATTTTAACATATTGTTAGGACTAAGTCAATAAGTGAATAAGTCTTTATGCCGCCGAAGGCGGGGATGGAATGGGATGTTAGTTCGCGACATGTTAAAAGGTTAAATGGTTAAAAAGTTAAAAGGTTCGTTAAAGAATAAACAATGGCAACACGCTGCGTTTACACTATTATTGATTATGTTAACCCCTTTTAACCATTGTCTTGCTCGTTCGCGTGTAACGGCAATTCCGCGTTTTGCCTACAGATTTTCAATCTTTGGCAAAAGCGCTCCAGCCTCAGCTCACTCGCGCTTAACCTATCTACCTTTTAACACGTTCCCCTCTTGACAAATTAAGAAAATACGATATCATGATAATATGAATTATACAAAATACAATAAAAGAATGAGAAGTTCAATAGGGG
>JAZUCM010000033.1:0-15399 GCA_045639085.1 Candidatus Gastranaerophilus bacterium
CGCTCGCGCTTGCGCGAAAGAGCGCGGTCTTCCGCGTCGCGCGCTCGTCTCTTCGCAAGACAAGTCTTGCTCCGTGGCTCTGCTCGGCTTGGCCTTTACGATGGCAGAGATTTTATTGTCTTTAACGATAATAGGTGTGGTTGCTGCAATAACCCTGCCAAGCTTGATGGCGAATATCAACGAACGGACTTGGAACACGCAACGCAAAGCGGTTTATGCTCGCCTAAGCCAGGCCATTGCCATGATGCCACAGTTGAATGGTTACGGCGAATACGAAGGCACAAACACCGACGGCGTTGTAACCGCAACCGTCGACACCGCAGCCGAAGCATTTTTGACTGAAGGTCTTTCAAAAGTCCTCAAAATCAACAATATTTGCGACGCCACCCATTTGGCCGATTGTGGAATTGCTGCGTCATTTACAAACCTGGCTGGCTCAACAATCACATGGCCAACTAAACTATCAGAATTAAACAACATGTTCACAAGTACTTACGAAACGGCGTCTAGCGAAAAGTACACAAACCCACAACGTCATATTGACACAAAGGCAGCCGCATTTGAAACTCAAAACGGTGAAATAATTACTTTGTACTACAACCCATATTGTACTGCGGATACAGAAGGTGACGCTTGGCATTATAGTCAGCCTAAAATGTGTGCGAACTTCATTTATGACCTGAATGGTAACAAAGGTCCTAATGCAGTGGGCAAAGATATTGGTTTTATAACAGCATTATATTCAACCGACTCAAGCGTTGTGGCGCCTTATGCCCTTCCTACCAATGCCGGAACCATGAAACAAACAGAGGCAAGCAAAGCTTGTACAACGCAAGACCCCGAATCTCGCCTTCCTAATAGAGACGAATTAACCGCGATGTTCTATAACAAAGAACTTCTTGGAATTGCGTCCGAATTCTTTTGGTCTGGTTCTGTTATCTCTCCGGGTGAGTCTAGCATGGTTTGGCAACAGAATTTCTACTCGGGCAGGCGCGGCACGAGCAGGCGATCCTACGTTGTTGTCTCAGTAAGGTGTGTTAAGCGTTAAATTTTGGCACTAAGCGACCTATCAGGTTGCTTAGTTTTTGCAAAAAAAACGACATTTTGCAATGTCGTCGGAAATCAATAGGAAAAGGGAAAGGAAAATTAGTTATGTTATAAGTCAATAAGTGAATAGGTTAATAAGTCAATAGGTCATTTACGAGTGATTATGGTGAATCTATACGAACCAGTCATTATAAATTCATAATGACTTATTCACTTATTCAACTATTGACTTATTGCCTTATTTTATCCAAACGTCTTAAATCCGCCTTCTACGGCCTTTTGGATAACTTTTTCCACAGCGTCTTTTTCGTTAGAAACAGCGTTGTGTTCGGTATCAAGTTGTTTTAGTCTTAATTCTAAGTTTTTGTCCTCCGCTTGTATAATTTCTATTTTGGCGTTAATTTCCTCAATTGCTTGGTCATATAACGCTTTGTCATACTCGTATTGGTTCATGGCGTCTTCGTATGCGTCTTGGTCAGTGATAGTGTTTGTCGTAAGCGCATAGGTTTTGTCGCCGATTTTGATATTGATGTAACGCCCTGTAGAATCTTGTTCAATAGCGCAGTTTTCCACGCCCTTGATTTCTTCCACGCGTTCGGCTGAGCCGATTTTGTAGGCAGCAATGAACGATTGGGAATTGTTGTCTGCATATACTGCCCCTGTAACATCTGCTTGGTTGTAGAAAATTGGCTCATATTCGCCCGTTGAGGTGTTTTGAACATAGCGGACGTAGAAGTTCGCGCTGTTGCCATAAGTTTGGCGTAATAATTCCAGATAAGCCTTTTCTTCCTCTTGAAGATTTGTTTTTTGGTCGGCTGATAATGATGTAATGTAAGCGTCATCGGTTCGGCTGCCTGGCGCACTTCCAAGTGTATACAAGGTCGTTGCTCCGATTTTGTAACTTGTGCCAGCCTTCGTAATTATACTAGGTGAAGCCGCAACGATAGAAAAATCGTCCGTCCAATTTTTGATATAACTAACTTTGTAGGTTCCCACGTTGTCAGGGTCTGCAATTAGAGAAGTAATTTGGTTAGTCAAAGCACCGTCGTTAAAAGTGTAGACGGTTTGGGTATATTGTTCTACAGAAGGCGCAGTCGGAACAGACATACCTAACAAGTCGCTGTAATATGAGGCAGACTTGTTGGAAAGCGCCGTCCGTTGTTGGTTAATCTGTTGGCCTTCGTATTCGATGTTATTCATTCTTGCCGTCAAGCCCAGAAATCTGGCTTGCGAAGCTGCCATACCCATTGGTTTGTCCTTTCGTGCCTATGAGGTGTTTTGACTATTTTGAATTACACTTCGACCCTGGTATTATGTAATTCGTTTTTTGTTTAGATACATTTTTCATGTCGGCAGCTTGGCTTGGGAACTTTAGGTTTTGTGTGTTATTTGTTAAGAAAATGTAACATTCCTGCCGAAGGTGGGGAAATAGGTTGTTCGTTTTCAACGAGTTTTTTGCCTTCGGCGAGTTAATGGGTTAAAAAGTTAAATGGTTAAAAGGGTTTATGGAAATAAACAATGTTGAGCCGCTGCGTTTACACCATTATTGATTATGTTAATCCCTTTTAACCCTTTAACCTATTAACCATTTAACATGTGGCCTCTTGACAAACTCAAAAAATACGGTATCATGAAAATATGATATTACAAACTAAAAAAATAAGAAGTTCAATAGTGGGGGGGGGCGCCTCAACAGCCTGATTATATCTGGGTTTCAGCGACTTGTTTTGCCAAAACCTCCGACCCTTGGGAACGCAAGATTACGGAGGTAAACATGAACGAAAATCCAAACATTACGCACCCAAATTGCTCAACGCTGGTACTGCGCCTCGCGCTAAACGCCACCGCTCGCGCTTGCGCGAAAGAGCGCGGTCTTCCGCGTCGCGCGCTCGTCTCTTCGCAAGACAAGTCTTGCTCCGTGGCTCTGCTCGGCTTGGCCTTTACGATGGCTGAAATATTGCTCTCCCTCACAATCATCGGCGTGGTCGCCGCAATCACCCTGCCAAGCTTGATGGCGAACATTAACGAACGGACTTGGAACACGCAAAGAAAAGCTTTGTACGCGCGAATGTCACAAGCCATCGCAATGATGCCACAGTTGGGTGGTTATGGAGCGTACTCAAAAGAATCTGCTGAAGGGGCAGGTGATGCTGTTGATACAGCAACGGAAACGTTTCTTACGGAGGGGCTGTCTAAAGTTCTCAAAATCAATAACATTTGTGACTCAGAACATCTTGCTGATTGCGGAATTCCGGCTCAAGTTACTCCGATACGTGGCAGTTTGGTTTCGGATTTGTCTGCGATGTCTAAATTGTCTGATTTGCATAGTTTGTTTAATACTAGTGAGGGGATGTATTCCTATCGCGGTCCAGACCCTAAAACCGCGGCGTTTGAGACAGCAAACGGTGAAAGTGTTTTGACTTTTTATAACCCTAATTGTTCTCTGGATGCTGGCGATGCGTTTATTTCGAACACGTATTCTAAATCACAACCAATGATGTGCGCAAATTTTGTTTATGATTTGAACGGAACAAAGGGCCCAAACACTGTTGGGAAAGATGTTGGCGTGATTACTGCTCTTTACTCCGTGCAGCCAATTGTTGTTGCTCCGATGCTGATTACAGAGTATCCTGGAACATCAAATTTTATTGATGCAATTGGAGCTTGTAAAGGGGTTGATGTCGATAGCCGATTGCCAAATATATATGAAGCAACAAGTCTTGTTCATAATATGAAATTATTTTTCGGTGTAGCACAAGGTGATGGCGGTGTCTGGTCGAGTACTGCACGAGATAGTGAGCGTGCCTTTTATGTTGGTACTGCATCTATGCGTTGGCAGATTGCTGCTAAAGATGGTACTAACGTGGGTGTTCATTGCATAAAACGTTAATGTGGTCGCTTTTTAATTATTCAAACTATGGATTGGGGCGGGGATTCTGCCGCCACGACGAACGAAAACCGCCGGGGAAAGTTCGTTGACAGGCATAATTGGAGCCTCGCCCAAAAGTCCACCGTAGACAATTTTGTCGCCAACGTCTTTACCTACCGCAGGGATTATTCTGACCGCGGTCGTTTTTTTGTTAATCATACCGATTGCCATTTCGTCGGCGATTATGCCGGCGATTATATCCTCGGATGTTTTGCCCGGAATCGCTATCATATCAAGCCCGACAGAACAAACTGAGGTCATCGCTTCGAGTTTGTCGAATGTTAAATAACCTTTTGTTGCGGCTTCTATCATTCCGGCGTCTTCCGAAACCGGAATAAACGCGCCGGAAAGCCCGCCAACATAAGAACTTGCCATAATTCCGCCCTTTTTAACCGCGTCGTTAAGCATTGCAAGCGCAGCGGTTGTGCCGTGAGATCCTGCGTGTTCCAGGCCCATTGCTTGAAATATTCCCGCGACACTGTCTCCAACTGCCGGGGTTGGGGCTAACGACAAATCAATTACCCCGAATGGAATTTTGAGTTTGTGAGCAAGTTTTTTGCCGATAAGTTCGCCGGTTGTTGTGATTTTGAACGCTGTTTTTTTGATAGTGTTTGCCAGTGCGCTCATATCCGCATTGGGACCGAGTTCTTCTATTGCCGCTCTGACAACTCCAGGACCTGAAACCCCTACGTTAAGTGCGCATTCGGGTTCTGAAATTCCGCAATAAGCGCCGGCCATAAACGGGTTATCATTTACCGAATTGCAGAAACAAACTAATTTCGCCGCACCTATTCCGTCGCGATCGGCTGTTAGGCGGGCCGCTTCTTTTATTGTTTTGGCCATTTTTAAAACGGCGTCCATATTTATTCCGGCTTTTGAGGTCGCAAGGTTGATTGATGAACATAGACAATCTGTTTGGGCCAAGGCTTCTGGTATACTTTCGATTAATAGATTGTCACCTTTTGTGCAGCCTTTTTCAACAAGAGCTGAAAATCCGCCGATGAAGTTTACTCCGACATTTTTACCTGCCTCGTCGAGTGTTTTGGCGATTCGTACATAATCCGGGTTTTTACAAGCCTCGCCAATGAGTGAAATCGGCGTTACCGCGATGCGTTTGTTGATAATAGGTATGGAGTAATCATTTTCCAATTCGCCAGCGTATTCGCAAAGATTTTTTGCGTAAGTTGTAATTTTGTTGTAAATATTATCGCAAACTTCATTGATATCGGGAGAAACACAGTCTCTGAGGCTTATCGCCATTGTGACCGTTCTGATATCAAGGTTGTGAAGTTTTATCATATTAATTGTTTCAATAATTGAGTTTTCATTGATCATAAGTCGGGATTCCTAATAGTCCAAGTCTTGAGATGATGTCGTAAGTTTTGACTTTTAATTTTAATTCTACACGGCGGCTTTTGTTGTAATCTTCAACGCCGTCTACAAAAACAGGATCGGAGTAGCTTTTGCCTTCTACCACAAGCATTTTGCGCAAATCGTCATCGTATTCTGAATTGAAATTTGTCTTGAAAATATATTCAGCAACGGAGTTTGCCCTTTGGAGTGAAAGCGTCATATTTTTGGCAAACTGCTCGTTTTCGGTTGCGAGGTTTGCGTATTGTTGAGAGTCGGTGTGGCCTTGTACGACAATGTTTGTAATATTATCCACCAAGTCATTGTTGGAAAAAATATTTTCTACATAAATCGGGATTAATTTGTTTAGATAAAGCTTACCTTTGTCGGATAGGACGTAACTGTTGAGTTCAAAAAGTTCCAAGTCAGAAATCTTAACGTCGCCTGTCATCGGGTCAACTTTTGCTTCAATATTGGCTTCTTTGAGTTTTTCAACAAGTTCTTTGGACGCTTCCATTTGTGTTTGTTTTTGTTTGACGGAATCTTGTGTGAAGCCCGTCATTGCAAGTACAAACAGAACCATGAAAATAATTGCCAAACCTAAAAGCAAGTCTGACATTGTTGTCCAGAAAATATTACCTTCACCTGCGGCTTCACCACCGCCACCCTTTTTTCTCATCAGCATAACGCGTCACTCCTAGAATAAATCATCCACATCATCGGTTTTTTTCGCTGATTCTTTCAGCATTTTGTTCATTTGGTTGACCCCGAAGATTAAGTTCTCAAGATATGGAACAAGATTGCTTGCAATGCCTGAGTTTAGGGCAAGTTTGAAATTATCCGGGAGTTTTGCGATTAGGTGTGAAATCGAATTGTTTTGTATTTTTGTTTCTTTCAAAAGTTCAAGCAAGAATTTTTCGGAAGAAATATTGTCAAAAAGTTTTGCCATCATTTCTTCAGCCCGTCCAAGTCTGCCTCTGATTAATGTCGTAAATAGTACGTTTTCCAAGATCATAAATGTCAAAGATGCACCTACCGCGATAACGGAAACGAGTGCTGCGACCTGCATGGAACTCATAAGGTTTGCAACAGATGCGACGGTTCTTTCTTGTGATGAAAAGTCGATTTTACCAAACGCGATTGCGATGTTTAAGAAGGTGAATAACGGACCAAAACCGGTCAAAATCGTTGGGAACGCGCCGATTAATTTTGCGTTATGTTGTTTTGCACAAAGACTTTCTTCATTGAAAAAGTACAAAGGATCAACCGTTGTTTGAATATTTTGTATAGTAGACGAAACTTCTTTGTACATTAATTGGTTGTTTTCGCCTTTTAGCGCAACAGATTCGGAAAAGACAAGAGTGTTTTTGAATTCCAGCCACATTGGCGCAACATAAGGGTTGTTGCACATCCATTCGTCGATTTCGTTAAACCTGAAATTTAAATCACTTTTTTTGAAACGTGAAATAAATTCGTTAAAAGTAGTTAGATTATGTCCAATATTTTTGTAAGCTCTTGTTGTGTAAACAATTGCGGTTATAAACGTTGTAATTACGATTAAAATTGGTGGGTCTTGTAAAACGTGTGCTATATTCATAATATCTCCACTATATGCATTATATGGTGAAATTTTAACACGGAAATTGCTACAGTGTCAAAGTTTTATGCCAAATTTCAACTGTTTGGAGTACGTTAGGTAAAAAAATCCGTTGTGAAAATCACAACGGAATGAATAATGATAAAATATAATAATAGAATAGTCAAATATGATATTTAGCAGGAGGTAAGAGAACATGCCTGCATTTTAAGTGTTTCTGCTTTATCAACAGCTTCCCAAGGAACATTGATATCTGTTCTGCCCATGTGGCCGTAAGCTGCTAACAATTGGTAGAATTTGCCGCCATTTTTAGCCGGCAAACCTCTTAGGTCAAATCCGCTGATAATTGCAGCCGGTCTAAGGTCAAAATTCTTTTGAACAAGAACAGAAAGTTCTTCGTCTGAGATTTTGCCGGTACCGAAAGTATCGACCATTACAGAAACAGGTTCTGCAACGCCGATTGCGTAAGCCAATTCGATTTCGCATTTTTCAGCCAAGCCGGAAGCTACGATGTTTTTAGCAACATATCTTGCTGCATAAGCTGCGGATCTGTCTACTTTTGTAGGATCTTTTCCGCTGAATGCACCACCGCCGTGGCGAGAGTAGCCGCCATAAGTGTCAACGATGATTTTGCGGCCGGTTAATCCTGCGTCACCTTGCGGGCCACCGACAACGAATCTGCCTGATGGGTTCACAAGGATTTTTGTATTAGCGTCGAGTTGGATTTCTTCGTTTGCAAAAACCGCGTCGATAACATACTTTTTGATATCATTTCTGATGATTTCTTGAACTTTAGCGTTGTCAGAAACTCCGTTGATTTCAGGATCGTGTTGGGTTGAAATCAATACGGTGTGGATTTTAGCCGGCTTGCCGTTAATGTATTCAACGGTAACTTGAGATTTTCCGTCCGGTCTGAGGTAGTTTAAAGTGCCGTTTTTTCTAACTTGTGCGAGTTTGTATGAAAGTTTGTGTGCCAAACTGATAGGAAGCGGCATCAATTCAGGTGTTTCGTTACATGCGTAACCGAACATGATACCTTGATCGCCTGCGCCAATAGCTTCTGTTTCGCTAGTTGATGTATCGGCGTTTTCAGAACGGCTTTCGAGCGCTTTGTTGACGCCACCTGCGATGTCGCAAGATTGTTCGTCGATGCTTGTCAAAACTGCGCAAGTGTTGCAGTCAAAGCCGCCGCCTGAAGTTCCTTCGTAACCGATATTTTTAATAGTGTTTCTAACAACTTGTGGGATATCAACATAACAATCAGAGGTGATTTCGCCACAAACCAATGCCATACCTGTTGTAACGGTAGTTTCTGCAGCAACTCTTGATTGAGGGTATTTTGTCAAAAATTCGTCAAGGATTGCGTCTGATATTTGGTCACAAACCTTGTCAGGGTGTCCTTCTGTTACTGATTCAGAAGTAAACAAAAAGTTTTTGTTTGCCATTCTTTAATTTCTCCTTAATTTTTTTACCGGTAAGGTTTTTAATTCCGACCCGGCGTCTACTGTAAATCTATATGATTAACAGTCTACAACGGAAATTATTTAAAATCAAAAGTTTTTGACGACCTTTTACAATTCTTTATAATTGGTAAAATGGATAAAGTTAATAAGTTAATAAGAGAGTTAATAAGTTAATAAGTTAATTCGTGCGGCGCAGCCGCACTAGTTAATAAGGATTAATGCTAATTAATCTTGGTTGGTTTTCAACGTTGGATTGTATGTTTGTTGTAGAACAAACAAAAGAATTCGGCGTTGGTATTTATTCGAATAAATTCCCATAATCCTTATTAACTTATTAACTTATTAACTCATTAACTCATTAACTTACAATCCATTATGTACAGCAGATGTTGAAGGAAACGTATGGCATTACAGTCAACCTAAAATGTGCGCAAACTTCATTTATGACCTAAACGGAAACAAGGGCCCTAATGCTGTTGGAAAAGACATTGGCTTTATTACGGCCCTTTATCCGACCGATTCCAATGTAGTAGCACCATACACCCTAGCAACCAATGCCGCGACATCAGTAGCACAAACTGAGGCTAGTGCAAAATGCTCATTACAAGACCCTGAAAGCAGACTCCCTAACAGAGACGAACTTTCAGCGATGTTCTATAACAAAGAACTTATCGGAATTGCGTCCGGTGGCTTTTGGTCTGGCTCTGTCATCTCTTCTGGAGAGTCTGGCAGGGCTTGGGGCCAGGATTTCTACTCGGGCGGTCGCAGCCCGACGACGCGGTCTGGCGCTAGCTACGTAAGGTGTGTTAAGCGTTAAATCCAACGACAAATCTTTACCACTTATCCGATAAAAAAAGAGCCTTTTGGCTCTTTTTTAGTGTTTTGAAACTGAGTAAATCGACTTATAGTTTTCGTATTTGTTTGTAAAGTCAGTATTTTCGAGGCTTTTTGTCCTTTGACTGTATTCGTGTTTTTCCATTGAGGAATCTTTGATTTGAATCGCGCAGGTCGCGATGTTGGAGCAATGAGCCGCGATTCTTCTCAAGTCGTTCATTAAGTCTGAGAACATAAAACTTGCGTCCACGTTGCAAAGTCCGTCTTTTAGACGTTTAATGTGACGGTTTTTGACTTTACGTATATTCTTTTTGATTACTTGTTCAAGAGGTTCGATTTCTTGTGCGAGAATAGTGTTGTCGTTAGTGAAGACTTCCAGTGTCATACGGAAGATTTCTGACACAGCGTGAACGATAACTTTTAGTTCTTCGATGGCTTCCGGGGAAAACTTTTGTTTCTTTTCGTTCATTGTTTCTGCGATTTTTAAGATATACGATGCGTGGTCTCCGATTCTCTCGTAGTCACCTATCGTGAGAAGGAGTTGTGTGATTTTGTTGCTGTCTTCGTCTGAAAGTTGACGTGAAGAGAGTTTTAGCAAGAACGAGTCGAGTTTGTCTTCGTAGGTGTCGATTTTTATTTCGTTTGCCGCAATGTGTTCTGCGCCACGTTGGTGGAAACTTTTGAGCATTTTTGTTGAGTTGATGAAATTATATTCAACGATTTTTGCCATTTCAACCGTAAGTCTTGAACATTCACTGATTGCAAAAGACGGGGTTAGCAGGAGTCTTTCGTCGATAATAACTTCTTGTTCTTTGCCGGACTTGCTTTCCGGGACGGTAAGAATTGCGATTTTTTCTAAAACCTTGATGAAAGGGAATAGCATTATTGTCGTTGCGATGTTAAATACTGAATGAACAACTGCTATACCAAGCGGGTTGATACTTTTTTCGAAGAATGGTAAATGCCAGATTGAATTAATGATTTCATATATGGTTAGGAAAATTATTGTTCCGATAACGTTAAACGCGATGTGAGCCGCAGCGACTCGTTTTGCATTGGTATTTACGCCGAATGCTGAAATTACGGCTGTGATACAGGTTCCGATGTTTTGACCCATTATGATAGGGAATGCCATTGCGTAAGACAGACCACCTGTTAAAGATAGCGCTTGCAGAATACCGACAGAGGCTGCGGAGCTTTGGATAACGGCAGTTACAACGGTACCTATCAGGACGCCGAACAACGGATTGCTAAACGCGGTTAAAACTTGTGTAAATTCCGGCATGTTGGCAAGCGGGCTCATCGCGTTTTTCATTAGTTCCATACCGAACATTAATACTGCAAAGCCTATAAGGATAGAGCCGACATTTTTTGGTTTACTTTTCTTGGCACTCATCATCATTATTACGCCGGCAAGAGCCAAGAGCGGTGAAAATGATTCAGGTTTTAAAAGTTGGACAAAGAAATTTTCGCTTTCCAATCCTGACAAACTTAAAATCCAGGCTGTCACTGTTGTTCCGATATTGGAACCCATTATGACGCCGATTGCCTGAGATAAATTCATTATTCCTGAGTTGACTAATCCGACGAGCATAACTGTCACGGCAGAGGATGATTGTACCAGAATTGTTATTATTGCGCCTAAACCCATTGCTTTGATGGGGTTAGATGTCATTTCTCTAAGCAAACGTTCCATTTTGCCGCCTGCAACTTTTTCTAAGCCGGTTGACATAACGGTCATTCCGTAAAGGAAAAATGCCAATCCGCCCAGAAGAGTGAATATATTGAATATGTCCATACTTTTTCTCCGTTATTTCTTCTAACTAAGTATTCAATTATATCCTAGCATGAACACAATTGATTTTCTTTATTCGAACACAAAATGTTACGTTTTTTGTAGTAATATTGTTAATTTGGTGTTTATTGGGTATAATTCACTTAGAAAAGTAAAGGAGTCAGTATGCTTAAGAATTTTTTCAAAGAGTTAAGAGAATTTATTATGCGCGGTAACGTAATTGATATGGCCGTAGGTATCATTATTGGTGCAGCTTTCGGCAAGATTATCAACTCGTTGGTTAACGATGTAATTATGCCGCCTATTGGTTTAGTGTTGGGTAAAGTGGATTTTTCAAACCTTTATTACCAACTTTCACCGAGTGATGTTGTTTATCCGTCGTTGCAGGCTGCAAAAGACGCCGGCGCTGTTGTTGTGAGTTATGGCGCATTCATTAATACTGTTATTTCATTTTTAATCGTTGCTTTTGCGGTGTTTATGTTGATTAAATTTATGAACAAACTGCAAAACACACTTGTTAAAAAAGAGGAAGTTGTGGCAGAAGCGACGACAAAAGAATGCCCATATTGCTGCTCAACGATTAATATCAATGCAACCAGATGCCCAAATTGCACATCAGAGTTGAAATAAGGCAATAAGTCGTTATGGGAAATAAATAATAAAAAATGTCGGCTTGGTAAAGCCGACCTACTAAAAAACTGGCATTAATGCCAGTTTTTTATGCACACATCTTGATTTCTTGTCCCGGATAGATAATGTCCGGGTTTTTGATGCCAGGGTTGAGCCGCTTGAATTCTTCGACTTGTGCCAAAACTTGGCCGTTGGTGATTTGTACGCCGGGGTTTACTGCTTCCAGTTGTCTTCTTGCGATATTCCAGAGACAATCTTTGTTGGATTTCCAGGTTTGAACGGTGTATGTTTTAGTCGTAATTCCTTTGATTTTGCCGTCGAACAAGTCTTTTGCAGGTCGTGGTGTTTCCTCTTTTTTCTTTGCTTGTTCGGTTTGTTCGGTTTCTTCGGTTTCTTCTGTTTTTGAGGTGGGTTGTTGATCCTTTTTAGGCTCTTGAACAGGCTCTTCTTTTACCTGGGTTGAATCCCCAGGAGCTGTTGCGACGGAGTCCTTTGGTTGCGTGAGAATTGAGTCCCCAAGAGCTGTTGCGACGGAGTCTTTTGGCTGCGTGAGAATTGAGTCGCCAGGTGCTGTTACGACGGAGTCTTTTTTCTGCGTGAGAATTGAGTCGCCAAGAGCTGTTGCGACGGAGTCTTTTGGCTGCGTAAGAATTGAGTCGCCAGGTGCTGTTGCGACAGAGTCTTTTGGCTGCGTAAGGATTGAGTCGCCAGGTGCAACCAAGGTTGAATCTTTATCTGTTTTTGTTTCTGGTTGTTGCTCTTGTTCGGAGGTGTTTTCCGGAGTTTTATTCTCCTTTATTATTACTATTGAGTCTTCTTTCATTATTAATTTATCTCCTTTGTTCAAGGTTATATTTTGCTCTCTGACTTTCAGTCGCAAGTTATCTATAGGAGCCGTAATGGTGTCTCCGACGGAAGCGTTCTTAATTTCGTTGTGGAAATCTTCGATTACCTGTTTTTGTACTGCTGCAGGATCTTTTTCAGTTACTTCTTCTTTATCTTCTGTGCTAAACCCCAATGTCTCGTAGAGTTCTTTTCTGGTATTTGCCATCGCGTTTTCCAGCATTTGAGCGTCTTCTTTTTGGTCGCAAATACTGAATAATTCTCCAATCAGAGTTTTGTCAGTTGCAAGAGCTGTGAGAACTCCGGCTATGGTACCAATAGGTCCGCCTAGAGCAAAACCCCCAATGGCTCCAACTGCGACATCAAGTCCTTTGAGTGTTGCACATAATGATTTTTCCGCGGCCTTTTCATTATTTTGGGAGTATGCATATGTCGCGCAACCAACACCGCCGACCATTGTTATCGCACTCGCCAGCCCTGTTACAGCCACTGCATTTCCACCTCCGACGAAGTTCAGCGGTTTAAGTATGCAGTTCGCGGCTTTCTGAACTTTGGTTAAATTTTGACCTCTGAAAGGTTTTTGTATCTGGTGTATTTTCTCAAACGGCTTAGCAATAGCATTACATAATTTTGCCAGTCTTCCAATTGCCATAACGCATCCCCTTTTTCTTTAAAATATCCCCTGTAGATATTTAAAGTTGTTTTTGCAAGGGAAATTGCTTTGCTAGTTGCAATTGTAAAATAATGTTAAATTTGTCAATATTTTGTATATATAGGGTATGTAATGATTATTTCTTTATTGTTACTCTTTCCAATGCGCGGACGAAACGTGTCGGGAGGTTTTCGGTTTTGGCGGTGATGGAGTCGACCAGGATTGTCAGACAGCCTAAGCGTTTGCCGCAAAGAATGTCTGTAAGTGGGCGGTCGCCTACAAATGCTGTTTGTGAGGCTTTTAGTCCGTATGATTGCATAAACTCTGCGGCAACTTTGATGTCGGGTTTGTGAGCGCCAAAAACGCACGGAAAATCAGTGCAGCCCTTGACTTTCTCGATATAAGCCGGGTTGTCGTTGTTGGAGACTATCGCGATGAAGAAGTTTTGTTTTACGCAATTGAGCCATTGACGTGTTTCTTCGCTGTAGCAGCCCGATTTTGATGCCATAATCGTGCTGTCAAGATCGAAAAGAATATTTTTTATCCCTTTATTTTTTAATTCGCTCAGGTTGATTGCGTAAATATTCTCAAGATTGTAATCGGGTTTTAAAAACATGTTACTCCTCTTCGCCTTTTATTCCGATGGTGCGTGCCATTGCGTATTTGTAGTCTTTTGGCGCTTGCGAAAACTTGATATAAACTTCCGCGTTTGTGTTTCCGACGTCGAGTGTCAGACCGTGTTCGTCTTGGATTTCAAGGACTGTGGCTTTGAATTGTTCATCCGGGGAAATAATTTCTATTTCGTCGCCCGGTAACATTTTGTTTTTGATTTTGACAAGATAAAAGCCGTCTTTTTCGCCTTCGCCTTTTTGCCAGAATTCGCACAAAAAATCTGCGCCGGCGAGGCCTTTTGAAATGTCATAACTGTAGCTGTCGCCGTTGTTGTTTCCAAGGGCGAAACCTGTTGTATAGCCGCGGTTGCCGACTTTTTTCAATTCCAAGAAGTATTTGTGTAAATCGTCGGTTTTGCCGGCTAAAATTTCGTCGATTGCTTGGCGATAAGCTTTTGCAACGGCAGAAACGTAGTATAAACTTTTTGTGCGGCCTTCGACTTTAAGAGAATCAATTCCGGCGTCGATGAGTTGCGGAAGATATTCTACAAGGCAAAGGTCTTTCGGACTCAAAATATGTGAGCCACGGCCATCTTGGCAGATTTCAAGATGTTCATCCGGGCGTGTGCTTTCGATGAGTTTGTAGCTCCAGCGGCAAGGTTGAGAACAGTTGCCGTGGTTGGCTTTGCGCTCACCTTTTGAAAAATAGTCGCTTAGAAGGCATCTGCCGGAGAACGAAACGCATTGTGCGCCGTGGACGAAACTTTCCAATTCGACGTCCGGCACTTGGCGGCGAATTTCGGCGATATCTTTTATTGCGAGTTCACGTGCTAAGATTACTCGGCTTGCGCCCAGGTCACGCCAGAATTTTACACTTTCGTAGTTGAGGGTATTTGTTTGAGTGCTGATATGGATTTCTGTATTTGGCATTTTTTTTCGAACCAGATTAAACACCCCAAAGTCGCTGAGGATAACTGCATCCGGCTTTGCGTCGTTAAAGATGTCAATACATTCTTCCAGTTGGCGAATATCGTTGTTGAACGCAAAAATATTTAGCGTCAAATAAGCTTTTGCGCCGAGTTCGTGTGCTTTAGTGATAGCTTCTTTGATATTATCCAGGGTGATAAGTTCCCCTTTTCTCATTGCGCGTAGGCTAAAGTCTACAACGCCCAAGTAGACGGCATCTGCACCGTATCGAATTGCGTATTCTAATTTTTCTATGTTGCCCGCCGGCATTAAAAGTTCTAGTCCCATAGTTGTATATTAACCGAAAGGATATAAATAATCAACCAGTTAGGCGATGTGTTTTTATTTTAAGTGTGGAAAATATAATGTGTAGAGAGTTAATTACGAGGTAAGTATGCAAGTAATTCAAAACGCAACGTTAACGATCAAAGAAGTGTGGGCGTATCAACCGCCGGTATTGCACACTTGGTTTTTGGCAAGCTCTATGTCTATCATGGTAATGTTTGCTATTTTTTGTTTGGTATAGTTTTGGATTATATAAAATTTTGGGATGGACATTGCGGTTTTCGGTTACGGAAACCGCAATGCGTGTTTTATCCAACAACAAGCCTAGGCTTGTTGTTGGATAAAACACGCATTGCGGTTTCCGTAACCGAAAACCGCAATGTCCATCCCAAAATTT
>JAZUCM010000034.1:0-17702 GCA_045639085.1 Candidatus Gastranaerophilus bacterium
GGTTAAATGGGAATAATGTAATAAACAATGGTAAAATCGCGGCGTCTTAACATTATTTATTTCCATAACCCCATTTAACTTTTTAACCTTTAAACCTTTTAACACATTCCCCTCTTGACAAAATCGCGAACATGGTAAATAATGATAATATGTTAAATGAAAATGAAAGTATAAAGAGTTCAATAGGGGGGGGGGGCGCATCAACAGCCTGATTATATCTGGCTTTGCGAGTCATGTTTTGCCAAAACCTCCGGCCCTTGTGAACGTAAGATTACGGAGGTAAACATGACAGAAACAACAAACATTACGACCCCAAATTGCTCAACGCTGGTACTGCGCCTCGCGTTAAACGCCACCGCTCGCGCTTGCGCGAAAGAGCGCGGTCTTCCGCGTCGCGCGCTCGCCTCTTCGCAAGCAAAGCTTGCTTCGTGGCTCTGCGCAGCAGGCAAAAAAAAGCTATGTACTTTAGGTGCATAGCTGTTGATTAGGGATATGTGTATCTTAGTCTCTAAGGAGTATGGTTTTATATTACTCAATTCCTCTTTAAAACACATCATCCGTTTTGTCGACTTTTTATTAAATCTCATACTTTATTTGAATTATCCTCTGAAAACTTTTTCTTCTGCAACCATTGTTTCGCTCCGTTCCACTCTTGCCAAAATATAAAAAGAGATAGGACTTAACCTATCTCTTTTTATGCGCTTGGCGCGATTCGAACGCGCGACCTATCCCTTAAAAGGGGAGTGCTCTACCTGCTGAGCTACAAGCGCTTATGTACTTTTTCTTTGTGACTCGCCTTAATTCGACCCTGTTGGCTTTCACACGTTTTTGCCAGATTCCACCAGCTTCAGGCCGCCTTCGCTTGTCTTTACCCGCCGACCTATAAGCTATTCTATAACTGTCATCGGCTTGCATATCCATACTAGCAAGAAAATATTTTAATGTCAAGCATTATTTTTTGATAGCAAATTTTTTTCTTTACCAATTTTAAAACTTTATGGTTTCTCAAAATATTACATTCAAAAGTCGAGCGCAAGTTGTTCGTGATGCACAATGGGTTGCGCAGAAAGCGCATAGCCATTTCCCGCATGTGTCAATGTCGTTGACTGCTTGTTTTTGGGATAATAACCCGGTAAAGGCTTATAAATTTCGCGGACTGGAGAGGCGTAATGATGTTAATATCGGTAGGGCTAGAGCTCAATACCCTTTTTATGGGCGTGATTCCTTTGAGGCTTTTACAAATATTATTAATAGGATGAAAAATTCCCGTGTTGGAAACTGTTTTGAAGGTGCGTTGCTGGGCGAGCTTGTTGCTAAAATGAATGGCGCTAAAAATGTTTATACGGGTTCTTTGTTTTTTGATGAAATAAAGCTTGATCATCGCGTGGCTTTTGTAACTGACAAGCCGGTTAAGATGGGGGATAATGTTTTTAAAGGCAAAGAGGCCGTTATTATTGACCCATGGCTTGGGATTGCTGATTATGCGGGGAATATTTTTGACAAATTTAAGCATGACTATAACAATATATTTAGACTTATGCCGGACGAAAAATTTTATATTTGGGGGCTGGACAGGGCAAAAGTTACGGTTGATGACTTTAAGGCCGGAAGGTTAGAGAAAAAACCTAAGCACAAAATGAAGCTTGTTGTTTCGGAAAATGTTACAAAAAAGTTGTCTGAGGCTGATTTACAAACTTTTCGTTCGCTTTACCCCGAATTACTTTTTCAAGGGAAAAATGGGCGAAATTTATTTGAGAATGTGTAAAATTAACATTTTGTCGGATGAAAAATCCTGAAAAATTTGCTCTAATGTATTTGTACACAAAAATAAGGAGTGAAGTTTTATGTTTTACAATGTTTTGAAAGTCAAAGACTTGGTTGATTTGGATGGTGAAATGTTTGACAAAAATGTGTTGATGGAAAGTGAACACGGGGCGTTAACGGCTATTGCGCTAAAGAAAAACGAAATTATTGACACGCATACCTCAACTTGCGATGCTGCGGTTTTGGTTCTTGATGGCGAAATCGAAATGCATTTTGATGCGCAGCAATTTGATGTTGATAAAGGCGAAATTTTAATGTTCAAAAAAGATGAACAACACAAGGTTTTGGCTAAAAAGGATAGCAAGTTTTTGCTTGTAAAAATATAATATCAAAAAATAAGGCGGACTTTAGTCCGCCTTTAAACCAATTAGTATTCCAAAATCTCCCCATATCATAAATATATGAGCCCTATTCCTGTGCTTACCTGGCAATTTTGAACCGGGTAAGTCCTTGATTTATATTCTAGCGCTAAAAAAATTTTTTTTACAGTAAAAATCTTGTGGCATGCCAATTTCGTTACAAAAAAATTTACTAAACTTTTGTAAAGTTGAGGTTGAAAATCTATTGTAAGTCACAATTGATAACGTGCATGGTCAAGTCGGACGGTTTGTAATATAATCATTTTATGAGATATATTGATTATGATGTTAAAAACGGTGTTGAGAACATGCGTATTGATGCGCAGTTGTTGGAATACGCAATTGATGAAGGGTTGCAAGAGCCGATATTTCGCCTTTATGGCTGGTCGCCGGCTTGTGTTTCGCTGGGGCGGAATCAGAAGGACGACTTTTTGGATTATGAATATCTACGCTCTTTAGGTGTTGATGTTGTCAGACGTTTGACTGGTGGGCGTGCGCTTTTGCACGATGATGAGATTACGTATAGTGTTATTTGCCCGATTTCGTATCTGAAAAATGGCGGAAATGTTGTCGAATCATACAAAGAAATTTGCCAAGTTTTGGTCGATGCTTTTAAACAGGTTGGAAGCGAGTTGACACTTGGGGCTGAAAAAGGCGTTCATACAAAATTTGATTATTGTATGTTGGTTTCGACCGGGGCCGATTTGTGCTACAAAGGTAAAAAATTGATAGGTTCTGCCCAGTTTAGAAAAGATGGCTATATACTTCAGCACGGTTCGATTTTATATGATTATGATAAAAGTCGTTTGGAAAAGATTTTTAAAGAGTCAGTTTCAACGGAAGAAATAACGTGTATAAAAGAGATTGCCCCTACCCTGTCCCGGCATGATGTTGTTGAATTATTAAGGAATGTAAAGTTGTGATTCTATTTGGCGCAATTTCCTCGTTAGTAAATACTTTATATATACAAAGGACTAAAACGAGGAGTTTATTATGGGCGGTAATGGCAATGGATATTTACCTATTGGTTATGGGTTAGGCACATATCTTGGGAGCATGTCTGACTTTTATACGAGAGGAATGAGAACTTCTCCAGCTTGTTATTGGCCGGCAAGGGATTACACCTCTGCTTGGGAAGGCTATAATTATCATATTTCTCAGCCATACGGTATGTTGCATACTTATGTTGGGAAGCCGTATTATACTGTAGCGGATTCGTTTCAGGTGCCATATTCCTTGGCGATGAGTGCGCAAGGTTTTCGTACTGCTTATTCGCCTGATGATATCGCAGCAACATTACAAAATATTTCGCTTCAAAACGGTATGAGTGCATTGGCTAAACAAACGGGTGCTGATCTTAGCAAAATTCAGACTATCGGACAGTGGAAAAATGAAAAAGTGTTGAAAGATGAGCCTGAACTTAAAGAAAAAATTATTGAATTAGAGAAAAAAGCAAAAGCTTTGTTGGAACAACTTGAAAAAGTTATGAAAAACGAAGATGGTAAGTTGTCTGCTGTACAAATGAATGCAAAAATAAAGGCTATTTCTGAGGCGGCTGCTCCACTATACAAGGAAGCAGAAGCAATACATAAAGAACTAAACGAACTTCAAGCTAAGCTTGTTCAAGCGGAAGCTGAAGCTGCGCAAGAAGAAGTCGAAGACATCGTGGATGATGACGGTGACGATGCTGGTGATACGGATCCGGCTAAAGTTCAACGTGAGGCTAAGGCTGATTTCAGAAAAGCGTATGCTGAGGCAACAGGCGGAACATACGATTCTTCCAAAACATACAAGCCGTTCCCGGAAGAAATTACTTATTCCGCAGACAAAAAAGAATACAAAGTAACTGTCGAGGGTAAAACTTTTACGGGTAAAGATTTTGCCGAACTCGACAAAAAAATCTCAAAATCAACCGATGAGAACATAAAAGACAAGTGGGCTGAAATAAAAGAAGAACTGCTTGAAGAAACAGGTAAGACTCGTCGTCCGGCAAAACGCCGCGAAGAGTACACACCAAAACAAGAACAAACTTCTGATGAAAAAACAGAAGTGACGGAAAAAGGTACCAAAGTTAAGGTTAAAAATAAAAAAGGTCAACCGATGGCGGGCAAATACTATGAGTACAAAGGTAAAATCTACAAAATCGAAAAAGACCAAGCAAAACCGATAGATGTTACGGACTCTGTAGAGAAACAAACTGCGTAATGTTGAATAAATGAAGAAAAGCGAGGAGTTATTATGGGCGACAAAATAGAAAGAAATAAAAATATTGCAGTATTGGCACAAGCATATTTACAGCTAAAACCCGAAGAACGTACGGCTGAAAAGGCGATGATGATTTTTAGCGCATTTAACACTAATACGGCTGGTAATAGTAAAGAAAGATTGGACAGTGTCGATGATATTGACAAGTATTTTAAAGATATCAACGGGCTTAATATCACTCCAATGAATGACGTTACCAAGGATGAGTTTCTAGAAAATATTGATGACTGGGCTGAATATTTTGCCGCATACGAAGCGCCTGAGCCGGAAGAAAAAGTTGAAATGCCTTTCAAAAAGGTTGATACTAAAACGGCAAAAGACTTGGCGGATAATTTGATAAAAGCTCTTGCTGCTGAGACTCCCGGTGGAGTATCAATGACGGGTGGTATTGCCGCTTGGCTTGGAGACTTGTTTACTGTTGATACTGAACGTCATGATGAAGCATCTATGCTTTTTGGGCCAGACGAAGGTCAAATTAATTCCAGCAATATAGTTGAGGTATTGAAAAGGTCTCGTTTGACTAGCTTGGAAAGGGTAATTGGTTACTTAGACGATGAGGATGCCTTGAATATAAGAACTTTTATAAGTGATGCTCTGACAAAGCGCGCTGATATTCTTCACCAAAAAGGTTTTCTTTCAAAGAAAGATGTAGATGATATTGCTAGTCAAGCTCTTATACTACAAGGTGCTGAAAAAGATAACGAATTCAGGCAAGCTATTTATGCAATACTTCCCAAATTAACGGGGGTAGGTGTCGAGTAAGACGAGCCGAAGAATGACGACGCGTCATAAAAAGTATTCCGAGCGAGATTTTTGGAAAACTCGACTCGGTAAGGTAGAAGGTCGAAGAGGAGCCGGTAGGTTTAGTTAAGGAAAAGGTATGGGTTTATTCTTATACCTTTTTTATTTTATCCGTTTATATCCATAAATATCCAATTATACCCAATTTTATCCATTTTGTAAAGGGGGATTTGAGATTTATGTTCCCTGTTTTAATATCTCCAGGTATTCTTTATATGCGAAAGTTCGGTTTCTGTTTTGGGTCGAAGTTTGTTCCAGGATACCGATGTTGATCAGTTCTTTGATTATGCCGGACATTGTATTGAATGATATATGAAGCTCTTTGGCTGTTTTTTGAATTTCAATGATAGGATTTGATTCCAGGTATTCAAAGACTTTCATTGCGTTTTGGCTGCGGCGTCCCAGGTTATTAATTTTTTTGCAGAAATTGTTGTGTAATGAGGTTAGTTTGTCGATTGTTTCAACTGCGTCTTTTGCAGATTCGTAAACGGCTTCAAGGAAGAATTTTATCCATTGTTCATAATTTCCCTTTAAACGCACTTCATTCATTCTGTCATAATATTCGATTCTATTCTTTTTTAAAAAATACGAGATGTATAATGCCGGTGTGCTTAAAACTTTCTTTTCCATTAGAAAAAGAGTTATCAAAAGCCGTCCGATTCTGCCGTTGCCATCAAGAAACGGGTGAATCGTTTCAAATTGGTAGTGTATTAATCCGGCTTTTATAAGCGTGTTAAGTTCGTCATCTGTGTTGATGTATTTTTCCAAATCGGACATTGCTTGTTGCATGTCGATAACTGAGGGCGGAACATACCTTGCTGTTTTTAGCGTTGAACCTGTTGCGCCTATCCAGTTTTGTGAATGCCTAAATTCCCCGGGGCTTTTGTGTTCGCCACGGACGCCGGATAGTAGAACTTGGTGGGTTTCTTTTATTAATCTGTTGCAGAGGGGTAGTTCTTTTAACCTGTTTATTGCAAAATCAGTTGCTTTAATATAGTTTATAACATCTCCGACCGGTCTATTGGTATTTTCTTGTAGTAACGGGTCGAGAACATCTTCCAGAGTCGCTTGGGTGCCTTCAATTTGGGATGACATAAGAGCTTCTTTCCTGACATACATTGATATGAACAAATTAATGTTGGGAATTCTGTTGGCAATTCCTTCCAGCAAAGTTATTTGTTCGTTCGCTTTTAGTAAGATGTTTATAATATCATTATTAAGTTCTAATGGTGGATTTGGTGGAAGGCTAGCGGGGGTGAATGATTTGTATGCCATTTCGCCTGATAAATTGTTTTTGTATGTTCCTGCTCTGTTGTTCATTTTGACTCCTGATTTTGAAATAACACTTTTATTATAACACGCTTATTTCAATTTTTCAAGCGAAACTGAAATAAGCGATTAAATTTCTTAATCTTATTTCAGTTTTGGCGCTTAAACTGAAATAAGATACTCAAGAGTGAGGCGTTATTTCAATTTGGAATAACCCTTGAGAATTATTTACATCAATTTTTGTGTGGGGGATAATTGGTGTTGAAGATTAGGAATTAGTGTTTTTATGAGAATTTATCCCGCAAATAGTTCTAATATTGCGTTTAGGCGGCGTTTGACGTCGGCCGAAGAACGTGAGATGCGTGAGGTTAATGCGCGGGCAAAAGAGCTTTTAGGAAATACGGGGAATTCTGTTTTGGTTGTTCACGATGCGTGTTTGCCACAGGTTGCAGAACGTAATATTGGTGTTGCGAATATTTTGGGAACGGATTCTGATAAGTTTTTTGATTTTGCAAAAACTTATTTTGGGGTGAATACGGTTGAAGTTTTGCCGCAGGGGGAATTTTTACGTAAGCATAGGCGTGGGTTTGTTTGTGCTTATGGGTATTCGGCGTTGGGGTTGAATGATTCCTTGATTGATATGCAAACTCTTACCACTCCTTCGTGGCGCGGAATTTTAAAGACGCAAGAGTTTGAGGAAATTGTTGGGGCAAATGATTTGCCTGAGAGGGCTAAATTTGTGAATTATGAGAACGTAAACGGCGCTAACACTGTTTTTATGAAGAATTTACGTAAAGCATTTGAGCGTTTTCAAGGGCTTGACCGGCATGATGAATTGAGGAGTGAATTTGAGAAATATAAGAAAGAAAATGATGTATGGTTAGAGCCGAAGGCTGTCTATGGGGTATTGAAACGTGAAAATCGCGGGCGCGACTATGAACAATGGGGAAGTTTGTTGGATAAAGAACTTTATAATCCGAATTCGACGTTTACGGGTGGCGAGCGGGCTCAACGCATATCTCAAATTCTGAATGATAATATTGAGGATGTTGAGTTTTATAAGTTCAGGCAGTTTGTTGCGGAACGACATTTGCAAGAAGGGCGTGAAAACTTGCATCAAAAAGGGATGAAGCTTTTGGGAGATATGGCGATTAAATTTTCGCCGGATGAAATTTGGGCTAATCCCAAAGCATTTTGGAAAGAGCATTATATTGGTGCAAATGATTGGAAGGCGCCGTGTTTAAATTATGATGAAATTTTGGATGAGAATTCGCCGGCGGCAATGTTGTTAAAACGTAAAGTTGGGTTGAATGCCAGACGTTACGATGGGTTGCGCTTTGATGCTTCGTGGATGTATATTGCGCCAAAAGTTTTTAATCGTGCGAACAATGAACAACTTAATCCTTATTTGGGAGAACAGGTTTTGCTAATGATGGAAGAAGAAGTGAAACGGGTTCAGGGTAGTTCGTTTGATAAAGAAAATCTTATACACGAATTCAAGGCAGGGGCTGATGAATTCGTTGCGATAAATGATGGCGAGGCTCGTCCGGAGATTAGAGGTCGGGTTGCGATATTAGAGTCGGAACATCTTTCGAAGACATGGGGGACGAAGGATTTTTATTCTGATACTGTGAAATTGGGGCCGAATGAATTTATTTTTGGGGTTGGGGATCATACGGCGCAACCGCTGGAACAGTTGGCAAATGGATATGCGGATAGTGTTGCGGCTGCCCGCGGGTTTACCGAAAACGCTAAGCGAAATAAGCAAGCTGGAGTTTTGGCGGAGATTTTTGGGGATACCCTTGAAAATATGAGTAAGCCGGTCGAGTTTATTCGCGCGAAGTTTGCAGATATCATGCCGGCAAAACATAATTTTGTTTTTTATATGGACGCTTTGGGGCGTTCAGAACGATTTGATTCTCAGGGGTTAAATAGTGAGGTGAATTATAGATACAAAATCGGTGAGGATTATTTTGATAAATATCACAAAGCTGTACAAAAAGGGCATGCTTTGAATTTGCCTGATGTGTTGGCAATGGCTTTTGAAAAGGCCGGATTAGACAAGTCTCATAAGGATGTTTACGAAAAACTGTGTAAGTTTGCGCATGTTTTGCAAGAAGAAGATTGTGAGAAACCTGTTCAAGATTTTAGTAAAAATTTAAAAAGTTTCGGATGGAAAAATTTTTCCTTGATTGGTGCTTGCGTATTAGCTGCCGGGGCTTTGGGGCTTTTTGCTTATGAAAAATATCAACATAAAAATATGCAAAAATAATATTGACATTATGTGAAACATAGTATAAAATAATAATATGAAGAAGAAATTAATTTTATTGGTTGGATTGTTGGCGCTGGGAATTCAGGTTCTTGCAGCGACCTTTACGTTTAATTTTGACGGTGATGGATTTATCTCTGACGGGGCTGCGGTTATTGCGGAATCGGACAAGAAAAAGATTTCTTTTTATTTGGATTACGTCAGGGCTCAAACCTCTTATTCCATCCTTGTTGTAACTCTCGAAACTCTTGAAGGGGTTCCGGCAAGTAAGGTTGCAAGAGTTGTTTCTGAGCGCGGTATTGGTGGCGCAAAAGAAAACCTTTTGGTATTTTTGGTTGCACCGAACGAAGGCAAAATCGGGGTTGAAATTGGTGAGAACTTGAAATCTGAAATTTCTTATGTTGCCTTAAAGAACATTATTTCGGAAGAGGTTTCACCGGCGTTTAAAAAAGGTGATTATTCTGCTGCGATTACGAACGGGATTTATTATATTTCACGCGTTATCGAGCCGTCCTTGGTTTTTGTGAAAGAGGACTCTACTACTCAGCATTTTGAGCCGATGTCAAAACCTATTCAACAACCTTTACGTGTAAAACCGTCTAATGTCGTTGGAATTTTATTCGTATTGTTTGGGATTGTTTTGTTGATGTCAAAACGTTTTGCTAAGAAAAAATCCAGAAGACGCGGCGGTTTTGGTAACCATTTTGGATTATAATTTTACACAATAATTTTGGAGTGTTAGATGAAAGATTTGAATTCTTTGATATTGTCGTTACAAGATATTTTTCACCAAAGATTGGTTTCAGTCTTTATTTTTGGGTCAAAGGCTAATTCTACGGAAACGCCGTTGAACTCTAATGTTGATTTGTTTATTGTGGTTGACAATTTAAGACCGGACGATCTAACCAAACTTTATCCGCATACTCAACGTTGGATTGCGAAGGGTAACCCGTATCCTATTTTGTTGAGTAAAGATGAATTTTATAGTACGGTTGATCTTTATGCTATTGAGTTTTCAGATGTAAAATGGAATTATCAACTTGTTTATGGTGAAGATGTTGTCGCTGATCAAAATGTAAACTATTTTGACTTGAGGCTTCAATGTGAGCGTGAGTTGAAAAACCTTATTTTGAAACTCCGTGGTTTTTATCTGGAACACGGCAGAAATAAACATGACATCAATGATGTTGTGGATTCAATTGCGAGAACGGTTGTTGTCATTTTCCGTGCGCTCTTGCGCTTGAAAAATGTTACGCCTTCTGTTTATAAGCAGGACGTAGTTGAGCAGTTGTCGACGTTAATTAGAATTGATAAAGTATTTTTCCGCAAACTCATAGGACATAAAGAAGGTACTTACAACTTCACAAGCTCTGAATTGTATTCTTTTAATGAATATATAATTGGGCAGTTGTGCGGAATTTTAAGTCAAGTTTCTGATATGTAATCAACTTTTTATATGATTTTATAACCCTTACAATATGGTACAATTCTAAAAGATTTGTAGAAATTGTAAGGGTTTTTAATATGGCTGGATATTTAGAACATTTTGGAAGAGTATTGGCGGAAAAAGGGTCTTGGTATAAGATTTCTTTACTCGTAGTATTTCAAGTTATCACTGTTTTTTTTAATCCCCAAGAAATGCTACATGGTTTTGCGGCAGGATTTTTTAATGTTCCGGGAATGATTTTATATTTATTGTGCGCAATTTGTAGTTTTGGTTATATAATAGCAGTTTATAATAATTGCATGAATACGCAAAAAACTGTTTTGCCGGGGATTGATTTTGGTGCAATGTTTATGAATGTTTTCAAATATCTTCCGTTTGGATTTATTTGGATGCTGTATTTTATCCTTTTTATGTTGCCGTTGATGGCTTGCATTGCGCTAGCAACGAATGAAACTAACCTTTTTGTGTTGGTTGTTCTTGGTATCGTTGGAGTGATGGCGATTTTTATTCCGAGTTGGACTTTTCCGGCGATAATGGCAATTCACGTAAAAGATTTTTCTTATAATAATGTATTAAATCCTATGATGCCGTTTGCGATTTTTGGTCGTGTCGCGGGTTCAATTTTGGCTGCAAGCATAATTGTCGGGCTTTTAAACCTTCTTATTTACGGCTTGATAGTCGGAGCGTTGTTGTTTGTTGGTTTTGTAGGATCAGGTGATGGCTCAGAGGCGTCACTTCCGGCGGCAACAATTGTGACTCTCGTGCTTTTAGGCTTTGTGTTTTTGTATATGTTGAACGCAATGTCTCTCGCTTTTTGCTCAAGAGTTTGTGATATTACGAAACGCAAACTTGGCGATAGTATTTACCTGGATTACGTTGCGCCTGAAGTTTCTGCGCATCAAAGAAGTGTTGATGACGATTTCGATCGCTTCTTGCACAACAAAGAGGGCGAAGAGTAGTAATACACTTTTGCCTAATTATTAAGTTTTGTAAATTGCCTTCCTGTTAGGAGGGCAATTTTTTTTGAGGAAAATACTTTATTAATATAAGGTTAGGAATAATTTAATTTAAGGTAGGAAAGGTTAGGTTTATTATGGGAACGAATCCAATGTTAATGGGTATGTACGGAATGAGTGACGATTTTTACACTCAGATGATGTATCAACAAATGATGAATGGTGGTTATGCAAATAATGCCGGCTGGGGTGCTGCTGCCGGAACTCAAAAAGGAGGCGGTCAGACTCAACAAGCGGCCCAAGGGGGTTCAAGCTTAGGTAGAGCTGCGGTGTATGGAACTGCGGCTGCAGGTGCAGCGGGTGCGGCAACTTTGTTCACCGGTTATGGGCTAAATTCTCCTGTTGAAGAAGGCAAACACGGTGGCGTAAAATTTACCGATGATTTCATGAAACGATTTTCCGGTGAATATCATGCGATAAAAAATGATGCGAGTTTAAAAAACTTTTTCAAAACGTTATCGGCTGAAACTCCTGGCGTTGCAAAATTCACGGTGACTGCTGAAAATTATGATAAATTGATGGACGAATTGCGCTCATTCTTTGACGACCCGTCTAATCCGAAAGTCGCGGATATGTCAGATGACTTGAAAGGTTTTTTGAAACATAGTTTAGGCAAAGCTGACGCTTATGACTTAGTTGATACCGATGTCGATAGTATTCGCAATAAATACGCTGAATTGTTGAAACAAACGACTGATTTTGAGTTTAAGGATAATTACAATTTACAAAAATCCTTATACGAACAGTTTGATGATTTGGGCAAAGAATTTTTAAATTGTGCGGATGATGCCGCAAAGGTTGAATTCTTGAAAAATAATCCGCAGTTTGCAAAGGCATTTAATTTAGATGCTACAGATTGGACAAAAATTCTGAAGGGTGAAACCGATGTTTTGGCTAAAATTCAAGATACTACGGGCTCTACTCCAAAAATAAGGGATGGCGTGAAAGCAACTCTTAAAACAGATTTTGAAAACCTTGAAAAAACAATGCAAAGCTTTGCGAAAAAATGGGACGGTAAAGTTGGATTCTTGGGTAAAGGCAAATTCAATCTTTTCAAGGGAAACAAAGTTGGCGGCGCGTTAGATGGTGCTTTGTCATCATTGAGAACTTCCAAGGCTTGGAAACATGCCGGTCTTGCCGGGCTGGCGGTCGCAGGCGCAACGTTGTTGTTCAACGCATAAAATTTAACACCCAACGGTAAAATCTTCGTTGGGTGTTTTTAATTAATTTATTATATCTAAGCGATTAAAGATTTATAAAGTTTCAAGTATTCCGCGGCACTTTTCTTCCAGGAGAAATCGGTTTCCATTGCAGATTTGCGCATTGCATTGAAAACGTATTTATCTTGGTAAACCCAAAGTGCTGTTTTTATTGCGTTAAGCATATCCCAGCCGTTGTAACCCCAGAATTTGAAACCGTTAGAGTTGTCAAGCGGGTAGCCGGTAACGGTGTCTTCGAGCCCGCCGGTTGCTCTTACGACCGGTAAACAGCCGTAACGCATCGCGATAAGTTGACTGAGACCGCACGGTTCAAATTTTGACGGCATTAAGAAAAAGTCGCTACCTGCATAAATTAAGTTTGCCAACTTCGCGTCATAACCAACGTATGTGCGAATGTTTGCGGTATTGTTGGAAAGCCAAATGAATAGGTTTTCGTAGGCACTGTCGCCGCTGCCAAGGAAGATGAAATCTGCATCAAGGTTGCGAAGTTCGTTTTCCATATCGCGTATCAGGTCGATACCTTTTTGGTCAACGAGTCTTGATACAAAGCCGAATAGCGGTCGATTAGGGTTGTATTCAAGCCCAAAATATTCACATAATGCTTTTTTGTTTTCTTCTTTTTTGTCCAAGGATTTTGCGTCGTAGTTTTTAACGATGGATTTATCTTTTTTCGGATTAAATACGTCGTAGTCAATTCCGTTTAAAATCCCTGCGATTTTGTGTGTGCAACCGCGCAGTGTGAAGTCCATGTTTTCGCCGTATTCCGGGGTTAGGATTTCGCGGGCGTAGTTTGGTGAGACCACAAGAATTTTGTCAGAGTAATTTATTGCGCCTTTCATCCAGTTAACGCGGTCGTAGTGCTCGACGCCCCATTCGTTGTAGACAATGTCTTTGCGCATGTTTGCAAAATCAATTATGTCATCATGCCAGATTCCTTGGTACGCAAGGTTATGGATTTCGAACACGCATTTCGTTTTGGACCAGAATTCGTCAAACTTGTAGTTGCTGTGTAGGTAAAGCGGTAACATCGCTGTATGCCAATCGTTTGCGTGGATAATATCTGCGCGGAAGTTTAATTGTTTTGCGTATTCCATTATTGCAAGCGAAAATGCAACATATCTCTCGTGTTCGTAGCGTGTGTCCAGCCATTTAGGATACACTTCTTTGAAACAAGAGAAATACCAATCATTTTTGATGAAGAAAACATTTATATCTGTTCCCGGAAGTTTGCCCATAAACAGGTTAAATTTTTGTGGTTGCCAACCAAAAGTTATCCACAAATCGGAGTTGGGAAGTTCTTTTATATTAAATTTTTCCTTGTCAATGCAGCCGTGAAGTGGAGTAAAGATGGCGATTTCCGCGTCTTTTTCCAGGTATTTAGGCAAGCTGCCCATTACATCAGCAAGCCCGCCGGCTTTAGAAAATGGTGCGACTTCGTTTGATGCGAATAATATTTTCATGTCCCTCTCCTTTTGAGTTTTTATTGTCCGTCTTCAGGCAATTGCTCTGTGGCGTCGGCAAGTTCTTCCAGAAAATCGTTTTTCTCTTGTGGCGGAAGTTCTACATTTTCACCGTTTTGAATTCTTTTTATTGTTTCTTCGTCTATTTCTATGCCGTAACTTTGCGGATTGACATCGAACGGGAAAAACATTTCATGTTTTTGCGCAATGGCTAATGCTTGTTCTATGCAAAGTTGGGCTTTGTTCAGCTCTCTTCGGTACATAAACACTTTGTACAAATTATAGTTCAAAAGCATAATCAGAAGTTCGCTGTGAAGTCTATTTTTTTCAAGTTGGATAATTGAATTGTTGATGACTCCGTAGGCTGTATCGTATTGTGCTTCTGTCAGGTGAATATTACTCATAAAATACCAGGCAAGAAGCTCAACGCCGGCCATACCTTTTATTTGCGCGGTATTGATTACATCGTATAAAATGTGACTTGCCTTTGGCAGAAGACCGACGCGAGTATATGCGTTGGCAATTATCAGGTCACAAATATACTCGATTTTGTGCAACATGCAGTTTTTAGCGTTAACCTTTGCACGATAAATTTGAGTCGCAAATGCCTTTGGATCTTCGTAGTTGAATAGATATGCCGCAACGATGAATGAAATTGCCGGCGAAAATCTATCAGTCGCAGCAATGTTTATTTCCGGGACTTCTTCCAGTTTGCCTTGTACAAGTTGTTCAAGAATTACAAAATAGCAGAAAGATTCCGGCAGTTGCGGCAAGTCCTGTTTTACAAGTTCCAAAAATTGGCCTACGTTTCCGGCAAGTAAAAATATGTTTGAAAGCGCAACGTAACCGACCGTGTCGTAAAGCATCGCAATAAAATCCGTACCTTCCATATCATCCGGCTTTATTGTTTCGAGTGTGTCAGGGGTTACGAATTCTAAAATTTTATAGCCTAAATCAAGGCAGTCTTTGAGTGCGCCGAGATTAAACAACACAATAACGTGTACTATTGACATAAAGAAGAAATTTTTGTCAAAGTTTGGATTGTTAGGGTCCATACTTGCATTCGGCAGCATAGACAAAACTTTGTGCATCAATTCCAGGGCTTTATTGTAATCGCCGTCATTGAGGCATGCTTTAATCATTTTGATGCAAAGTTCGATGATTTTTTCTTTTTCGTCCAGGCGTTCAAGGTTATCAAGTGTTTCTTGTGCGATATCGCTTGTTTTGTCTGGTATAACCTCAAAAATATTTGACGAAATTTCTTTGTATAATTCATCCTTGTAAAGTTCAGGGTCTTCCACGAGGTTGTATTCATCGTTGCGTGCAACCAATTCAAGCATGCGTTGTGTACAGTTAAGGTAAGAACAGAAATCTCCCAGCGATAAGTTTATCTGAGAAAGTTTTTCCCATTCCATAAATTCGTTTGCGTGTTCGCTCAATAATCTGTACAAGTAAGCTTTTGTCGGGCTCGGAATGTTTTCATCGAACACTTTTTCAAACAATTCTGTTGCGACCTCTTTGAGATAATCTTTGTTCATCGTCTCGAGCAAATTTTCTTTTAAAAGGTTGTAATTAGGGAAATACAGGCAATTATTGTAATAATAAACATACCCCATTGCGGAAAGTCTGTTGATTAACTCTTCGCTATTTTCGTAACCCAGCGCGTCAACGGTCTGAATATCAACGCGGGTTCCGAGCAGCATCAAAGATGCCAAGAATTTCAACATTTCTTTTTCGTCTTTCATTAGGTTGAGCCTGCGCACTAGTAGCTTGTTGAGTGACGACGGAATAATGATTGTTTCTTGCTTGCTTATCTTTAATTCGCCTTTATCAGTTATTTTTAGAACTTCGAGTTCTAAAAGATATTGCAGCGCAAAATCCAAGAATAAAATACTTCCGCAAGCGTATTTCGCAATGCGTTGTAGATAAAAACTGTCTAAAATGTTTTTGTAAAACTCTTTGTTATCTGCGATAATTTTTTCGAACGGGGTGGGTTTTAGCATTATTTCGCAGTAATAAGGTTTGTTTAACAAGAACGATGAGTTTTTATGTAGGGAGAATTTTCTGCTGTATGATATCAAATAGCTGACTTCTAATTCTTCAAAAACCTCAAACACGTGACGCATTATGTCTAAAGAGCCGGCGTCGATTTTGTCAAAATCTTCAATGAATATCAAGCTATCGGGAATCGCTTGTAACAGTGAGGCGAATATGTCGTAATATTTGAATCTCGTTTCGTAAATATCCTGGCCTTCGTGTTGATGAAGGGTTATTAAATCTTTTATAATCAACTCAGGATCAATATTCTTGAACATGTCAAAATCGTTTGAGGAGAATAGTTTTTGTGAAACTGTGTATTCGAAAATCGCAGAAACTAAATCCCTAAAGAACGAATAAGGGGCATATTTCATATCGTCATAACATGTTATGCTGATAATGTTTTTGTAAAGCCCGAGATTTTCTATTTCGTTGATGATCTTCAGCGAGTAAGGCCGATAAATTTCGTCAGTCTTTATCGCAAGAATCCCTTTTGGATACGTTTGGAGTCTTGTGACCATGTGCAAAAGAGCATCGGCATTTTCTACACGCATAAATTCGCAAGTAATATCTTCCAACCCCATCGTCTCCATGTCATAAATCGCATCGGGATCGTGTCTTTCGTTCATTTTACTTATTGCATATCCGTCAATTTTATCCTGTTCCATCAGCATGTTTTGGACGAAATTTGGGATTTTTATTTCGTCAACTTCGTCTTCAACGTCAATTAGTTCGACTTTGTCCTTAACTTTTGCCTCGTAAAACATCATCATTTGGCCGTTGACGAGTGTTGAGTCCAGTTGCTCGAATTCGAAATCATTTTTTAATATTTCATAAACGGAAGAATCTGTGATAATTTGGAAAGCGTTTCTAATCTGTTCTTCTTGTGAAAGTTTTTCGTTGCTGACGAAACTGATGTTCATATCCGATTTTACGGCATCTGGTTTGTCGGAAGTCGTACGTTTAACAAGAGTTATATTGCAGCGAATTGTTGCGTTTTTTTTGTGTGTAAGTTTGCAGTTTAATTTTGTGATTTCTTGCAAAAGTTCCAGCGCTGTTTCCATTGCTTTAGCGGTTGAACTTGAGAAAGTGTATTCTTTTGTAAACCTGATAATATAATTTTTGCCGTAAATCCTGCATTTATTTTTGGATTTTTTTGCAACATCTTTAATAATTTTGTCTGTGTTTGACTTAAATTTATTTAGTAATTTTGACCCGATGTAATCTTTCATGTCGTCGATGTTAGGAAGATCGACGATCATCATTGCGTATGCGTCTGTGTTTGCGTCGTTAAGAATGCAGGACTGTTCTGTGTCGAACCCGCATTTCGAACATTTTTTATTAATATTCGGGTTGATTTTGCCGCAACTGTTGCATTTTACAAGGATAGGAAATCCGCATTTTTTGCACGAATTAGCCGTGTTGACGGTCCTACAAACGGGACAAATCAACTTTAAGACCTTTTTACAGTTTGGGCAGGTCATTGCCTTATCATCTACTTCATAACCACACTTTGGACATTCCATAACAAACATTATACCACGAAGATAAATGGTTGTAAATAATAATTAATAAGTCAATAAGTGAATAGGTGAATAAGGCAATATGAAGTGGTCCCCAAAACCTGGACACAAATTAAGCAGCCAATAAAAAATCTCTGTATCTGCACGGAGACAGTTTATTTTTGTTCCACTGTGGCCTATTGTTATAGATTAGCACGTATTTATTAACA
>JAZUCM010000035.1:0-13426 GCA_045639085.1 Candidatus Gastranaerophilus bacterium
AGGCGCCCCCCCCCCTATTGGACTTTTCATTTTTTTATTGTATTTTGTATAATTCATATTATCATGATACCGTATTTTCTTAATTTGTCAAGGGGGGAACGTGTTAAAGGGTTTAATGGTTAATAGGTTAAAAGGGGTTAACATAATCAATAATGGTGTAAACGCAGCGGCTCAACATTGTTTATTTCCATAAACCCTTTTAACCATTTAACTTTTTAACCTTTTAACTCGCCGAAGGCTAAAAACTCGTTAAAACGAACAACCTTTTAACTGTTTAACCTTTTAACCCGCCTTCGACGCGGTTACCCTGTCGAAGACGAACGATCTACGCTTCAAACAATTTACGCAATCTACGCGTCAAATCAAGTTCGTCAAGTTCTTCTGTAACACGGTTTAAGTCTATCGCAGCCTGATAATAATTTGCGGCATCATTTATGAACCCCATGGCCTCACTTGCGCGCGCTGCGTTAAAATATGCCAGCGTATAATTTGGGTTTAAAGATATCGCCTCTTCAAAATAATCCAACGCCTCTTCTGCATCCATCAAACCGTCAAGATAAATTATCCCCAAATTGTTATAGGAAAACGAGTTTTCCGGGTTTAACTCAACAGCTTTATGGAAAGATACAAGCGCCTCTTCGACGTAATCCTTTTCCCACAAGGCAACTCCTGCCTTGGAATACCCTCTATAATCCTGCGTATCCAAAAGAATTGCGTCACAATAAACCTTTATTGCGTTATCCAAATCACTTTGCGCCAAGTACAAATCACCAAGCGCAATAACTAAATCATAGTTCGTCGGGTCAAGAATAATTCCGGCTTGATAAGTCGAAACAGCGGCCTCAAAATTCTCTTTAACATCCGAATAAATCGCACCCAACGCCTGACAAACAATTGACGTCCATTCATTATCAGGGTTTAAGGCAATCGCTTTTTGATAATGCTCGATTGCATCGTCATACAACTCCGCTTTAGCGTAAGCATAAGCCAAGGAATTGTTATAGAAAGGGTTCTCCGGCAACAAATCACAAGCCAACTTAAAAGCACCAACAGAATTCAACTTATCTTCTTTGCGCAAATAAAGATGTCCAAGTTCGTAATAAATTTGCGCCCTATTTTCCTCATCTATACTCAAAAGTTGCTCGTAGCAATCAATGGCCTCATCCGTAGCTTCAGGATAATACGTTTGCAAAATAGTGGCCAACTTAACCAGCGGTTCTTTTGCAACAGGATTTGCCTCTAAAACCGTCTTATAGCACTCAACAGCCGTGTCGGTGTCTTTGTTTTTAAGCGCCAAATCACCTATCTTTTCGTAAAAAAGTTCGTCATGTTTGGTTTTCATTACCGCTTCACGGTAAAAATTCTGAGCCGTCGGGTACCATTTAAAATGCTCGCAAATTTTCCCCAAAGTGTCGTAACTCCACACGGAATAATCGTCCACAAGATTTTTATACAGCATGCTCAAAGACGCCTTATCCCAAGCCAGCATGACACTGCCGGATAAGAAATAATACAAGAAATTCCAGTAATCACCAAACTTCGCATCTGAAGCCGTAATTTTTTGCAAAATAGCCTGAGAAAGAACAAGGCGCGGACGTGCAGAAGATAACCTTGAAGCGCGAATCGCCTCTTTAAACTCGGTTTCTGCACCCTCATAATCCTGAGCAATGCGCATAAAAAAGCCAGCATAAAGGTGAGCATTCATGTCATCCGGCGCAATAGAAACAGCAACTTTACATTGCTCAATGGCAGTTTCAACACTAATTTGCCCCTGTTCCCACATCAAACTCGCAAGTCGATAATAGGTTTCAGGAATCATCGGATCGTATTTAACCGCAGAAATATAGTTGGAAATTGCCTCTTGCAAATCCGAATTGTGTTGACCTAATAAATATTTTTCGTGGTAATTACGAGCCTTCTCGAGGGATTCCAGCGCCATCTTAGCGCGTTCATCCGACAGTGTGCTATTTACCATAACTTGTTCTACCATTTCACGCTCCACAAAATGTGTTCAATATCCTGAAACGACAATAAAAATTATAACTTTAACAAAACTTTAAAAATCTCCCCCACATGGATGAATTTGTATTAAAATTAATTCTATGAATAAAAATAAAACAGCAGTAGTTGCACTAAGCGGCGGCCTAGATAGCTCCGTAACCGCACTTCTTTTACAACAACAAGGCTATAACGTAATCGGATTAACGGGCAAAATGTTTGACTCACCAGCCAGCGCAACAATTATCGAAAACGCCCAAAAAGTAGCCGAAAAACTCGGCATTGAACATCACGTCTACGATGCAAACGAAAAATTTCAAGAAAAAATTGTTGACAATTTCTTAAACTGTTACCGTTGCGGCCAAACCCCAAACCCTTGTATTTTGTGCAACCAATTCATCAAATGGGGCGTGCTTTTCGACTATGCAATTAACGAACTACATGCCGACGTTTTCGCAACCGGCCACTACGCTAATATCAAGGAAGAAAATGGAGTCTATAAAATTTATCCGGCAAGTGATGAACACAAGGACCAACTGTATTTTCTTTATCGCCTAGAGCAAAATGTGCTTGCCAAAACACGTTTTCCGCTCTCTAAATACCAAAAAAGCGAAGTTCGCGAACTTGCGGAAAAATTCAACCTGCCTACAAAATCGTCAAAAGAAAGCCAAGACATCTGCTTCATCCAAAAGCCGATGACAACAAAAAAATATCTTCAAAAACATTTATGCGAGCAAAAAGGCGATTTTATTGAGTTAGAAACCGGCAAAAAACTAGGTGAACACACCGGCCATTTTCAATACACCATCGGCCAAAGAAAAGGAATTGGCATTGCGCACCCACATCCACTTTACGTTCTATCAACCGACGCAGAAAAAAATATAGTCTATGTCGGGAAAGAAGTACTTAGCCACAAACACACAGTTCTGGCCCAATTCATAAACCTAAGTTACCCTATTAAAAAAGCGAATTTTGAAGCTTTAGTCAAAATTCGCTACAATATGTCTGCAAAACTGGCTCACATAACAATCAAAGACGGAACAATTACGGCTGAATTTTACGAACCCGTAAACTCCGTTACCCCAGGCCAAAGCCTTGTCATGTACGACCCAATCGACGGCCATCTTCTCGGTGGCGGCGTAATAATCTAACGTTTCACACAAGTATACATGCGGGTTATCGTCTTTTCAAACGTTACTCTATGCCCGGTTGCATAACCTTGTACCCAAACAAGTCCCTCTGCGCCCGGAGTCTCAACCGTACTTGACCATTGATCATTATTTATAATTAAATTTCCAATAAAATATCTATTATAAAATATAGCCGAAAGTTCATCAATATTAGGCAAGCGGCTATCAGCATTATAACCTACACACCCCAGTTTTGCCTCATCAAACGTCACGGCAGCATCCGTGTGAACAGAATCCATAACCGGCGCCACAACAACTGGTTCATCCGAATACATAACAGTTACAAAGCCGATATCTTTACGAAAAGTATTTGGTCCCTTGTTGCCGTTTAAATCGTAAATAAAATTTGCGCACATTAAAGGTTGAGCGTAATCGTAATCAGTACTCCCGGCAACATAATTTTGAACACCTTGAGAACGAGTCCAACAACGCGGATTATAAAATAATGTGACAGACTCACCACTTTGCGTTTCAAAGGCAGCCGCTTTAGTATCTACATCCAACTGCGGATTAGCATAAATAACACTTTTACTTTCCGTTTCGTGGATAATTGCTGCTCGAGTAAACAATTTGTTAAACTCACTTAATGTAGTTGGCCAAGTGCTAACAGATTCAGCCATATTTGTATATGAAGTCGGGACTCCGCAATCAGCAAGGTGTTCGCTGTCGCAAATGTTGTTTATTTTTAGGACTTTACTCAAACCTTCAGTTAGGAAAGCCTCAGCTGCCGTGTCTTTTGTGACAGAAACTGAGCCATCTGTGTTCGTGCCTTCATATTCGCCATAACCGTTCAATTGTGGCATCATAGCGATTGCTTGGGACATACGTGCGTAAAGCGCTTTTCGTTGTGTGTTCCAAGTTCGTTCGTTAATGTTTGCCATTAGTGATGGCAGAGTAATCGCCGCGACAACGCCGATAATTGTGAGAGAAAGTAGTATCTCTGCCATGGTGAAACCGCGAAGCGGTTTCGAGGTGACCAAGTGATCAAGTGACCAAGTGATCAAGTCGTTATGGGGAATTGACCTATTTGTATGCTCCATAGTTAATGCATTGTTGTAGGTCGGTTTTACTAACCCGACAAAATTTGTTTCTGTCATGTTTACCTCCGTAATCTTGCGTTCGCAAGGGTCGGGGGTTTTGGCAAAACATGAGCCGCAATGCCAGATATAATCAGGACTTTGAGGCGCCCCCCCCCCCTATTGAACTTCTTATTCTTTTATTGTATTTTGTATAATTCATATTATCATTATTTACCATGTTCGCGATTTTGTCAAGAGGGGGGAACGAAAGTTAATAAGTTATTAACTTTATCAATTTAACCCGCCCTCGGCACGTTAAACCTCGCCGATGACAACAAAAAGCCCCTTTCGGGGCTTCGATTATTTTCTTTCGATTCTAATCGCGCTATCAGGACACGTCAACTCACAAGTCCCGCACGCAATGCAAATCTCAGGATCAGGTTCAACCGCCGGCGTTTGGAACAGCCCTGTCTCTTTTGACCATTTCAAACAATCCTTACCCATTTTGTTCATCGGGCATTTTGCCAAGCAAAGTCCGCAACCTTTACAAAGATCCGTGTATACGTAGTAATCAGCTTTGCCTTTTCCTACGCCTTCAATTTTGTAACCTTTATATTGTTTTTCTTCTGTCATTTTATAACCTCTCTAACTATACGCTCGCCGTAACCATTTCCATACCCATTTCAAGAGCTTTGTGATTTAATTCTCTCAATTCAGGTTTTACAGCAAATTTCTTACCTAATGCAAGTTCCATCGCGTTTTTGATATCGTCAAGCTGCAATACATTCGTCGCAGCCAAAAGAACACCCAACACAATGATGTTAAACACTCTTGCGCTAAGCTTTTCGTTAGCGATACGGTTTGCATCAACACCAATAATCTTTTTGCATTTGCATTCAGGTTTTTTAGTACAAACTGAAGTGTCATAAACGACGATAGAATTTTCATCAACATATGTGTCACATCTGTCAATCGCTCTATCTGAAAGCATTATTACGATGTCACCTTTGGCAAAACGAGGTTCACCGATTTTTTCATCGGCAATCTGACAAAATGCAATAGAAACCCCGCCACGTTGTTCAACGCCAAAGTTTGGAATATACAAAACTTGTTTGCCAGCCTCATAACCTGCTTCAACAAGAATTTTAGCAATAGACTGAACACCTTGTCCGCCTTCGCCAGCCAATACCATTTTTGTTCTAGCCATATTACACCTCGATTCCTTCGCGAACTAAAAATTCGTTAACCTCAAATACGCTTTCCATTTGTTCAAGTCTGCCCCAAGTGTCAACGTTATTAGTTCTCCAGTTCAACGGGCAAAGTGATAGAACTTCAACGAATGAGAAACCACCCATTTCAACGTTTTTAAGCGCTTTTTTGAATGTTGCACGCAACTTTTTCAAGTTAGAAACAGACGCTCTTGCGACATAAGATTTAGCAGGATCTGCAATTGCAGCAACCATTTCTGCGCCTTTTGCCGGACGACCGGTAACTTCACAATCACGACCGTAAGGCGTAGTTTCAGTTTTTTGACCAGGCATTGTAGTTGGTGACATTTGTCCGCCTGTCATACCGTAGTTGGTGTTGTTTGCAACGATAATTAACATTCTTTCGGAACGAACAGACGCGTTCACAAGGTGTTGAGAACCGATTGCCAAACCGCCGCCATCACCCATGTAAGCGATACCGATAGCATCTTTGTTAGCACGAGTGAAACCATAAATTACCGGATTTGTACGTCCGTGGTGAGTTTGAACGGTATCCAAATCCATATAATTCCAAGAAAGCAATGAACAACCGATATCACAACCGAAAACAGCTTTCTGTTTCAAACCTAATTCATCAATAGCCCAAGCTAAAGATTTCAATATCATGCCATGACCGCAACCCGGACAAAACTTAGAAGCGCCAACTTCCGCATTTTGAGATTCCGGCAATTTCGGTGGCATTGTTAACATTTCAGTCATATATTTTTCTCCTATATAAATCAATATAAAATTTGGGATTAACAAACTTATTGTCTTATAACCGTTTAACCAGTAGCTTTGCTACGCAACAGCTACCTCAGCCATTTCAACAACTTTATTAACGATATCATCGCCGGTTACACCAACACCCATTTTGAACAATGTTTGATATGGTGTTGTCAAACCGTAGATTTTTTCAAGAACCATTTGAGCCAATTGACCGTTTGCTGATTCTGTGAAAAGAACTTGTTTTGCACGCGCAACAGCCGCTCTTAAAGGTTTAACGTCAAGCGGTCTGATGGTAATCGGTCTGAATAAACCAGCTTTGATTCCTTTTTCTCTAAGTTCATCAACCGCAGTCATCGCAGAACGCGCAACAATACCGTGCGCAATGATAAGAATTTCCGCGTCATCAGCCTTATATTCAAATGATTCGGCAACTTCTTCTGCCATTTTGTCATAATCGACTTGGTATTGGTCAAGAACTTCCATAAGTTCTTCTTCCATATTATAAGTGTTTCTCAAATGAACAGATTTTCTATCTTTGCCGATTTCACCTTCACCCAACAAGTACGGAGTGACAGGAGTCATCGTAATTCCGCGAGATGCCGGATCGTAAAGCGTAACAGGTTCTCTCATTTTGCCTTGATATCCGTCAGCCAACAAATATGTCGGGAATTTATAAGTCCAAGCCGTGTTAAACGCCTTAATCATGTAATCGTACAAATCTTGGTGTCCGGCTGTTGAATAAACGATTCTAAAACCTTCACCGTTGCCGCCAAAACAAGTCAAACGCGTTTCTTGTTGCGCATAAATAACCGTTGCAGTAGACGGGCCGCCTCTTTGCATAACCGCACAGACAAACGGTATTCTCATCATTTCAGCCATAGACTGCGCGTCTTGCATAATAACGTTACCAGGTCCGGCAGTCGCCGTAAACGCTCTTTTACCCGCTAAAATCCCCCCAATTGTAGAGAAACCTGCGGAAATTTCGTCTTCAGTTTGCAAAAATCCTGCCTCAGTTTTCGGCAATAATTTACACCAAGTGTGCATAATTTCGTTTTGCGGAGTAATCGGATACCCGTACATAAAGTCAGCCTCAGCTGCGATAGCCGCATACGCCAAAACTTCATTCCCCGTCAAAAACATCTTTGTGTCTTCTTTGATTAATTTGTTTACCATAAGTTCTACCTTCTATATTTAATAAAATACATGTAACATAATATTATAAAAACGGTATTTAGGCAAACAAGTTAACGGAATGTAAATAAAAAATGCCGGGCATCTAGCCCGGCATTTTATTTATCTAATTTACGCTCCAACGACAAACCATTATTCGGATTAATTTCTCTTAATGAATTATTGCCCTATTCACCTATTCACTTATTAACTCGCCGCAGAAGGCGGCACAACGACTTATTCACTTATTCACTTTTGCCATTTGCGAATTCTACGCCAGTGGCAAAAATCTTCTTCGAATTAATCAAGTGCAAAATATGTTCGGGTCTGATAGATGAAATGCAAGGGGTGTGTTTTTGGCCGGGTTCAAGATATTGACACTCTTTTTGCCAGCAATAACGACAATCAATCATCGGTTCAGCACAATACCCACGCTCACCATACGGGCGCACATTCTCTGGATTAGTCGAGCCATAAATCCCGATTACATTCTTACAAAGGGCTGACGCAATGTGCAACGGCCCGGAATCTCCCGAAATAAACAAATCCGAAAGCGCTATCAAACACATACTATGCGAAATCGGCAACGTTCCTGAAAACAAGACTGAACCTGTAATTTTATCAGAAATTGTTTTGTGATACGCTTTTTCATCAGGCGAACCTGAGATAAAAATTGTTCCGCCATAGATAGAACCCAACATTTGCCCGAGTTCGACCCAATGTTGAGCCGGCCAAGTTCGCCCTTGACGGTTCTTGTCAGTTTCACCACCCGGTGAAAACACAATAAACGGGCGAGAATATTGGCTGAGCCTGGTTTCCATGTCTTTTTGAACTTTCTCATCAAGTCCAAGACGTAAATTCTTAGGCTGTTTGATCTGGGGAAACGCAATCTTTGCCGCGCGAAAAAAAGCATCCACAACGTGACGGTTTCCCATAGGCTGTTTGGTAACTTTCATTTTAGGCGAAGCCACAAAAGTAATAAAATTATTTCTGAACGCATTCGTCAGGTTAAAAATAACATCATAGTGCTCGTGACGGAACCGCAATGCGGTATCCAAATTATACGAAAAATCCTTGCGACGTTTGTGATCATACGAAATCACTTTATCAATATCAGGATTATTTTGAAGCACTTCAACATATCGCGCTTCGCAACAATAATGAATTTCACAGTCCGGATATTTATTTTTTATCGCCTGCGCAATAATCGTTGTATGAACGATATCACCCAACGCCCCAAAACGTAAAATCAAGATTTTCTTAGACTCTTCACTCATAAAAACAACCTTTTTTACAAAAATTTTATCATAAATTTGTTAAAAAATCAAAATTTTTCAATTTACCACTAGAATATATTTCAAATATGTTGTATAATATAGTCAAACAAAGGTATTCAAATGTCATTTTTCAGTAAATTCAAAGAATTAACCAATAGAATCAACGAGGTTGAAAACGCCGTATACTACCAAAAACAGGATTACGCCGAAGTATACGAGCGCAACATCGCGCTGGAAAAAGAATTGGCCAAACAAACAAAAGAACTCACAATGGCCAACAAAAAAATGATAACCTTACAACACATCATCGACATGATGACCTCGTCAAAACCGTTAGAAAACGTTCTTGACAATATCGTAAATAGTATTTCTGACGAATTTGGATATGTTCACTGCGCAATTCTACAAAAAATGGTCGACGATAAAGGGGAATTTATTAAAATAATTTCACAATCTAATGACAAAGCCATCGCAGAACTCCAAAAGATTGTAAACTCGCCGCTTTACACCTTACGATTAAACTATTCAAAAGTAGGCATTTACGCAGAAACCCTTCAATCGAAAGAAATAACGCAAACACAAAACCTGGGCCAAACCCTACAAGAAATCATGCCGGGAATTTCCGACGAACAACTTAGTTCAATCTTGGACAATGACTACTGCAAGTCAATGATTATAATCCCCCTGAGTTGCATGAATAAGGACTTTGGCTGGTTTGTCGTATTCTCTTCCCGCGAAGAACTCGCAACCTCTGAAACCGATTTTTTAAGCATTTTTGCAAAGCAAATTGAAATGGCAATAACTATTGCAAACCTATTTTCGACCGTTAGAGAACAGGCCGTAACCGACGGTTTAACAGGGCTTTACAACAGAAGATATTTCGAAGAATATCTCAAAAAAGAAATCACACGTGCAAACCGCCAAAACCAACCTCTTTCACTTATCGGCCTGGATTTGGACTTTTTAAAACAAATTAACGACAAATACGGCCACTCATACGGAGACCTTGCGATTAAAACATTGGCAGACGTAATCAAAAACAATGCGCGCTCAATTGATATTGCGGCGAGAATGGGCGGAGAAGAATTCAACATAATTTTGCCGGGCGTCGATTCAAAAGGCGCGCTCATCGCGGCAGAACGTATCCGAAAAACGCTTGAGGCCGAATACATCGAAGTTATCGGCCATATAACAGCCAGCATCGGAGTGGCAACATATTTTGAACACACACAAAACGCAGAAGAACTCATTGAACTTACCGACCAAGCAATGTACCAATCCAAACGTAACGGCAGAAACCGCGTAACTCTTGCAACTCCAATCTCCGAAACGAGTTGGCAAGAAATCGCAATCAATACATTTATTGACATACTTTCAAAACACAACATTCCGGTCGAAAAAGAATTAACCGACGAACTTTGCCAAAAGCTTAAAAATACCGAAAATCAATCAAAAACACAACCAAAAGAAACCCTCTATCTTGTGGCTGATATGTTAACAAAACTTTACAACCCGCTTCACGAAGATGGGGTCGTGAAGAAAAAAGTTCTCATTGCATCTTCACTTGCAAAACGGTTTGACCTTACAAAAGAAGAGATTGACAACTTAAAAATTGCTATTTTAATGTATGATATCGGAAATTTAATGATTCCGCAAGAAATTTTACAAAAGACTTCGCCACTAACGGATGAAGAAAAAACATATATCAAAGAACACCCGATTATCGCGGCGCGTGATATTCTAAAACCGATTTCGATTGTTCAAGACATAATTCCAATCATTGAAAAACACCACGAAAACTGGGACGGTTCAGGGTATCCAAACAAACTTTCAAAAGAAGAAATTCCGATGAGTTCGCAAATTATTTTGATTATAGACGCATATTTTGCGCTTATCGAAACGCGTCCGTACCGTGCAAAAATGTCCGCTAAGGACGCACTAAACGTTATCAAAGCCGATTCCGGCAAAAAATGGAACAGCGAACTCGTCAAAGAATTCATCGCTATCATCAAAAACGAACTGAAATAATGGAAAAAGAATTTATAAATCTAATAAAAACAACCCTAAATTCCGAACACATCGGCGACGATTGCGCTTACTTAAAAGATTTAGGCATAACCGTATCACAAGACAGCCTTGTTGAAGGCGTACATTTTTTACGCGATAAAATTTCACCCTATAAACTGGGGAAAAAGACCGCAAACGTAAATATCTCCGACATCTGCGCAAGCGGCGCACAACCCAAATATCTTACCGTTGCGCTTTCCCTACCACGCGACACTGATGCAAACTTTATACAAGAGTTCTACACTGGCCTCAAAGAAGGCTGCAAAGACGTAAAAATCGTTGGCGGCGACCTAACCGCATCTGACAAAATCTACATCAGCGCCACCGCAATCGGTACAACAGCCGACCGAAACATAAGTTCGCGCTCAAACGCAACTCCCGGGCAAAAAATAATCGTTTCCGGCCCACACGGCTCCAGCGCTGCGGGCTTAAAACTTCTTCTGGATAGAGAAAAAACACCGCAAAACCTCATCAATGCCCACCTTGAGCCGATTGCACAAAGAGAATTTTCACAAAAAATAGCAACAACCCAACAAGCACCTTATGCAATGATGGACACTTCAGACGGCCTAATGGACGCACTATCCCAAATATCAACATCCAGCAGAGTAATGATGAGTATAAATTTTGACAAAATTCCAACAGACAGCGAAATCAAATCGTTCCCAAACTGGCAAGAACTCGTTCTTTTCGGCGGCGAAGACTACCAACTCATCGCAACCGTCGACACTCCTCCCTCGGAATACACCATCATCGGAGAAGTTCTACCAGGACAAGGAGTAAAAATCGACGACAAAATATTAACCGAAGAACTAATTCAAAATAAAAGCTTTAAACATTTCTAAAGGGTTCAGGGCGCCAGCCCGAAGGCTGGCGCCCTGCCTTCCTTATTCATATTTCGCCAAGAACTTTTTCGCATCGTTTATCGGAATCGCAAATCCAATGCCAATATTTGACATATTATTATCAGGGTTGTAAATCGACTGATTAATACCAATAACTTCGCCGGACGTATTCAAGAGCGGCCCGCCGGAACATCCCGGATTAATCGCCGCATCTGTTTGGATTTTCCCCTTCGCGTAATCTATGCGCGAAATTATCCCTTGTGTCAAAGTTCCCGAAAACCCAAACGGGTTGCCGATTGTTAAAACCCTTTGGCCAATTTTCAAGCCATCGGAATCCCCTAACTTAACCGTTTTTAATTTTCCTTTAGGCTCGATTTTAATAAGCGCCAAATCCTTATTTTTCCCCATATTGGCAAGCACTTTAGCCTTATAAACCTTACCGTCATAAGTTGTCACCTCAAGTTCCTTCACCTGAGAAATAACATGCGAACCTGTCAAGATCGTACCATTAGGATTGATTATACACCCTGTTCCGGCCGTAAAACCGTCCGATACAATCCCATCAATAGTCACAATCGCGGGATTTATATTTTCATAGACAGAAATATAAACTTCTTCTTCGGCCGTGTAAGCAAAAATTGGCGACACAGACATCATCAAGAAACTAAAAAATAACAGCAATTTATTACGCATATTTATACCCTCATTTGACATCATTTTCACCCAAGGTAAAAATTTATAAAATAGAAAGGTTAATAATCATAACATAATATTCTTGCTGTTATTAAAATTTGAAATAAAAGTTGAAATCAGCGTTTTACACATCTGACAGGGACATCGGTATAAGTTTTGCTATTCGGAAATAAAATCCCGGTTCCCCAGCTTTGCACCCAAACTTTATCAGATGAAAACGTTGAACTTGACCAAAAATTATACACAGCCTCATTGCCGATAAGATTTTGGTTATAAAATATTGAGTTCAGTTCATACCTATTTGGCAATCGAGATTGAGCATCTTGTAGAGTACAAGCCGATATTGCATCTTCATAAGACACAGCATCTGCAGCATTCGTTGATAACGGAACAGGCGCAACAACTATCGGCTCTACACTATGTAAAACACTCATAAATCCGACATCTTTACCAACAGAATTAGGCCCTTTGTTACCGTTTAAGTCATAAATAAAATTCGCGCACATTTTAGGCTGAACGTAATGGGATTTCGTTTCGCCATTATCGTTAGTACAGTAAGGATTATAATATAGAGCCAAAGTTTCACCATTTTGCGTTTCAAACGCAGCGGCTTTAGTATTTATTTGCGAATAGGAATAATGAACATCACCACCGTCAGCAGCCCCGCCGGAAACAGTATATGAAAATTTAAAATAAGAATTCAAGCCATACACATCAACAGGCCAAGATTTTACACTGCCAGATAAATTTGTATAAGACGCCGGAACACCACAATCTGCAAGATGTTCAGAGTCGCAAATGTTGTTTAACTTGAGAACTTTTGACAAACCTTCCGTCAAGAAAGTTTCCGCCGCAGTATCTGCCGTAACGCTTCCGCCTACTTCGGTCAATGTTCCATAACCGCCAACTTGTGGCATCATGGCGATGGCTTGAGACATGCGTGCGTACAAAGCTTTTCGCTGCGTGTTCCAGGTCCGTTCGTTAATATTCGCCATCAAGCTTGGCAGGGTGATTGCCGCGACCACGCCGATGATTGTGAGGGAAAGCAATATTTCTGCCATCGTGAAACCGCGAAGCGGTTTCGAGGTGACCAAGTGATCAAGTGACCAAGTGATCAAGTCGTTATGGGGAATTGACCTATTTGTATGCTCCATAGTAAATGCATTGTTGTAGGTCGGGTTTACTAACCCG
>JAZUCM010000036.1:0-9962 GCA_045639085.1 Candidatus Gastranaerophilus bacterium
GTCACCGACGGCGGCAATACGCTCAGGGTTTGTCGCCTCGGCATTTGTTGGCGCAAAGGTTGTAAAAAGAAAAAATAAACTTAATATAATGAAAAGTCTTTTCATAATTGTTCCCTTTAATTATTATAACGATTTTTAAGGAAAAAGGTTCAAAATGACATATAAAATATTTTAATCGCTTAGGAATTTTGAAAAGATATAAATAAAACTTATTTTACAACGCGTTATTTTTATTATATGATGTTTTATGAATTAAGGTGAAAAATGGAAGTAAAGAAATTAACTATTACCCCAATTTGTTCTATGAAGACAGGTTTTGTTAAAAAAGATTTGTCCGCTCAAGAGGCTAGGTTCTTTATTCAAGAGCGTTTGGCTGCTACAAGGGTTAGTGATGTTTGCCCTAAAAAAGCAAATTTCCCGAAGTTCTTGAGAGGTTTTGTTAATGTTGCAACTCGCGTAATAGGCAGATAATGTTAATCTTTTAACGTTGCGATGGCGCATTCGTCAAAGGCTTTGAAATAATCGGCCTTTGGTAAGTGTAGTTCGCGGTTGGTTTTGTTCGGATCGATAAAGTATACAAATTCGTCGTCGATACGGGATGCGGTGTAGCTGTGACCGTCTAAGAGCTCTACTTCGTTTCCGTCAGCATCAAGAGCATGGTTGACGTCGTGTAGGGTTGAATGTCTTGCTAAAACGATTGCGTTGTTTGGTTTGGAAAATTCTGTGTTAATTGTGTGCAAATCCATTTCTTCTGAAGCGTATGTCTTAACGTTATCTCTACCTACCAGTATGGATAGGCCTGTTGCTACGTAGTTGCCGTCGTTGAGCGGATCATCTCCGACGTGGCCTTGAGCAATCAAAAACTTTTTTGCGGCAAATTCTAATGCTTTTACATCGCCGTCGCCATCCGCTGAATTCATTAATCCGCCGATAGAGATGTCTTTTTGAGTAATTGTATACGTTTCTGTTGCGTCCGGGAATGTGATATCTTCATTGCCGTCTTCGTTGAGGTGTAAGATTTCGGAAAATACTTTATCCCCGCCGATTGCGTATTTTACGGCCAGAAGTGCGCTAATGAACCAGCAGTCGCCGTTATATGCCTGCTCAAAATCCATATCAACTTTACCGTTAGGCAAATTGGGATCATCGAATGCAATGTTACGTGGAATTCCGGCCAAGAGATTGTCTATTTTTTTCGCGTCCATAGTGCCGAATTTTTCTAGTTGGTAGTTTAACTCGGCGTAAATTTTTTCGCCGTGTTGTTTTATTCCTACGTAGTCGATTTCGTCGTTGTATCCTTGCCAATCTAAAAGTGTATCAATTATTTTCGAAATATATTTTTTGCGATCTTCAAGTGATAGTGTCAGGTTTTTGTCCATAATGTTTTGGATTAAACTTTTGCCGGTTTTTTGTTGGATTTCCGGCAAGAATGTATAAAAATCGTTCAAGATGTTTTCTTCTAAAATAGCTTTGTCCAGAATCTTTTTGTCAGGTATTCCGCCAAATTCTTCGGCCAAAACTTCTGCCATCAATTTACCTTGCTGGCTTTCCAACATTGTGGTTTTAACCTTATCAATAAGCTTGTTCATTTCTTTATTGTTTGTAAGTTTTTGTCCCCATTCGTTTTTGAGGTCAGCTAGGAGGTTGCTGTTAGAAATGTTGTTGTAATAGTAAATAATTGTACTGATATTTCTAGGCGTTAATTTGTTGATATTATTTTTAAGTAATGTAAAATCTGTTGTTGGTAATCCGAGGTCATTTTTTGCAGTAATTGCTTTGAATAAATCGTCTGCGATGGGTGAATGGTGTTCAATTCCGGGGATTTCTTCGCCGGTTTCAAAGTCCCAATCTGTGTCTTTGTATTCATCGTATAGGTTTCCGTTTTCGTCGTAGACTTTTTCGGATGTGGCAAGGCAAACTCTTTCGACTCGGATTGCGTCGGATTTAAGATACGCTTCTTCCCCGTTTGCTTTTGCGCTGTCTACTTCTTCTTGGGTGTCGTAGAGATTAGCTTCATAAAGATATAGTTCATCTCCGTTTTCGTCGAGGAAAACGTATTCCAGTTCGCCTTCGTCGTAGGTCGTTTCGGTTCTTTTTATTTGTTTGCCGGATTTGTCTATTCTTATTTCGAGTGTTTCGTTGTTGTGTTTATCATATTCTGAATAGATGGCGCCTTGATTTTGTCCGTTCAAAAATTCTTGTCTAAAAGTCACGTTGCCTTTTTGGTCGTAGGTGTATTTAGTTTCTTTTGTTTCGATAATGTTGCCATTTTTGCGATAGATAACTTTTGTTTTGTTGCCGTGTTCGTCGTAGAAATGTTGACTGGTTGCTACTTCATCTTTAATAATGCTTACTGTCGCGATTAACCTGTCATCTTCTGAGATACTTATCATTGGCGGAAACCCTGGCATTAATTGTCTACTCTCGATTGTGTATTGAGGTTCGGGAAATTTTTCTTTTAGTTTTTCGAGACTGTAATCGTCTGGGTTAAAACTTTGGTTATTTGTGCCAGGTAGAATAATTTGTTTACCGTCTGTGTTAATAGGCGTTAGCGGTGGAATATCGTTGTCGGCTTGGGGGGTAGTAGAGGTTAAAACGCTGTCTTTGGCGTGTTCAAAATATTTGTCGTCGGCGCTGTTGAGGAGAGATTTTTCTGCATCAATAAGTCCGTCCGGTGCCTTGTCGGAAAGTTGTAGATCCATTAATGAGTAAAACGCCATCATTTCTTTTCTGGAAATGGTTGTGTTGTCGCCGTCCAGGTTGGAAATTTGTTCAAAGCGCTTTTTGCCGGTTGTGTTTAACTTGGAATATTGGTCGGCAAAAAGTGACAGAAATTCTCGTTTAGAAATCTTGTTTTTTTCTTTGAAAATTTCGTTAGCTTTTTGGCTAAGAAATTGTTTATACTCGTCGTTATTTTTAAATCTACCTACCTGATTTTCGCCCATACTTTAACCTCTTGTTAAGTGTCCGAACAAAAATTCGCGATAAGGAATGTGAGCGAATTTTTGAGAGTGGCGTATTAGACAGCGGAGCAACGGGTCGGCTTGCGAGGAGCAAGACGAGCAGGTTGCGGAGAACTGCTTTATTTTTCGGGTTGCATGATAGAAAACTTTAATTTATGTACGCTAGTGTTAATATTTGTTAATGAGTTGCACAAGTCAATAAGTCATTATGCCGCCTGCGGCGGCGAGTTAAAAGGTTAAAAAGTTAAGCGCGAGTGAGCTGAGGCATTCAGGCAAAACCGCGCTTTTGCCTGAATGCCGTTACACGCGAACGAGCAAGACAATGGTTAAAAGGGTTTATGGAAATAAACAATGTTGAGCCGCTGCGTTTACACCATTATTGATTATGTTAACCCCTTTTAACCTATTAACACGTGGCCCCTCTTGACAAACGTAAAAAATACGATATCATGATAATATGAATTATACAAAATACAATAAAAGAATAAGAAGTTCAATAGGGGGGGGGGGCGCCTCAACAGCCTGATTATATTTGGTTTTCAGCGACCTGTTTTGCAAAAATCTCCGACCCTTGCGAACGCAAGCAAAAGGAGATAAACATGCAAAAAACATTAAAAAACCATGCGTCATTGCGAGGAGTGAGCAACGCGAACGACGCGGCAATCCAGCTGCTCTCGTTTAAACGAGAGCAGTCAGTCAGCGTGACGACATTGACCCATAAACGCCACGCGTTTACGATGGCGGAAATATTACTTTCCCTCACGATCATCGGCGTGGTTGCTGCGATTACTTTGCCAAGCTTGATGGCGAATATTAACGAACGGACCTGGAACACCCAACGCAAAGCACTTTACGCCAGAATGTCACAAGCAATTGCAATGATGCCACAAGTCGGCGGATATGGAACATTAACAGAGGACGCCGAGGGTAATGTCACTGAAGATACTGCGGCGGAAACTTTTTTGACTGAAGGGCTTTCAAAAGTTCTCAAAATCAATAATATTTGTGACAGCGAGCACTTGGCTGATTGTGGTATCGCATCTAAAGTAACAACACTTGCCGGAGGTACATTTAGTATTCCAAATACGTTGGTTGGTTTTAATTCTGCATTTTATGGTTCTATCTCTTGGGAAAGTTCGGGGTATGGTTCAACAGCTTCGTATTATCAAACTGATACTCAAGCTGCAGCTTTTGAAACGCAAAATGGAGAAAGTGTGTTGCTTTATTATAATCCTCGTTGTACTCCGGAGTTTATATTTCAATCTTCAACTAAATCTCAGCCTTTTTTATGCGCAAATTTTGTTTATGATTTAAACGGAACAAAAGGCCCAAATGCTGTCGGCAAAGATGTCGGTTGGATTACGGCCCTATATTCCAGTGATACAAGTGTCGTAGCACCTTTACCGCTGGCGGCTAACGCTGTTGGTTCTTCGGTTGTATACACTGAAGCTATTAATTTATGCAGGGCTTCCGATATAGAAAGTCGTTTGCCTAACTTTGAAGAGGCGTCATCCATGTTTTATAATAAAAATTTAATGGGGATTACAATGGGGGATTATTGGAGTAGTTCAAAGTCTTCAAAAGGTATGCCTTGTTATCAGGCTTTTGGAACAGGAGGCCGTTCAGTTTCTCCGGCAGATAGTTATAGTGCGAATGTCCGCTGTGTTAAACGATAAGCTAAGCAGTAAATTTTTACCGCTAATCGACACGAGTATGGAGGCCGCTCAGTGGCAACGCTGATGGATTTTGTTTAACCATTTCTTCTTTTCGTGTTATAATGATTTCAACAAGGAGAGAAAATTATGGTTGAAATAAGACAGGAATTTATAGAACAAGCGAAAAAATTAGCAAGAAGTACTGAGGTTTTGCCCGGTGGTATCGAGGAATTGGCTGTAAAATTGCAGCACGCACATGACACAAACACTCCGTTAAGGGTTAAGTTGGGGATGGATCCGACTCGTCCCGATTTACACCTTGGGCATACCGTTGTTATGAGAAAGTTGCGTGAGTTCCAAAAGCTTGGGCATCAGGTTGTTTTGATTGTCGGTGGCGCGACTGCTATGATTGGAGATCCTTCCGGCAAGTCTGAAACTCGTCCGGCGTTGACCAAGGAGCAGGTTGAAGAAAACGCGAAGTCTTATTTTGAACAAATGGCGAAAGTCGTTGATGTTACAAATGCTGAGGTTGTTAATAATGCTGATTGGTTGCATAAATTAAACTTTATGGAACTTCTTCAGCTTGCGGGTAAAGTTACGGTCGCTCAAATGATGACTCGTGACGATTTTGCAAAACGTTACGCTGACGGTAAACCGATTTCTATACACGAATTTTTCTATCCGTTGATGCAGGCTTATGATAGTGTTGCGATTGATGCGGATATTGAATTTGGCGGAACTGATCAACGTTTCAATACTCTTTTAGGCCGCGATATTCAGGCTGCTTACGGTAAAAAATATCCACAAATGGTAATGCTTTTGCCGCTGATTGAGGGTACTGACGGACTTGTTAAAATGTCAAAAACTTACCCGGATCATTGTATTTCACTCACAGATAGCGCAAAAGATATGTTTGGTAAGTTGATGAGTATTCCTGATACGTTGATTGTTAAATATTTTGACTTGCTGACAGATATTAGCGACGAGGAGTTGAAAACTATTGAAACTCAATTGAAAGACGGTTCTGTCAATCCGCGTAATATTAAAATGCAACTTGCGCATACAATTACGGCCGAGTATCATGGCGAAGTCGGCGCGCAAAAAGCTCAGGAAGAATTTATCAATGTATTTTCTAATAAAGGAATTCCGGATGATATCCAAGAAGTTCAGGGTGCTGAAGGAAAGGCGATTTTGGACTTGCTTATGGAACTTGGTTTTACTCAAAGTAAAGGCGAAGGCAAACGACTTATCCAAGGTGGCGGCGTGAAAATCGGCGGCGAAAAAATTGCCGATACGGCCTATGTTATTTCTTTGACGGAAGATGTAGTATTACAAGCAGGTAAAAGAAAGTTCGCTAAGTTGGTGAAATAATGCTCGATGTTTTAAAACGCGGTATTGAGAAACTCAAAGAAGACATAAACGTAATTTACGAAAACGATCCGGCGGCAAATAATTTATTAGAAGTAATTCTTTGCTATCCGGGTTTGCACGCCTTGATTATGTATCGTCTTGCCCATAGGCTCTACAAATGGGAAATTCCGTTTTTCCCAAGATTACTTTCGCATTTAACCCGAATTGTTACGGGGATAGAGATTCACCCGGCGGCGAAGATTGGCCGTAGACTTTTTATTGATCACGGCCAAGGTATTGTTATTGGTGAAACTACCGTGATTGGTGACGATGTTCTGCTTTATCAACAAGTTACGCTTGGCGGAACAGGTAAGGAAAAGGGTAAACGTCATCCAACCTTGGGCAATAATGTTATTGTTGGAGCGGGTGCAAAAGTTCTTGGCAATATTACTATTGGTGATAATGTAAGAGTTGGGGCAGGTTCCGTTGTAATCCAAAATGTTCCGGGACATTCGACAGTTGTTGGCGTGCCGGCGAGAATAGTTCATCGCACAATCGTTGATGAAAACGGAAATCTTATGCACAATAGAATTCCTGATCCTGTGACTTGTGATATCAACAGGCTTTGCGCTGAAGTAAAACTTTTACAGGAAAAATTTGAAAATATAGAGAAAAAAGTACACGAATAAGATTTTTAGTCTTTGAAAAGGAGAAAAAATGAAAGCTGTAGTATTTGATGAAGGTTTGAAACTTGATAAAAATTATGCAAAACCTGTTCCACAACCGGGTGAAGCGCTTGTCCGTGTTACTTTAGCCGGAATTTGCAACACTGATTATGAGATAACAAAAGGTTATATGGGCTATAAGGGCGTTTTAGGCCATGAGGCTGTCGGGATCGTTGAGGATGTGAATTCTGATGATAAATCCTTGATTGGTAAGCGTGTTGTTGCGGAAATAAGTTATGGTTGTAACGATCCAAATTGTCCTTGGTGTGCGGTAAAGAATTATCGCCATTGCCCGAATCGTCATACTTTGGGGATTTGGAGAAAAGACGGTTGCTTAGCGGAATATTTTACAATGCCGATAAATGTGTTGTTCGAAGTTCCCCAAAATGTTCCTGATGAACAAGCTGTATTTGTCGAACCTTTGGCGGCGGCGTTGGAAATTACCGAACAGCATCATATAAAACCTTATGAAAAAGTTATTGTATTGGGCGACGGAAAGTTGGGCTTGACAACGGCTTTAGCATTGAACGCTCAGAATCTTGATGTCACGCTTGTGGGTAAACATCAAAACAAACTTGATATTGCAAAGGCTCAAGGGGTGAAAACTTGCTTGTTGCCTGACTTTGCGCAAGAAAAAAATTACGATGTGGTTGTTGAAGCAACAGGTTCGCTTTCTGGTTTTGAAACTTCATTGAGCCTGGTCAGACCGCGCGGAGTGTTGGTTTTGAAAAGTACGATAGCGGCATCGAAAGAGATAAATCTTGCGCCGATTGTGATTGATGAGATTACGATATTGGGCTCACGTTGCGGACAGTTTCCGCCGGCATTGAGGATGCTTGCAAGCGGACACGTTGATTTTAAGCCGTTGATTAGCGGAATTTACTCAGCCGACGATGCCCTTGAAGCGTTCGAGAAAAACAAGGAAAAAGATACGCTAAAAGTATTGGTGAAGTTTTAAGGTGTTATAATCTTATCTCTTTATGCACATCACTTCAACTGGTCTTGTTTTAGCTCGTTTCAAGATTGTTCCGCTGTGCATACTCATTATCCAACCATTATCAATGCTTGCTGCTTGGTTTGACCAATATTCTCCATTTAAGTTGTTGGTGAGTATCTTATTGTAAAAGATAGACATTAGTTCCTCTGTATTTGGCAAGCGACTTTCGGTGTCAGCTTGTGTGCAAGCGGTGTTTGCTTCTTTCTGTCCGTATTGGTTTGGAAGTTTTTGGGATGAGATGTTAGGGTTAACGATAACTGGTTCTGTTGGGTATAGAACAGAGATAAATCCCATATCTTTACCTATATGATTTGGTCCTTTTTGTCCATTTAAATCAAATACAAAATTTGCGCAAAGGAGATGTTGAACTTGGTATAGCCCCTTTTCTTGTATTATTGGTTTACAGTTTGGATTGTAGTAAAGTATTAAGCTTTCTCCATTTTGAGTTTCGAATGCTGCCGCTTTGGTATTTGTTTGCGAGTATGTAACACTATCTGTTCCATTTGTCCAGGTTGAGTTAAACATGCTGTTTAATTCCCACATATTTGTAGGGGTTGATTTTGTTGAACCGACAAGATTGGTGTAAGATTTTGAGATTCCACAATCTGCTAAATGTTCGTTATCACAAATATTATTTATTTTTAAAACTTTGGATAGACCTTCTGAGAGGAATGTTTCTGCAGCGGTGTCGGTTGTTACATTTCCATCTGCATCTTCCGTGAGAATTCCATACCCGCCAACTTGTGGCATCATTGCAACGGCCTGAGACATGCGCGCATACAATGCTTTGCGTTGCGTGTTCCAAGTTTTTTCATTAATATTAGCCATTAATGATGGTAGGGTTATCGCTGCAACTACACCAATAATTGTTAATGATAACAAAATTTCGGCCATTGTAAATGCCGTTGTCGCTGGTGTTTCTTGTGTGAAATAAGTTTTTTGCATGTTGAATAAATCCTTTTAATTTGCCAGTAAAATTATCAATATGCCAAGTAAACATGGTATATTGATAATTATAAATGGTGGAACTGCTTTTGTCAATATGTCATGATGTATGAGTTATGGATAAGAACGAAGTTTTATTAACATTTGGGAAAAATTTACGTGCGGAACGAAATCGTGCCGGGTATTCGCAAGATGGGCTCGCGGAACGGATTGGGATTTGCGCCGGTAAGCATATTGGTACAATAGAGCGTGGCGAAACTAATCCAACACTGACAACAATCGTTGCAATAATGCAAACTCTCGGGGTAAGTTTTGAAGAGTTGTATGATTTTTCAAAGATAAAAAAGACCCGCTGAATCGTCAGCGGGTAAAAATTTCCTTATTTCCTATTGTGTTGGTTTTCCTGATTTTCTATTGATTTTCCGACGTCATTGCGCGCTTTCGCGCTTGGTAACGTTATAAAATCGCCATTGAAACGAAGTTTACAACATCTCTGAATGAATCTTTTACAAATTCTTTCGCTAATGTTTTGATTGGTCTGTTTTCGATGCAATCAAAAACGTAGTAGATAGGGTCTTTTGAATTATTAAAACGCATTCTTCTGTCTTTGCGCTCAAGAATATTTGCCATCTCTGCGGTTTTGCGTGAGCGTTTTCTTCTGCCTTGAGTGGTCAAACTTCCGAATGTGTTTTCTGTTGCTGTAGCCATTTTTTCTCTCTCTTTCAAACTGGGTTTGTCTTCTCTTGTATATATAAAGTATATAATCTCTCAAAAATTGCCTTTTGAGGAACGTTATTGTTAAGATATGTTAACAAATCCGCAGGCTGGGTGCATGTTTATGGTTGGAAACTATTGTTATTTGTGCGTTTTGGTATAATTTTGTTTAAGTTTGGCTTGAATTTTTTGTTAAAGTTGTTGTTTTTTAAGAGCCTTGAATATCAATAGTTTTCGTCAATTGTAAATTAAATTTAACAAAAAATAAAAAATATGCTTGACATAAAAAAATGTTTGTGAAATAATCTCCCTTGTGAGCGGAAGAGCTCAAGCCGAAAATTCAGATTAAGAAATTTATTTGTATAAAGGCAAAGGCCGAACGAGATAGAGACAATACCCTGCGAAGAGTCGGAGTGTCCTCAAAAAGAAGAAACAAAGACTAAAGGGTGAGTGTTCGGGTGTCGGTATAAAAAGCACATTGACAATAGAATAGCTGAAGACGAAAGAAATAAACTTGTTAATTCGTTAAAAAATGATTCAGACAGACGAAACAAAATAATTAATTGAAGTCGAGCATACTTAATGCTAGCCGCATTAAGTAGAAGGACATAAA
>JAZUCM010000037.1:0-5989 GCA_045639085.1 Candidatus Gastranaerophilus bacterium
TGACCAAGTGATCAAGTCGTTATGGGGAATTGACCTATTTGTATGCTCCATAGTAAATGCATTGTTGTAGGTCGGGTTTACTAACCCGACAAAATTTGTTTCTGTCATGTTTATCTCCTTTTGCTTGCGTTCGCAAGGGTCAGAGATTTTTGCAAAACAGGTCGCTGAAACGCAAATATAATCAGGCTGTTGAGGCGCCCCCCCCCCTATTGAACTCTTTATACTTTCATTCTCATTTAACATATTTTCATTATGCACTATTGCGTGGGGTTTGTCAACCCCTCTGGGAAAGTTAATTAGTTAGTTAATGAGTTAATTCATTAACTTTATCCATTTAACCGCCTTCGGCGAGCCCCTCTTGCCAAAATTGTGCAATATATGTTATTATAAAGCAATGGAAGATTTAATCGAAAAATTGAAAGACATCGGGCTGAGCGGAAACGAGGCGAAAGTTTATGTGGCGTTGATTAAAAAATTTCCGCTTACCGGCTATGAAATCAGCAAAATTGCAAATATTCAACAAGCACGAGCTTATGACGCACTAAAATCATTAGAGGCAAAACAAATAGTTTTACCGTCCAACACAAAACCCGTCGCTTACACACCTATACGACCTAAAGAACTCACAAAACGGTTCAAAAGAAAGTTCAATTCCACGATTGATTTTCTGGAAAAAAAACTTCCTACAATAAAAGAAAATTCTATTGAACCGATTTTATCGGTCTCAGGAAGCACCGCTGCACACGAAAAAATTATCGAATTGATACACTCCGCAAAAAAAGAAATCTTCCTTTTGATAAGCTCGAGCGATCATAAATACTTTGAAACAGCCCTAATGGACGCATACAACCGCGGAGTTGAAATCAAAATTTCCGGCTACGACAACTTTTCACCAACTTTTGGCCGAATTTTTGCCCAGTCACCAATGTCCGTTCTGGATAACAAAACCCCAACTAAAACAATATTGCTAGTCGTTGACAGTTCAGAAGGGATTTACGGCGCGCTAAAGCCAAACCCAAATTCCGGCGACATCGAACTCATCTGGACCCAAAACCCAGACATAGTCTACCTGATAAAATCTTACATCACGCACAGTATGTATTTAATAGACATCGAAAGCAACTTTCCGGAACAATTAAAATATTTCTATGGTGCCGGGCTAAAAAAACTACGCGAAAAAGTTTTAAACTAAAAGGTTTTTAAAATTTTTCTTCAAATTACTTCACAAACTAACAAAAAAACCCTTGATATTTTTTTAAATTTATGTATTATTAAAAAATAAAAGGTTAGTATGAACATATCAAAAAATTTTACCGTTAAAAATAATCTCGAGCAAGTTCACATTGATGAATTTACAACAGAAATGCCCGAATTAAAAAATATATCAGAATCAAAAGCATCGGCCATCGGCAAATGGTTAATCAGTCGTATTGAAGCTCTATTAAGCACAAATTCAATCCGCCCGGGCCAACTTCTTCCCGCAAAAGGTGATTTTGCATACCGCTTAGGCGTCAGTATCGGAACAGTTCAAAACGCGCTTAAATACGTCGAAGACAATGGATTTATCGAAGCCAAACCGTGCATCGGCACCATAGTTCGCGACAAAAACACCCCCGCAATGTTTAGCAAAAAATCAACGTCCAAGCGCGATATAATAATTTCGAAAATCAAAAACTATATAAAAGAAAACAATTTTCAAATCGGCGACAACATTTCTTCTGCAAAACACATCGCCCAAGAACTTAATCACCCAATGAACACGGTTCGTCTCGCGCTTGAAAACCTTTGCACGCAAGGTATTCTCAAACACAACTTCAAAAATTCCGACGAACAAACAGGATGGTTTTTAATTTCAAACGATTTTTCAACCGAAAATTCAACTCCGGGACACGAAACCCTGGTCGAAAAAGTTGCTCAAGACTTAAAAAAATACATAACCGAAAACCATAAAACAGGCGACAGAATCAGCTCGCATGCCGAATTCTCGCAAAAATTGCAAGCCAGCATGAGCACCGTTCACGCAGCGTTTAAAATACTTACAGATGAAGGAATTTTAATGACAAGAAGGGGTCAATACGGTACAATAATTATGAAAATGCCAAACGAAAAACAATCTCTTAACCAACCAAAAGAAACATCTATTTTTGCACCCGCAGCAGACGCCGCAGTTTATTTCTACGAAAAAACACAAAATCACATCAAAAAAATTATCGCGCAAAACTACTCTGTTGGCGACAAACTCCCACCAATCAGTGAGTTTGCCAAAGAACTCAATCTTAGCCCGAACACAATCCGAAAAGCATTTTTAAACCTAGCAGAAGAAGGTTACCTAACATCTTCACGCGGCAGATACGGCGGAACTTACGTCCTAGACATCCCGGAAACTGAAACCCAAAACTTCAAATGGCTCGCCGTCAACCCTAAATACGCAGAAGTTTTAAGTGAAAATTAAAATTCCCTAACCCACAACACTATGGATGAGGCGTAATCGCAATTATCGTAATCTGTTCTTTTTCCGGCCCGTAACACCAAAACACACGGTATGCACCGGGTGTGCGGTTTTCAACATAAGATTGAAAGACATCGCAATCATCATATTCCAAAGACTGGTACTTATGCGTATGCAATCCGGGATGCCTAGGATTTTCTTGCAATTTATCCAATGTCGCTTTTATCTTTCTCAACTTCAAAATAACGCCACGCCTTTTTAACGACTCCAATTGTTTACGAGCCTCAATTGAATATAACAACTTATACATCTGCCTCTATACCATCCCAAAAATCATCTTCCAACTCAACCAATTTCCCGGCCTTAATCTCTTCTAAGCCTTGCAACACGGACGCCAATGCCTCTTTATTTTGATATAACCATAACTCTTCAGCCGGAATTTCAACATTAGGATACAAAACGATTACGCCATTATCTTTGACCTCATAATTGTAAGATGTAACTTCTTTTGCCGCCAATTTACCCAACGTAATACGCCTTTTTGAATCAAGTCTTAAACTTTTAGAATTTGCTGCCATAATAGACCTCCGTTTTATTTACATTATAACATATTGTGGGAAACATTTCAAGTGGGAGAAATAAAATTCCCACAATTTGTTACGTATTATAATAAGAAAAGCATTTTCCCCATGTTTATTGTATAATTTTTCCATAGCACGATTTTATGGAGAAGTTTTATGATAAAAGATTATTTTTTAAATCAAATTGAAGCCGCGATTCATTCCGCGATTAAAGCCGGCAAACTCGGCGCAATGCAAGAATATATAAATGGCACACTCGCCGTTGAGCGTCCGAAAAACACGGATTTCGGCGATTACGCTCTCAACGTTTCGTCCCTCGCGCGCAGTGCCAAAATAGCACCGCCAATGATTGCAAACGCGATTATAGAAGAACTCGACGACTCAGACAACCAATATTCCGTTATTGGCGGGTTTATTAACTTTAAATGCGGCCAAAATTTATTAAAAAATCTTGTTGCTGAAATTTTTTCTAAAAAAGAAAATTTCGGCAAACCTGAAAATGTTGAATGCGAAAAAATCTTACTCGAATACGTTTCCGCAAACCCTACCGGCCCGTTCCACATCGGTCACGGCCGCTGGGCGTCTATGGGCAGCGTTCTGGCAAACCTATTAAAATTCTACGGACACGAAGTTTATCAAGAATTCTACATCAACGATGCCGGCTCGCAAATCCAAAAACTCGGCAACTCTTTAGCCATCCGAATCAAACAAGAACTCGGCGAAAATGTAGATTTCCCAACTGATGAAATTGAACGCAAAAACTTCTACCCGGGCGAATACTTAATCCCGGTTGCAAAAAAATTCCTCAAAGAACACGCCCCAACCGATGACGTTAAAATCCTATCAGATTACGCAAAAAAAGAAATGGAAGCCGTTCAAAAAGAACTTCTCGAAAACTTCCGAGTCAATTTTGACAACTTCTACTCCGAACTCGAACTTCACCAATCAGGCAAAGTAGAAGAATGCGTCAATAAACTAAAAGCCAGTGGCAAAATTTATCAAAAAGAAGGTGCAGACTGGTTCAAATCCTCTGACTACGGCGATGATCAAGACCGTGTTATCAAAAAAGCTGACGGTTCAAACACCTATCTGACAGCCGATATTGCATATCACATTGACAAACTGGAACGCGGCTACGACAGACTTATCAACATCTGGGGCGCCGATCACCACGGATATGTCGCGCGCGTTAAAGCCTCAATCGAAGCCCTTGGCTACGACCCTAACAAACTCGAAGTCCTTTTGGGCCAACTTGTAAACCTCGTAATCAACGGCGAAGAAGTCCGCATGGGCAAACGCAAAAACATGGTTACCCTTGACGAACTAATCGACGAAGTGGGCGTTGACGCAACACGTTTTTGGATGGCAATGAGAAACATCGACACAACCCTTGACTTTGACATCGAACTTGCCAAAACCAACTCCGACGAAAACCCTGTGTTCTACGTTCAATACGCACACGCTCGTGCTTGTTCAATCATGAGAAACCTTACAAGCGAAAAACTCAACACCGAAACAGGCGAAAAAACACCGGCACCGTTGACCCAAGCCGAACTCGACGAACTTATCAACAACTTCACCCCGGAAATTGTTGAACCGACGCTTGATACCGCAAAAACTCTTCTTCTAAAACTTGAAGAGTACAAAAATGTTATCAAAACATCAGCACAAACTCGTCAAGTCTACACAATTTGCCGCTATGTCCAAGAATTAGCAAGCGAATTCCACTCATTCTACACGGCAAACCGAGTTATCTGCGAAGATAAAGCCCTGATGAAATCACGAGTTGCACTAGTATGGGCAGTAAAAACCGTCCTTCGCAACGCGATGGAAGACATCCTAGGCGTCGCCGCCCCGGAAAAAATGTAGGTTTATACATAAAATCAAATGCGGGTGAGTTTCACCCGCATTTTTTATTTACAATCTAGCGCTTAATACATCGAACGTAACGCTTAGTAGTTCTTTGCTCTGTCGCGAGTGCCCCTGCCGCAAATACTAAACGCCAAGCCACAGGTACACCCGTTTCTGAAAGAGAAATAGGGGCAGTTTCACCAGACCAAAAAATATCAGTACCACCCGACATTCCCATACCAATAAGCGCTTTATTATAAAACATTGAAGACAATTCGTCATTATTAGGCAACCGACTATTAACATCTTGCGCTGTACAAGCCGCACTAGCAGCTACCCATTCAATCGCCGAAGTACTTGCATCAACCGATAATGGCACAGGAGCTACAACACTGGCACCATCATTATACAATGCAGTAACAAACCCTATATCCTTCCCAACGGTATTAGGTCCTTTATTACCATTCAAATCATAAATAAAATTAGCACACATTTTAGGTTGAACAAAGTGCCAACCGTATGCGTGTGATGGAGGTTGCTCAGAATGTACACATCGCGGATTATAGTAGACTGCTAAAGATTCACCATTTTGAGTTTCAAAAGCCGCAGCTTTAGTATCAATATTATTTTGCGGATTTCTAAGAGTATTACTTGAAGTTGTCACATAAGAACCCGTGAATAAAGGATTCAATTCACTCAACTTCGTTGGCCAAGATTTTGTAGAACCCACCAAGTTTGTGTAAGACACCGCAATACCACAATCAGCAAGGTGATCCGCGTCGCAAATATTGTTGATTTTTAAAACTTTGCTCAAACCTTCAGTGAGGAAGGCCTCAGCCGCAGTGTCTTTTGTTGCCGTAACAGAGCCATCCGTGTTCGTGCCTTCGTATTCACCGTAACCATTCAACTGTGGCATCATCGCGATTGCCTGAGACATGCGAGCGTACAAAGCTTTTCGCTGCGTGGTCCAAGTTCGCTCATTAATGTTAGCCATCAAGCTTGGCAATGTAATCGCGGCGACAACGCCGATGATTGTGAGGGAAAGCAATATTTCCGCCATGGTAAATCCAACGCTCTGCGTCATTGCGAGCGAACGAATGTGAGCGCG
>JAZUCM010000038.1:0-26744 GCA_045639085.1 Candidatus Gastranaerophilus bacterium
CCACAGTGGAACAAAAATAAACTGTCTCCGTGCAGATACAGAGATTTTTTATTGGCTGCTTAATTTGTGTCCAGGTTTTGGGGACCACTTCATATTTACTTATTCGCTTATTCACTTATTGACTTAGCCCCACCTATTCACTTATTGACTTAAACCAATAAAAAAGTCAAGAAACGAGTTTCTTGACTAAAAATGGTTAGTTAAGGATAGGATAAGATTTTATCTTATATAAATAGGAATAAAATTTAGCAAACTACACAACTTCACGTTCGTTTACACACACACCTTACGCTAATGTCGGTTTAACGATTTCGTAAGCCCTTGGCTCAGCTTCACGCAAGCCTTTAAGTTCTACGTCGTACTCTTGCGCTAACGCTTGAAGTTTTTCCTTCTCTGCAACAAGTTCTTTTTCTTGTTCGTTGAGAAGTTTCTTTTCTTCTTCCGCCGCTTGAATTCGGGCTTCTTTATATAAATTCATAAACATATTCTGTTGATATAATCCTGCAAACTGAGGATTCATATTTTGCATTTGCATTGCTATCATTGGCCCCATCGTTGCCATTTGCCAGTTAACCATGTGCAGTGACCTGTGATGGGCATATTGTTGGAAGATTGATTGTCGTCCGAAAAGTTTTGCCGGTACATCTGTCATCTCCTTCATTGAGATTTTGCCGTCCGCAATATTGGATGCATATCTCTGAAGATCGCCAATCTTTCTTGTGATATTCATGATTTTTGAGTTCACATCATACTTGAGACGTATGAGTTGGAACTTTCTCGTCAGTATCAGAAAGAGACACATAACAATCACCTACCAATAATTTTTTAAACTAACCTTTGTAACCTTTTACACTTATATAAAGTTTTTTGCGAAACAAAAATTGCCTTTTGCGTTGCGCATTGTAAAGTTATGTAACAAAAGGCAGAGGTTTTTACCTCTGCCACCATAATACGGATTAAATGACAATTTTTTTTAACGCTTGACACAACGTACGTAGTATGAATCAGACCGAATACGTAAGTAGCGACTACCTGCACGAAAACCCTGAGACCAAGCAGTACCTGTTTCTCCGGAAGATATAAGCGAACCAGACCAAAAGTCACCAGACGCAATACCAAGAAGTTCTTTGTTGTAAAACATTGAACTTAATTCATCACGATTGGGTAAGCGAGACTCTGAATCTTGAGCTGAACAAGCAGCACTTGCTATCGTCTGTGCTATCAACGCACCACTCGCGGCATTAGTTGTAGAAGAAATTGGTGCAACTATACTCGAGTCAGTTGGATACAGTGCCGTTATAAAACCAATATCTTTACCGACTGCATTAGGTCCTTTATTTCCGTTTAAATCATAAATAAAGTTTGCGCACATCTTTGGTTGACTGTAATGCGATGTATTGTCACCAAAATCTGCCGTACAATAAGGGTTGTAATAGAGTGCAATTGTTTCACCATTTTGCGTTTCAAATGCTACGGCGGAAGTGTCAATATTCTTTTGCGGATTAGCGTGTTTAGAACCCGACGTTGTTTCATAAATGCTTGTAAACATACTGTTCAATTCGCTCAATTTCGTTGGCCAAGATTTTGTTGAGCCCGCTAGGTTTGTATAACTTGCTACGACGCCACAATCAGCTAGGTGCGCTGCGTCGCAAATGTTGTTGATTTTTAAAACTTTTGAAAGTCCCTCGGTCAAGAACGCTTCCGCTGCCGTGTCTTTTGTTGTTGTAACTGAGCCGTCAGTGTTTGTGCCTTCATATTCGCCGTAACCGTTCAATTGTGGCATCATTGCGATGGCCTGGGACATACGTGCGTAAAGTGCTTTTCGTTGAGTGTTCCAAGTTCGTTCGTTAATGTTTGCCATTAGTGACGGCAGAGTAATCGCGGCGACAACGCCGATAATAGTCAATGACAGCAATATTTCAGCCATCGTAAATCCAAGATTTTTACTCATGTTTACCTCCGATTATTCTTATACATGTATTTTACCATATTTTCTTGTGTTTTTCAAGTGGTGTTAGAAAATATGTATTCGCAAGGGTCGGAGGTTTTGGCAAAACATGAGCCTGAACGCCAATTATAGCAAGGACTTTGAGGCGCCCCCCCCCCCTATTGAACTTTTTATACTTTCATTTTCATTTAATATATTATCATGATACCGTATTTTCTTAATTTGTCAAGAGGGGAGCGAAAGTTAATGAGTTAAGCGCGAGCGAGGTGCCTGAGGCACATCCACATTTGGCTGGACATGAGTTTGCAATGCTGAAACCTGCGAGTCGAGCAAGACAATAGTTAAAAGGGATTATGGTAAATAAACAGTAATAAAACGCTACGATTACACCATTGTTTATTACGTTAACCCCGTTTAACCTTTTAACTTTTTAACCCTTTAACTCGCCGCAATGCGGCTTAACGAACCTTTTAACCAGCCTAAGGCGAAAACCCTATCCCCCGAAATAGTTTTTCAGATCCGGGGTTAGTTCTTTGTTTTTACAATATTTTTTCAATTTTGCAATTGCACGGTTTTCAATTTGACGCACACGTTCGCGCGAAACTCCGTACTGATTTCCGATTTCATCAAGAGTCTTGTGGACACCATTATTGTCAATACCAAAGCGCATAATCAAAACATCACGTTCTTTCGGGCTCAAAACACTTAACATTTTTTTTATGTCAACAAACAAATTTTCTTGGGTAACAACACTATCAGGTGCAACCGAAACTTCATCAACAATAAAATCTGCGATTTTAGAGTTCTCATCTTTGGATGAAGTTGCCGGGGTGTCCATACTGATTGTACTTTGGGCAGATTTTATTATTTCAGCCAACTTGCTCTCTGTGATGCCCAGACGGTGCGCGATTTCTTGCTTTGTCGGAGTATGACCTAATTCTGTCGTCAAATCAAGCGTTACACGACGAATTCGACTGAGAGATTCTATCATGTGAATAGGTAGCCTAATAAGTCGCGCTTTATCCGCAATTGCGCGGGTTATCGCCTGTTGAATCCACCAAGTCGCGTAGGTCGAAAATTTATATCCCTTTGTATAGTCAAACCTATCAGCCGCCTTCATCAAGCCAACATTGCCTTCTTGGATTAAATCAAGAAACGAAAGCCCACGCCCAATATACTTTTTGGCGATACTTACAACAAGACGCAAATTCGCATTTACCAATATATTTTTTGAAAACTTGTCATTTTTTTCTTGAATTTTCTTGGCCAAATCAAGTTCATCTTGAGAAGTCAACAACGGAATTTTCCCGATTTGACGAAGATAAATTTTTACGCCATCGTCAGATTGCGCACTGAAAAAACTTTCTGTGGATTTTTGTTCAACACTTTCCAGAACATCATCGGAAGAGTCTTGCTCAAGACTTTGTTCTTCCAGTTGTATAAAATCGACATGCTCGTCTGAAATTTCTTCTGTGCTAAATTGAAATTTTTCAAGTTCTTTTTTCATTATTCTCTCTCCGTTTTACCCTCTCAAGGCAGATTTACAATAAAAGTAAAAATTTCACTTCATATTGAAATTATTTTTTCAATTTTTGCCTAACTGTTTCAAAAATTATTGCACTAAGCGCGTTTGAAACATTAAGCGAATTAAAATCCTTTAGCATCGGAATTTTTACCACATAGTCGGACGCCTTGAGCAAGGATTTTGATACACCTGCGTGTTCAGCCCCCATTATTATTGCAAAATTCATGTTATTGTAATCTACATCAAAATAATTATCCTTCGCACAAGCATCCGTTGCAATTATCCACCAGTCGGATTCTTTCATTTTTTGAACCGCGTTAATCAAACTGTTTACTTTTATAATTGGGATATGATTAACCGCACCCGCACTGATTTTTTCCACAACAGAATTGACCTGAACATTTCTGCGCGACGGAATAATAATGGCTTCAACCCCGGCGCAAACACAAGTTCTTATAATTGCCCCAAGATTGTGAACATCTTCAACCCCATCAAGTATTACGACTGATGAACTCTGGTGAGGCTGCGCAAGAAAATCATCCAATTCCATATACTCAATCGGAGAAACAAGAGCGATTACTCCTTGATGGTTTAACTCTGCATAAGGCTGAAACTTATCTTTGCCAACAAACTGGAAAACTATACCTTTTTCACGCGCCAAGTCTTTAATTCGATTTAACTTTGCATCCGTGTGGATTGTTTTGGATATCAAAATTTTATTAATTTCCCTTGTTTCAGAAATAAGAGCTTCTGTAACAGAATTTTTGCCATAAATTATATCTTCTGACATGGTTTTGAAACCTCAAGCATTTTGTTTATACATTGAACCGCTTTTTGCGAAATTTGTTCATCAACTGTTATTTCGTGCCGTTCAAGAACCAAAGCATTATAGATATCATTCAATGTATGCCATTTCATATTAGGGCAAATAATGTTATCCTTAATCAAAATAAATTCTTTTGTCGGCAAATCACGTTTAAGCCTGTCAACAACGCCTTTTTCCGTTGCAATAACGAATGTTTTCGCCTCACATCTTCTTGCAAAATCCATAATTTCGGTAGTACTTCCGACAAAATCAGCCAACGCAGTGACGGATTGATGGCACTCAGGATGAGCAAGAATTTTTGCATTAGGGTATTTTTCACGCGCCTCGATTATATCTTCGGGCTTAATCCTCAAGTGCGTAGGACAAAAACCAGGGAACGTAATAACCTCAACCCCATCGAGTTGAGATTCCACCCATTTGCCCAAATATGTATCAGGCAAGAACAAAACTTTATCCACGCCCATACTCTTAACAACACGCAGAGCATTAGAACTTGTTACGCACATATCGCATTCGGATTTAACCTCAGCGGTTGAATTTATATAACAAACAGCCGGAATTCCAGGGTGTTTCGCCTTGAATTCTCTAAGTTGTTGCAAATTAATCATATCAGCCATCAAACAACCTGATTCCATACGCGGCAATAAAACTTTTTTATCAGGCGAAAGCATTTTAGCCGTTTGAGCCATAAAATATACCCCTGCAAAAATAATCATATCCGCATCAGTCTTTGCCGCCTGTTGGCTTAAATACAAAGAATCTCCAACAAAATCCGCAACTTCGTCTATTTCAACATTTTGATAACAATGCGCTAAAACTACAGCATTTTTTTCTTTTTTTAAGATATTTATTTTTTCAATAAGTTCTCGCATGCAAAAGAACTCCTATGATTTGTGTACTTATTACACCATTTTATTATAAAAACAGAAATTTAGCCAACTCCTTTATAAATTTTTTATAAAATCTCATACATTCAATGTAAATTTATTGTATAAACTTTGATTTTTTAAAAATTTATTTTACAATATAAAGTGGAGAGTCAAAAATTATGAGTTTAGAGAATTTACTAGAAAATTTTGGAATTGGAAAAAAGGAAAAAGTTTATCTTTCCGTGAGCCAACCTGTTGGCATGGAAGTTTTTCAAGTCGATGAAATATCAGGTCATATTACAAAATACGCCTGCAAAGCTGTACCTTATGACGACAGCACAAAAGAACTTACCGATTTGGAAAAATTCAGAGAAGTCTTCGTCGACTTATTAACAGAGCTTGGGCTAAAAACATCTTGCAACGTTGTTCTTAACCTTCCGACGGTATTACTCGGATCTCGTGAATTGCCAACAATGCTGGAAGATCCGGCAATCGGGCAATCAATCCTTGCAGAAATTGAAAGTTCTTACGTTTTCTCACGCTATACTCCTATTTTTGACTGGAAAGATTTTTCAACCGGTAAAAATGCCGGAATGAGAAACATTTTCTACTGCGCTCTACAAGATAACATTTTATCTAAAATAACAGAATTACTCAAAGAAATCGGCGCAAAAGTTATTGATATTCAAACATCATACACGACAATTTTGAATGGTTTGGCAAGAACAAACCTTGTCGAAAGACAACTCCAGCCGGAACAAAGTTGGAACTTAATGGTCGTCAATAACGGTGGCTACGCAATATTCTCAATGGTCGCAAACAGAATTGTTGATTTCGTTCAAGAAGACATGCCACTGATGGAAGAACGCGCAGATGATATTTACAACTCTATCGCAGCAACCGCCGAACTCACACTCCTTGGGTTCCCGGCAAACTCGCTTGTTGTTGTCTCAGAAAGTGACCAGGTAAACGCGGAAGAACTTGTGTCTTCACTAACTTCAACCGGCTCACTAAATTATCAACACATAATTCACATCGACGACAACTTGTACAGAAGAGAAGAATTTTTACCACTTGCACCGACAGTTGATCAAAGATACAAACTCAAACCATCCCTAAAAACTATCGGGATGTTACAAGGGGTAAAATATCCTGTAATCGCGAAATTTGACTTCCTCAAAGTTACACCAAAAGTCAATTACAGCAACGAAATCGTTCGCTTTGCGATAGCAGACCGCGTTTTTGAAATAACGCCAAGTCAAGCACAAGTTTATTCAGCAATCGCTGCCGGAGTATTGTTAGTAATACTCTTGCCGTTCCTGATAATTATGCCGATATTGAACAAACCGTTTGCCGAAAAAATCAGCACGCTGGAAACTCAAATTACAGAGCTGGAAAGTGAAATCGCGGCAATTAATGACAACGGAAGCAGCGCAAAATTTGTCCCTGCTGACGAGATAAAAAATGTTTTGGCTAACAACAGAACAAAATTAATCTCATACATCACAATCGGCGAAGTTATCCCTAGAAAACTTTGGATTACATACTACAAAGTACACAGCAAAGACAAAATCATTATCGCCGGCGTTAGCGGAAGTATTGATGATATCAACGAGTTTTACAAAAACATCAACAACACCCTTCCTAACAGCAAACTTCAATTGAAAAACCTGGCGATGAACAACACCTCAGAAGAAGATGCCGCTGTTGCCGAAGCAAAATACTACGATTTTGTCATAACTAACGACGACAGCTATCCGCCGGAAGCTGAAGAAGACGAAGAAGGCGGCAAAAAGTCTAAAAACAAATCCAAAAAGAAAAAATAAGGACAGTTAAATAATGGATAAAGAATTAATCAAAAAATATTTAGAAATGTTCAAAGTTTCGCTTATCATTTTGGGCGTAGCGCTTTTGGTGTCGTTAATCTTGTTAACGCAAATTATTCCACAAACAGCAAACTATTTCGGCAACAAACGCAAACATACAGAAACTCAAGCTAAACTGGCAACAATGCAACAAGAGCTTGAAACAGCCAAACAAAATAAAGCTAAGCGCGAAGAAATGAGCATGTCCGGCATCGAAGTTAAATCTATTTACAAAAATGTGAAAAATATCGGAAACTCAACTGCCGACATCATTGCCGGAGAAATCAAAGAGATTAACGACCTTATAAAATACTACGGCATCAAGATGTACAAAGTAAATTACAATTACGATCCTGCCGAAGACATCTTCTACAAAGAGATGAAAGATTCATACAGCGTCTGCAATATGGAGATGGAACTCTTTGCAACTTATATGAAATTCCAAAGTTTTTTGAAAGATCTATACAAGCACGAACACTTCCTCGACATCCAATCCGTAGAAGTTAATCCGTACAAAAAAGATAAATCAATTTTGAATGTAAAAATGAATCTCAGCCTATATGCAGAGCGCGACAAAAGCGCCAACGAAAATCGTGAAGTTCCACCGACTCCGAGCAAATCACCAGACTCAACGGTCGACGTAAACGTAGAAGTTGAGCCTGATGCAGATCTCAATATTGATTTGGAATTTTAAAACAAATCGTTGAAATCAATCCCGAAAAACATTTCGGGATTTTTTGTGCAATTTTCACAAAAATTAGATTCTAAAACAACCTTTTGCGAAAAATCACCCAAATTAGCCCCACATCTTCCACGATGATCATTCGCCAAAAACGGGCAAACATAAATACCATTTATCGTTAAAATCCTGCCGAATTCACAGTCCAAGCTTTGCAATTCGCCAAAATCGCCATTATTACAACTGTTTTTATCAACATAATTTGTGATTTTTATATGCGATTTTAAAACCTGATAATCTACTCGACGGCACAATTCCTCAACTCTTTGCCTCAACAATTTTTCATCTTCATTATAAAAGTTTGTAACCGTAATTATAGGCCTAAACCCATATTTAGCAAGGGATTTAAGAGCCAAAAGCGTTTGTCGGTATGCACCTCTGGAGCGAACGTCATCATTTTTCAATTCATCATAATGCGCCAGACTCAATTTGACAATTATTTCGTGAGAACTTTCTTCTTCAACACTTTTAAGAAACCGCGCCTTTTTTTCATTAATAAACGAACCGTTCGTTATAATACAAACATTGGTAACCTTCAAACACGTTCTTAAAATACTGTTAAAATCCGGGTGCGTCATAGGCTCAGCCCCGGTCAGATAAATACATTCTAAGCCCATATCTTTCACAAGCAACAGGTTTTCTCTAACCGTATTTATATGGATAAAATCTTTGACATTTTTACTCAACGGAAAATCAATAAAACAATGCCTGCAACGCATATTACAATTTTTAGCCGTCAACTCTATAAACAAATTTTTAAACGCTTTCATCTGGCAAATAGGCGCCCTATAAATTGATGTACTCATAATAACCCCACTTTCTGATATTATCATTTTACGAGTTTTAAAACAAAATAAAATTGCCCGCCTTATTAATCTTTAAGTCGAATAATTGTTGCCTCACCCATCACATTAACATTTCTTAACAGAGACGCAATTTTTACACGATTAATTTCTTTATATAAATACACGGGAATATTTATAAATTTTGGGAACACGAGAATGGGAAAAGTTGACACTTTAACACTTAAACAGAATTATATTGCCTCAAATTATTTGGCAAACGGCTACACTGCAGACGGCGAAAAACCAAGTTTTGGTTTCTGCGAAACCGGCCTTGAAAAAGGTATGTTAGGTTTTGGGGTTGCAATGCCAATTTGGTCACACAAAAAACAAATCGGCCAAGCAATCGGTAACCGTTCTTGGACTAATTTCAAAAACGCATACAAAGACGGAGCAAGATCCGCGTGGAATGCTGCAAGACACCCTGTTAGTTATTGGGATTTGGAGTTTGTAAACTCTAAAACCGCAAAACTTGAAAGCTTAATCGCCAACAATACCCCCCAAATACCCCAACAGAACAGCAATGGCAGAGCTTTCACCCAAGCTGAAAAAGAACTATTCGAAAAGCTTTGTAAAGCTAAAGATACAAAAGAGTTTAAAAACATAATTGGCAAGAAGAATTCTGAAACTTTCAAGACATATAAAAGTCTTTTGAAACATTTACCAACTCAAGAAGCTGCAAAACTCAAAAATGTTGCAAAATACAACGAATTATACGGCACATTATTGAATGAGTTCAAAGCTGCACAAGCCCAATTAAAAACAGGCACACTTCCAAAAGGCGAAATTGCCCGCTTACATAATAATTTTGCGGAAGCAAGATACAGCGAAAACAAATGGATTCGCTCAAAATCTAAGGGCAAAGCCGGCGTAGGTTTCAGAGCTAAAACAGGTGCTAAAATTTCATCCGGCACAAAAAAACTTATGGCAGCCTCAAAAGGAATGCGCAAATTCAGCAGAGGCGCCGGTAAAATAGGTGGCGCATTATGTATAGCCCTAAGTGCACTTACAGCCGGTATAGACTGTATCAGCGCATACCAAGTTGGCAAAGACAAAGGTGAAGGCTGGTCAAATGTCGGCAAACAAGCCTTACGTTCAGCCGGAAGACTCACTTGCGAAATCGGCGGCAGCGCGGTAGGTCAATGGGCCGGCGCAGCTATCGGCCAACTTTTAATCCCGATTCCGGGCGTAGGCGCCGCAATCGGCGGCATTGTGGGTTCATTTGTCGGTTACTGGGCAGGTTCAAAACTTGCGGACAACATTCCGGGTATCAACAAATCAATCGCAGAAGAAGCCCAAGAAGAAGCGACTGAAGCGCAAAACAAAAAAGTTTCACAAGCAATCGACAAAGGTGATATCGAAACAATTTACGAACACACAGCTCAATTTAAAGAAGCCATCGTTGACGAAAACGGCGAACAAGCGTACGACGAAAACGGTAACCCGCTTTGGCAATATATCCAAATTAGCGAAGATGAAAAAGAACAAAAAGAGTTCGAAAAGAAAATCGCATCTTTGGACAACTACGTAGAAACCGAAGCCACCAAAAGACAACGTAAAGCCGAACTTGAACAACAGGCCGCAGAAGCACGTTTGAAAAAACTTCAAGAAATAAACGTCGGCAACGGTTACACGACAAATTTCGGCACTGACGCTCAAAGTTCATCAGGTTTTGGCCCTGCCGGTACCACTTATACACCGCAAAATTTCAACTTTACAACTCAAAAGTCAACAAGTTTTGCGCCAACAGGTACAACCGTTTCATCAAACAGCGCAACTTGGCAAAACCAAACTTGGCAAAACAACTTAGGCCAACAATACAACGACGGTAATTTCTACACCTTCAACCCGAACAACTACACTCAGTTCGGCACCCTAACTCAACAACCAAACACTTGGGCAGCGTAAATATAGCCACGCAAAGGCCAAACTAGAAAGTAAAAGGTTTCAACTGGTTAAAAAATCATTATAAATTCTAAAACTCGTTACGTTTTTAAGTAACGGATAATTCTCGAACATTTGTGTGTTTACAAATGTGATAGCTTCATTCCTCGCAATTTCTAAAATCTTAGCATCTCTCACAATATCAGAAATAATCAAATCAGGGATGCCACTTTGCCTTGTACCGAGAAACTCTCCGGGACCTCTCAGTTCAAGGTCTTTTTCTGCAATGACAAAACCGTCGTTTGTTTCGGTCATAATTTTGAGGCGTTCACGAGTTTCTTGACTTTGGGTGTTAGAAAATAGTATGCAATAAGACTGCAAGTCGCTCCGGCCGACGCGCCCACGCAATTGATGCAGCTGGGAAAGTCCAAAACGTTCGGCATTCTCAATTAAAATCACCGTGGCATTAGGAACATCAACCCCGACTTCAACAACCGTAGTACAGACAAGAATATCATATTTTTTGTCTTTGAAGTCAGCCATAACCTGTTCTTTTTCCGCATTTTTCAATTTTCCGTGCAAAAGCCCTATGCGTAAATCCGAAAAAACTTCCGCCTGCAAACGTTCCGCCTCGATGGTCGCAGCCTTAGCCGATAAAGTTTCACTTTCCTCAATCAATGGATAAACAATGTAAGCCTGTCGTCCTTTTTCTACTTCTTCGCGAATAAGTTTATAGGTTAATTTGTGCGACGACACAAGGTGAGTTTCAATCGGTTTTCGCCCCTTTGGAAGTTCATCAATTATTGTCAAATCCAAATCCCCGTGGACTGTTAAAGCCAAAGTTCGCGGAATAGGTGTCGCTGTCATCGTCAAGACCTGAGGATTTTGTGATTTTTTTCTTAAAGTATTACGTTGTTTAACCCCAAAACGATGTTGTTCATCCACAACAATCGCTCCAAGGTTTGCAAATTCAACATTTTCTTGAATGAGTGCATGTGTCCCCACCGCGATATGAGTTTGGCCGTTACGCAAATCCGTCTCAAAAGCCGTTCGAACTTTTTTCCCATGACTGCCCAAAAACAACCCGACGTTAATCCCCATCGGCGTTAACCACCGAACAAGATTATTGTAATGTTGCTGCGCCAGAATTTCCGTTGGCGCCATAATTGCACCTTGGTAATTATTCTCAACCCCGGCAAGTAACATAATCGTTGCAACAACGGTTTTTCCGCTTCCGACATCTCCTTGCAAAAGTCGCGCCATCGGCTTTTCACTATTCAAGTCATTAAGAATTTCATTAACCGCTTTTTTCTGCCCATTGGTAAGTTCAAACGGCAATTGTTTGATAAATTGTTGAACAAGCCCATCCGTTCCGACTTTTAACGCCGGGCAAATATTATTTTCGGTGTTTTCCTGACGAGCTTTTGCAAGACGTAGTTGAATAAGAAAAAGTTCTTCAAACACAAGCGAAAACCGAGACTGTTCAAGAATTTCCATCGTTTCGGGGAAATGAATTTGCTTAACCGCAATTTTTTTAGACAAAATACCATGTTTTGCCCTGATAAAATCCGGCAAGACATCCACGATATAATCGTTATACATCTCAATAGCGTTAAAAATTGCCCGACGCAAAGTTTTAATATTCAACCCGTCACAGACGGCATAAATCGGCACAATTCGTCCAAGATTAAGATTAGAACTTCCATCCAAAAACTCGCCGACCATAATTGAATACGACGGCTTTTCAATTGTTAATTGGTGCGAATAACTGTTTCTTTTAACGACGCCGGACACCATAATCCCCGAATTAACAGGAAATTGTGCCTTAATTCGCTCCTGCATAACACGCGTAGCCTTCGCCTGAAAAAAAGACAGCTCCAAACTTCCGCTCTCATCCTGAATCCTGACTTTTGTGACCGATAGATTGTTTTTCGTATTAAAAGACGAAACCGATTTTACGTACCCAAATATCGTCGTAGTTTCGCCTTCTCGGAGTTTTTTAATTAGAGTTCGCGACGAGTAATCAATGTGCTTGCGAGGGAAATACGTAATCAAATCAAGCGCCGTATAAATTCCAAGCTTGTTCAGATAGTACGCAACCTTAGGTCCAACTCCTTTAACATAAGTAACATCGACTTTATCCGGTGCCTCAAGACGTTGTTCGCCTTTTTCACCAATCGTCGTTGTCGCCTTCTCTTCATCAAGAGTAAGTTTTATAACTCTGACAAGGCGTTCAATGGCTTTTCGCCTATCATTGACATCATAACACTTATATGCGGCAAAAGTTTCCATAATAACGCCCCAACGCGGATTTTTGCCGGAAGATTTAAAAATCCTTTGAGCCTCACTCTTGATAAATTGCGAAAAAGTCTGACTTTGCCCCCTGATATCAATATATCGGTGCTTGACTTCAACCTCTATTGCGCGTTTGATTTTCTCAAAATTTTCCACTATAAAACCTAATTATTTTTATCGTCGCACACTCCGGCATTTACACGTAAAATCTCATAAATATCCATTTTTTTCATTTTGCCGCGAATAGTGACACCGCCGATTTTTATTACATCGACTCTGTTTTTTACAAACTCATAAGTCGTCGAGCCGATTAAAAACTGTGTTTTATAAACTTTATTATAACTCTCAATACGGCTTGCAATATTTACCGTATCGCCAATAACAGTATACTCCAGACGTTTTTCCGAACCAATATTTCCGACAAATGCCTCACCCGTATTTATCCCAATACCGATTTCAATATCAGGTTTATTTTCGTCCATCCATTTATAACGTAACTTTTTGACGCATTTCAACATTTCATTAGCGCACAACACAGCTTTCATCGGATGAAGTTCATCCTCTATCGGATCACCAAAAATCGCCATAACCGCATCCCCGATAAATTTATTAATTACTCCGTTATACTTTGTGATAATTGGCTCAATCGCTGAAAAATATTCGTTCAAAATAACAGAAACTTCTTCCGCCGTCATTTTTTCACTCATCGACGTAAAGCCTCTGATGTCGGCAAACAATACAGTAACCGTTGCTTTTTTCCCTCCAAGACGAATATCATCAATATTTTTGACAACGCTGCGCATAATATCTTGCGAGATATATTTGCCCATCGCATTTTTAACTTTTTCCTTGTTTTTATTTTCGAGAATAAACCTAAACGCATAGCCAAAAATCAAAGTCGCAAGAATTATAACAACGGGAGTAACAGCATCGGTCGCAATATCTCGCGGATAAAGAACAAAAGCGTTAATCAACAAATAACCCAAAATCATTCCCACAACTGTCGACAATGACGCAACGAAGGAAAAATTCATCACCAAAATAACTGTTATAATTGAAAGTAACATCGCGATCAAAATTTCCGCAATAATCAATGGGCGGTGAACAATTTGTCCATTAACCAAGTTATCATAAATACTTGCTTGAATATCGACACCGGGATGATTCACCCCAACGGGAGTCATCGCAGAATCTTCTAACCCCACGACATCCCCGCGCGCATTCATCCCGAAAAATACTGTTTTTCCTCTAAATTCATCAGGTGCAATAACCGGCGTTTGACCCTTTTTTAAGGCGTCGTAAGAATTTATTATATCAATTGCGCTGTACTGTTTGTGAGAATAAATCGTACTCGAATAGTACCTATAAAAATGAATATTACTTGCAAAAGTCTTACTATCTGTTATCGGGATTTCGAGCCCGGTTTTCTCAACAACAATTTTGTCATCATAAAGCGTAATCTTATCAGTCCCATTAGCCAAAAGATACGTTCTTAATGCCAAAGACGGATAAAGTTTGCCACCGATGTTCACTAATGAATATGTTTTGGTAAATGTTTTATTAACCCCCTGCATTCCATTTGCGGATGAGCCAACATTCTTCACCGAAAAGAAATATTCCTGCGGGAAAACCGCCAAAGATTTGTATATCGGCGCAGATTTTCTAACACGCTTATCCTCGATATTAATTTTAAATCTTTCGTCAAAATATTGTTCGTAAATCTGCCCATCAACATCTTGAGGATAGTCCTGAACAGTCGGAACGAATGCGGCCGTTAATTTATCGGATAAAGCGGCAACAGCGTTATAAAATGCCCTGTCTGACTCAATATTTTGCAAATCGGAGCCTTTAACAACCGCATCAAGCGCAATGGCGTCTATATCTGTATACTCAGAAAAATAGTTCAAAATTTTGGCATACATTTCTCGTTTCCACGGCCAACGAACCTCATCAATGGATTTGTCATCAATCGCAACAATTACAGTCTCAGGGTTGCCAAACGTCGTTGCAGAAAACGCTTTTATCATAAAGTTATAAACATTCGGAAACAGAAAAGAGTGCGAAATAAACCACACAATGAAAAATATCATCAAATAAATTAATGATGAATATAAATAAAATACTCCATTTCTAATACTTTGCATCCAATTTTTCATTTTATATTTAACCTTTTAACTTTTTAACCCTTTAACCTTTTTATGATATAATAAATTTAAAAAAAAGGATAGTAGTATGGAAAAATATATTTATAATGACAGGTTAATTGAGATACTAAAAGAACAAAAAGTTTTCCCGGTATTGCGCGGAAAAGACAAGGACAAAATGGTAAAAACCGCACGCGCACTAGCAAAAGCGGGAATTAAAATCGTTGAGATAAATATTGATTCTCCTCAGATTTTTGAAGCAATAGAAGAAGTTTCAAATGAAATAATCGTCTGCGCAGGCGGAATTATAACATCTTTACAAGCCACAACAGCTTTTGAAGCCGGCGCAAGGGTATTCTCTTCCCCTATTTTCCAAACAAATTTGTTAAAAATTTCAAAAAGCCGAAAAATTCCGTATATCGCAGGCACAACAACAGCAAACGAAGCTTATACCGCCTGGAAATCAAGAATCCCGGTGCTTAAACTCTACCCTATAACCGCAATGGGTGGAACTATGTACCTTGAAGATATTTTAAGACCAATGCCGTTTTTAAACATCATGCCGGCAGGAAACATCAAACTTTCACAGGTCAAAGATTACATAAATGCAGGCGCTCTATGCGTAGGCGTCGGACGCGATATCTACGAAAACCGCACTGCCGACGAAATTACTGAGACGATGAAAAACCTTTTAAAAGAGATTAACGGATAACCTATGGCAAAAGTTGTCATCTCAGGATACTACGGTTTCAAAAACTTTGGCGACGAATTAATTTTGTCTGTATTGTCGGACAAATTGAAAACCGTCGGCGCTGATGTGACCGTTTTTTCTGTTGACCCACAATTTACAACTCAACAATATGGAGTCGAAGCGGTCAAAACATTCCAGCCGTTTGAGGTTTTCAAGACACTTTGGCACTCTGACGTTCTAATCTCCGGCGGCGGAAGCCTTTTTCAAGACGCAACGAGCCTAAAAAGCGTTATTTATTACGCTTTTGTCCTCGGACTTGCCCAAATTTTGGGCAAAAAAACAATCATCTTTGCCCAAGGTGTCGGCCCGCTAAACCATCCGCTATCAAAATTCTTAGTAAAAAATCTTTTCCGGCGCTGCGATTATGTATCCGTTCGCGACGAGAAAAGCCAAAAACTTTTGCAAAATTGGGGAATTTCAGCCAAACTGGTTCCAGATCCTGCGTACTCCCTGAACATTCCACAATATGAGAAAAAACCGTTCACAGGCGTACAACTACGTAAATTTGACGGTGTAAACGAAGATTTTATAACAAACCTTGCCGGCGCAATTCAAGGCGAAAGCAAAATTTTCTCGCTCCAAAAATCTCTCGATTATGAAATCTGCAAAAATTTTGCACTCAGAACAAACGGCCAACTCATTGAAGAAAATATTACAGAAGAATTAGGTCAACTTGAAACCCTTGTAGCAATGCGGTTTCACGCGCTAATAATTGCCCTAAAAGCAGGTGTCAAATGCGTTGCCATAAACTATGACCCCAAAGTCCAAACCTTAGCCGAAAAATATTCGCTGCCAATAATTAACCTAAACGACAGCAAAGAAAAAATCTTATCCGCAATAAAATCAGCAAAAACAGCGCAAATTAACGAATCTGATTTCCCGTGGGATGAAATTCTAAACTTCGCACGCTGATTTTTCCGGGAACTTTTCTTCCAACAATTTTTTCATATAAAGTCTATCTTTATCAGTAGTCTTTTTGCAATCATTAATACAGAAAAGTTGAAACTTTTTGCCCTGATACTTACGCATTTTTCTAATCAAACAGCTTACATAATTCGTTTCATTAACCCGCGTAATAAATTTATCATACCATCTGTGCGGATATTCCTTAATCTGAGCGCCTTTCAACGCAACGGCATAAAAACTAAATACCATCCGTTGAATATCGCTATGCTCACGAAATTTATGCGGCGACATGCCTTCAAACTCTTTTTCAAAGCATTTAAGGCATTCCAAATAATCTGATTTTCTATAACTATCAATCCCGTGATGCGACCAATACGCAACCGTTTTATTAAACTTATCAAAAATAAGCTTATAACCATTGTAAAGCGTACTTCCAAAAAGCGACGTTTTAGGTTCAGTCTTCATTTTGGTACTGGTTCTTACAATCGGTGCGCCGGTATGTGTAAAGAAAAATTCCCTATCCACGTTATCCCAGAAAAACATATCATCATTCGCAAACAAAAAATGTTCACTCAACCCCGGAATAAACGGCAAAAACAACTCAATAACCGAAGAATTAAACGTCGGCAAATATTTTTCAGGAATAATTTCCGTATGATCAATAATCTTAACTTTAGGGTTAAGAGAATCAAACCACTTAGGTTTTTGCCCCGCCGTTATAATATAAATATTCCTAATCCACGGCGCATATTTTTCCGCGGAACGCAAAGAATACTTCAATTCCTCGGTTTCAATAAAACGATAATCCGATGTACCTTCCTTGTGCAACTCGACGCCACGATACTCTTCCAACGCCTTTAACCTCGCAGCCTTGAACTGAGGATCATTCCCATCGCACCACAAATATACCAAATCTACATCAAAATCCAGCTTCATATAAACATAATAACACAAAAATTATTAGCAAACTGTTAGCATTATCTAATTACGGTTAAAATTAAAAAATGCCCACCTTATTAATCTTTAAGGCGGGCAATTTATTAACGTTCAATACAGATAAAGTTATATCCACGAGTTTTAACACGAGGATTGCGATTACCAACATGGAATCCAATTCCCCAAGCCGTTCCCGAATCCCCTGGAGTGACAGACGTACCGGACCAAAATGCTACATCAGCAACCCCAACAAACTGTTTATTGAAAAACAATGAAGACAATTCATCCTTATTGGGAAGACGACTCTCTATATTTTGTGCCGAACAAGTTGCCATTGCATTAAAAAAAGCAATTGAAACGCTTGAATCAGTTATATGAGTCGGCATAGGAGAAACAACGTTGGTGCCTGACGGATAAAGAGCTGTCACAAAACCAATATCTTTACCAACCGTATTAGGCCCCTTATTTCCATTTAAATCATAAACAAAGTTAGCGCACATTTTAGGTTGAACATAATGAAATGCATCGCCCTCGATATCAGCCGTACAATACGGATTATAATAAAGTGCAATAGATTCGCCATTTTGAGTCTCAAACGCCGCAGCTTTTGTATCTATATAATTCTGAGGGTTCATAGCTTCATCACCATCATCAGGATTTATATACGTACTCGTAAACATTGAATTCAGTTCGCTTAGTTTTGTCGGCCAAGTTTGAACAGAACCTTTCATATTCGTATACGATCCCACAACTCCGCAGTCTGCGAGGTGAGTTGCGTCGCAAATGTTGTTTATTTTAAGAACCTTACTCAAGCCCTCTGTCAAAAACGCCTCCGCAGCCGTGTCTTTTGTTGCAGTCACGGAGCCATCAGTATTTGTGCCTTCATATTCGCCATAACCGTTCAAATATGGCATCATTGCGATGGCTTGGGACATGCGGGCATAAAGCGCTTTGCGTTGTGTGTTCCAAGTCCGTTCGTTGATATTGGCCATTAGCGATGGCAGGGTGATTGCTGCGACCACACCAATAATAGTTAATGACAATAAAATCTCAGCCATTGTAAAAGCTAAACTTTTGTTCTTCAGCATTCTTAACCTCTTCTTTCTTAGTTATATTATTATTCTACCATATTTTCTTGTGTTTTTCAAGTGGCGCTAGAAAATATGCGTTCGCAAGGGTCGGAGGTTTTGGCAAAACAGGTCGCTGAAAGCCAGATATAATCAGGCTGTTGAGGCGCCCCCCCCCCTATTGAACTTCTTATTCTTTTATTGTATTTTGTATAATTCATATTATCATGATACCGTATTTTTTGAGTTTGTCAAGGGGCTACGTGTTAATAGGTAGATAGGTTAAAGGGTTAAAAAGGATTATAAAATATTTCAACATATTCAGCCAACGGTAAATCTTTATTTTGATTTATTTCTCTTAATGCCCTATCGCCTTGCTCACCAATTAACTTATTAATTCACATCAATCTCACTCTACCGGCTCGGCAAATCTCGCCTTTGGGAAAACAGCAAAAAAGCAGGCACAATCGTGCCCGCTTCAAAAATTGTAAACGAAATTTTCGGCGACTTATACCTCAACCTTCGAAATATAAGTCAAAAAATCATCAAATAAAGTCTGCAGTGGAATCGACATGTCTACTGATTTTACATCTTCATCCAATAATCCCTCAAAAAGCTTTGCCCCTGCTTCGTTTACGTTTTGCGTAGTCATCATCAGCTATACTCCTTATTTGTGATTACATTCTTTTATTCGGCACGCCTCTCTCAAATCTTTAACGTTTGATTAATATTTTTAAGAAATTTTTCAAAAATACTTGAAAAATATTGGATTTTATGAGAAAATTAAGATTAACAATTTGTAACAATAACAAATTAAACAGTGAAATCAAAAAAATCGAAAGGAACAAAGTCATAGGTACGAATTTTAACAGCGGCAATAATATGAGAAACGACCGCAGAAACGATAAAGATAAAGTCATCATGAACGAAAAAATTCGTTCTTCTGAAGTTAGATTGATTGACGATGAAGGGGTAAACCACGGCGTAATCCCTACCAAAGAAGCCCTAAAAATGGCCTACGCAAAAGACCTCGACCTCGTAGTCATGAACGCAACGCAGGCTCCACCCGTTGCTAAAATAATGAATTACGGCAAATTTAAGTACGAACAAGAAAAAAAAGCAAAAGAAGCTAAGAAAAAACAACATACCGTCGAAGTCAAAGAAGTGAAAATTCGCTACAAAATCGACACCCACGACTACTTGGTTCGTATTAAAAATATCCAAAAATTCATCGCCCAAGGTAATAAAGTAAAAGTCGCAATCATGCTCCGCGGACGCGAAATGCAACACACAGATCTCGCTTTCGACCTGGCTAACCGTTTCATCACTGACCTGGCTGACAGCGGCGTCATCGTTGAAAAAAAACCACAACTCGAAGGCCGGAACGTCACCCTTTACCTGGGACCACAATAAAAATTCAAAAACAGAGCCGCCAGTAATATGTGGCTCTGTTTTTCCGTTCTACTTTTTCTTTTTGGTAAAAATAAAACTTGACTATTTTTTTTCAGCAAGTAGAATAAAGGTACAGAAAAAAGATTTATACTATGTGTGCCGCGTTAGCTCAGTTGGTAGAGCAAGGGACTGAAAATCCCTGTGTCCTTGGTTCGATTCCGAGACGCGGCACCACTTTTTTAACAGGCGGAAGCCTGTTTTTTAATGTCTCGGAATCGAACCCTTGGTTCTCCCCCTCTCGCAAAACAATTCACTGGATTGTTTTGCTCGGCAGAGTGAGACGCGGCACCACTTTTTTGTCCTTTTATTAAAATACTCATGTCCATTCTGGGCCCATTTTGCGGTTTGAATATTTATGTATCTTTATGCTATAATAACGTTGAGGTAAGTTTTATGTATCAAAACCGATTACAAGAAATTGATAAATTAAAAGCTAAAATTGACAGCCATAGACCTTTATCAGATAATGTTTTAAAACAAATTAAAGCGTATTTTAAAATAAGTTTCACATATACTTCAAACGCCATGGAAGGCAACACTCTTAGTTTAAGCGAAACAAAAATAATTATTGAAGATGGCATTACAATTGGTGGTAAACCTGTTAAGGATCACCTTGAAGTAATCGGACAAGCAAATGCTTACGATTTATTGTTTGAAATTATTCAAAAAGATAATGATATAACAGAAGAAATTATTTTAAAGCTACATCATATACTTTATAACAATATTGAAGAATCCAAAGCAGGCAAATATCGTGATTGCAATGTTTTGATTACAGGTAGCGAATATGAGTTACCAAAACACGATGAAATACCACGACTTATGAAAAAATTTTGTGCAGAAATTCCAAGCAAAAAAGTCTCCATGGACCCTGTTGAATTTTCAGCTTGGTTGCATGAAAGACTTGTAAGTATTCATCCGTTTGTTGACGGGAATGGTAGAACGGCACGTTTGATAATGAATCTTGCATTGTTACAAGCTGGGTATAATATAGTTACTATTCCACCTGTTGTAAGAAACGATTATATTTACGGCCTACAGGAAGCACAATTAAAAAACAATATTCAACCATTTATTAATTTTATCTCCGAAATGGTTTTAGAAGCTCAAAAAGAGTATTTAAGAATAATTGAACGATTAAGCTAACTACCGAACTCGCAGAACTTTCATCGCAATCCGAGTATTAAAATGCAAAGGTCAAGCCTTGCCCTTTCACAAAACGATACTTTTTATGCTATAATAAACAAAGAGGTTTTTATGGTTTTAGAAAACAAATTAGGCATCACAGAATCTGCTGAACTTGCAAAAGAGGAAGAACGAATCAGTAAAATAAAAGCATTAGAGCTTTTTGAAAAAGGGATTCTTGATTCTCTTCAAGCGGGTAAATTTGAATCCCTTTCTAAGATACACAAATATTTATTTGATGAAATTTATCACTTTGCCGGTGAAGTAAGAGAGGTTAATCTTGCCAAAGGAAATTTTAGGTTTGCGCCTGTTATGTATTTAAAACCAGCTTTAGAACATATTGATAAAATGCCTCAATCCAACTTTGAAGAAATCATTGATAAGTATGTAGAAATGAATGTTGCGCATCCGTTTAGAGAAGGAAATGGCAGAAGTACACGCATTTGGCTTGATTTAATCCTAAAAAAAGAAATCAGCAAAGTTGTTGATTGGTCAAAAGTTGATAAGGAAGACTATTTGCTTGCAATGGAACGTAGCCCTATTAAAAGTGTTGAAATTAAAGAACTTTTAAGACAGTCCTTGACCTCTGATATAAACAACAGAACGGTTTATATGAAAGGAATTGATGCAAGCTACAACTACGAAGGTTATTTTATGTATAAGACAGAAGATATGATTTAATAACCAAACTGTAACTTTTCTTAATTTTATAACAAATTTTATTTTCAGCATCCTTTTAACTCATATTACCCAGACGACGCAATCAAGGAGAACTACATAATGCAAGTAGGCAGCATTCGTTTTGCTCAAAGCAGCAACCAATCTTTCGGCGGCCTGAAAGATTGGAAAATCATAAAGTATTTTCATAAGCATACTCAAAGCTCGGGCAAAGCCTGTGACACTTTCCAAAAAAGTAACGATGAAAAAATTAATAAATACGTAGAACTTATCGTAAATGAAGTTGAGGATTTAAAAAAATTCGAAGGCAATGGCAATTTAGAAGAAGCCAACCCCAATATTACTAAAACTCTAAAAAAAACAGCGCTCAAAGTTGATGAAAATCGTTATCATCGTATCCCGGAAGAAAAAAGAAAAATTTCAAACTACGAAAACGTTTATGCAAATTACTCCAGTTTTGAATATTTTCCAAACGGTAAAATAAAATCCTACGAAATTAAAGGCGATGAACAGGAATGCTACGGAAGTTTTTACCCTAACGGAAACAAAGAAAAAAGCTTACAAATAACAATTCTAAGAGAATACAACGGAAGTCGGGGCTATTACGTAGACTATGATTGCGAATTTAATGAGTTTGATAAAAATGGCAATTTAATCAACAATTTAAAAACCTCAACAAACCCGGATTATTACTGCCCCGAACATCTTTTATACAAAACCAACGGGACCACGTATTTTGATAATAAAGAAACCACCCCCGAAAACAAAATTAACTCAACTAAAATACTCAACAAACTTTTAGATAAAGAAAATTTCAATAAATATTTTCCTGAAATCCCAAAAGATAAAATTGTTACATTAAGAAGAAACACATGGCTTCTCCCCGATGGTTCAATGGTTCATGACCACAACGGAATGTATTCATGCACAACAGCTGATAAATCCATACTGTATGATAGGGATTTCAATAAAGTCGCAGAGTTTGATATTATTAATGGTAAACGCATACAAAAAGAAAACACAATGCGCAAACTCGGCCATTAAAATTAAACACAATTACCCACAATGTATTTAATTACGGAGAATTTTGCAATGATTAAATTTTATGCTATCATAAACCTATGAGCGAAATTCTTTATCACACGCAATATTTAGACCTAAAATCCACCACCGGGAAAAGCGGTAAACCGTGGGTTTATGCGCATCGCCCAAATGCAACGGATGTGGTGGTAATCCTACCGCACACAAAAGATGAAGTTCTTTTTCTTATCGAAGAACGCCCGCCAATTCAAGCCGAGTACAAAGGAACTTACACAATCGGCCTAGCCGCAGGCCTCGTCGGGGATGAACGTTCCGGCGAAACAATCGAAGACGCAATTCATGCGGAATTACTTGAAGAAACCGGCCTTCGTGCTGAAAAAATAGAGATTAAAGCCCGAAAGGTTGCCAGTTCTGCCGGCTGCGTTTCCGAGACCTGCACGATTGCACTCGCGTATGTCTCAGACAAAACCCCAATACAAAAACCAATCAGCGACAACGGCATAATCGTTGACAGAATCTGGATTAAAAAAGAAAACATTTTCTCCTGGCTGCAAAACATGGAAGAAAAAGGTTACGTCCTCACCGCTCAAGCCCTTGCCGCTTTATTATATTTATACCAATAACTTAACACTTCTTCATACCAGGCAAAAACAACGCAATTAGAAATATTCACAAGAATTACATCAGTATGAATAAAATTCTACCGATGGCAAAACCTGTTATTTCACAATTTAACCCCAATGACTCGCGCAAATTATGCTCGTTCAACGTTCACAACGATATTTTGGGCGAACTCACCCTTGATACGGCGATGGAAGGAAATCCGGGCAGCCAATTTTTGGTTTCTAAATTAAAAAATAAACAAGGAAAAGAAATTGGCACCGAAATATTTTCTAACCCCGACCCAGAAAGCAGGAGAGAACTCACGGGCTTTACAATAAAAGTTAATCAGGAATATCAAAATACAGGCAAAAAAAATTTTAGATTTGGAGAGATTTTACGCTTAGCCAGTATTATTGAAATGATAGAAAACAATATTCCGGCCTTAAATATATACTCCAAAGACACGGCAATTTTCTTTCACGCAAAATATAAATTTATCCCAACAATAAAAACTCTCAGAGAACACAACAAAGCTTTAGAAGTTATCGCAACAAACACGGATAAAGATTTTGATAAATTTAAAACACAAGCCACTGCCTTAATAAAGAAAATAAAAGAGGAACCACTCGCGGAAAACCAAAGAGTACTTTGCGACGAAGCCAACATCCTAATTCAACAATACATAGAACAAGTTTTAAACAAAAAAGCAACAAAAAAACATCCGTTCAATAACGGAATGGATATGACACTAACGCGCGATAATATCATTAAAAACAGAGAGTTTTTTAATGATTTATACCGCAAACACGGAATTGATTATGAAATTTAAACAATCACCCTCAATATTCATCTAATCACTTTCCGCGATAACGGTAGCAATTAATTCACCATAACTGTCCATACTGCCATCTGTTTGCTCAACGATATAACGCAATTCCGGCTTGCCTTCGATTGCTTTTTCTGCTTTTTCAAAAGCCAAATCATAATCATTGGTCTCAATTACCAACGCACGAGTATATTCTGCGTGATTTTTTTCGGTATAAACATGATACATATTCAAATTCTCCTTGCAATCATTATACAACTTAATCAACCAAAGTAAAGCGAATAAAATCAATCATTTGTAAAGTGTCACTTGACACTTTACAAATAATGCGTTATAATATTTATATGATTAAATCGTTCAAACATAAAGGCTTGAAATTATTTTTCGAAACAGGCAATACAAAAGGAATTCAAGCCATACATTCTGAAAAGTTGAATTTAATCCTAACCGCTTTAAACAAAGCCAGACGTATAGAAAACTTGAACATCCCAGCTTTTAGATTACATAAACTAAAAGGAAATATGGCCAACTTATACGCAATAACCGTTCAAGCAAATTGGCGAGTTACTTTTGAATTTGATGATGCAACACAAGATGTTTACATTGTTGACTATCAAGATTATCACTAGAAACAGAAGGAATTTAAACTATGGAAATGTACAATCCTGCACACCCTGGTAAATTATTAAAAGAAGGCTACATTGATGAACTACAATTATCCATTGCAGAAGTCGCCCTAAAACTTGGCGTATCCAGAAAAGCTATATACGACATTATCAATTGTAAGTCTGCTATTTCACCAACGATGGCCTTAAAAATCGCCAAAGGCTTTAATTCTGACGCTCAATTTTGGCTTGATTTACAGACTCAATACGACTTATGGCAGGCAAAACAGGCTATAAATCTGGATAATGTTCAAGTTATGTACGGCTAAATTATACAACACACCATAGAAAACTTAATCAACCAAAGTAAAGCGAGTGGTGTTTTCGTCTATCTTGTCAAACCACATATTGCGCGGACGGCACCAAGTATCACCGCTTTTTACGGACTGATACACAACCATATCTTCACAAGTCTCAGAATGTTTCGCAAAACCAATAACTTTATAAATATTCCCTTTGTAATGCTTATAAATCTTATTTAATAAAATCTCTTTCACGTTGTTTCCTATATAGAAGGGCCGCGCGTAATCGCGCGGCCCAGTAACTTATCCTATAACCGGGGCGACAAAGGTTCTTGTCGCAAGTTCTCTATCCAACATCAAAAGTGCGTGCTTGTTATCGCCAATCAATTTCAATGTTGCAAGAACACTTCCGACAGAAGCCTCCTCTTCAACTTGTTCTTTAACGTACCAATCGAGGAAGGATAATGCCGCTCTGTCTTTCACCTCATCAGCAACATCCATCATTGCGTTAATACGAGAAGTAACATACTCTTCGTGTTCTACAACTTTTTCAAATGCTGCCAATGGGCTTTCCCAGGTGGTTTCAGGCTTTGCAATTGTTTCCAACTCAACAACTCCGCCACGTTCGATTAAATAATCAAACATACCCATCCCATGTGCGTGTTCCTCTTGAACCTGTACATCAAACCAGTTCACAAAACCGGTCAAATTAAGGTTCGCAAAGTAGGCTTTCATTGATAAGTACAAATATTCTGAATAAAACTCAGCGTTAATCTGATCATTAAACGCTTTTTGCATTTTTACGTCTATCATAACAACGCCCTTTCTTATGCTTCTTCAAACATATCTTTACCAACGCCACAAAGCGGGCAAACCCAATCTGCCGGCAATGCTTCGAACGCTGTACCTGCATCTACACCGTGATCCGCATCACCTACTGCAGGATCGTACTCATAACCACAAACTGTGCATACGTATTTTGCCATAATATTATCTCCTATACTGTCTGTCCAGAACAATATTTTATATTATTTTTCATTTTTTTGCAAGCCCTCTAGGCCATATTAAGAATTCCCCATTTGACGTAGGTTTGCAGAGCAATTATTACGAAATATTAACAAAATCCAAGCAAAAATTAAAGTTCCAAAACCCAAAAACCGACATGCATGTCACGGAACGGGCGACTGTTCCAAGAGACAGAACCACGGATTACGAACAGGGTCGAATGTAATTCGGTGCAAATAGGACAAACGCACACAAAAGCGTGAAAGGGATACCACAATGGGTATGGCGGCATCTCAAGCCAGATTCTTGGGCTTGACAGCAAGGATGAATAACGTTGAATATGAAGGGCAGCAGATTAACCAACAAAGAACTGCGCTTTCTAACAAAACAGCGTCATATTACACCGATTTGTTAGGGATGGAAGTTCCGACAGCTCCGTCAGTTGAGCAG
>JAZUCM010000039.1:0-22174 GCA_045639085.1 Candidatus Gastranaerophilus bacterium
AATATACCGTTCAATAGGGGGGGGGGGCGCCTCAAAGTCCTTGCTATATTTGGCGTTGCGAGGGTGAATATTCATGTTTTGCCGAGCCTTCCGCCCCTGTTGATACAAGCGAGAAGGAGAACAACATGAGTAAAAAATTAAAAAAACATGCGTCATTGCGAGGAGTGAGCGAAGCGAACGACGCGGCAACCCAGCTGAGCTGGTTCCATATTCGTACTGAAGAATGTCAAGACTGCACGTTTAGCTTATTGCCTAGGCTGAGCGAGCAGCCGCTCGCGCAGTCAACCCGCGTGGCGTTTACGATGGCAGAGATACTACTTTCCCTCACAATCATCGGCGTAGTCGCGGCGATTACTCTGCCGTCACTAATGGCAAATATTAACGAACGCACTTGGAATACGCAACGTAAAGCACTTTATGCCAGAATGAGCCAAGCCATCGCAATGATGCCACAAGTTGGTGGTTATGGAACGCTAACAGAAGATGAAAGCGGAAGTGTCACGGCTGATACTGCCGCGGAAACTTTCTTAACGGAAGGCTTGAGCAAAGTTTTAAAAATCAATAACATCTGTGACAGCGACCATTTGGCAGATTGTGGCGTACCGACGTCTTATACAAATATGGCTGGTTCGATAAAAACTTGGCCGAAAACAATTGCGGCTTGGAATGACCAGTTCGTTGGGTTTAATGTTTCTTATAATTGGGGTAGATATGTTTATTCTCAAGTTAATACAAAAGCTGCAGCGTTTGAGACTTTAAGTGGTGAGACCGTCACGTTGTATTATAATCCTAATTGTTCATCAGAGAATTTAAACGGACAATATTTACAACCCAAAATGTGTGCAAATTTTATCTATGATTTAAATGGAAATAAGGGCCCAAATGCTGTAGGAAAAGATATTGGTTTCATTACGGCGCTTTATCCGAATTCTACAAGTGTTGTGGCACCTTATCCCCTTACTTCGAGCGTTAGGAATAATGAGGTGATGACGCAACAAGATGCAATTGCAGCTTGTACAAGTGTTGATACTGAGAGTCGTATCCCTAACTTTGATGAACTTGCGGCTATGTATTATAATATTGAGTTGTTGGGGGGCGAATTAGAAAGTGCTCATTGGACGGGAACTATTACGTCAATAGATAAAGCATGGGCTATCGGATTTTATGCGGGTGATTTTGCTGAGAATTCTCGTTCTAATCTTCATAGTGTCTGGTGTATTAAACGTTAAATTTTTGCGCGGAGTGTTTAAATATGGCGCCTACCAGTCGTTGGCGCCGTATTTTTCGTAATTTTTTATGTATGCGTTAATTGATGCGATAAGTTTATTGAGCATTATTCGTCGATTTTCGCTGCATTCGGTGTTTAATTCTTTTTCGTAGTTGGCTTTTTCTTGTTTCAGCGTGCGAACTTTTTCGACAATTTTTAGGCGCTCGGCTTCCAGCCAGTCGTTAAATCCGCAGTTTGGCGGCATTACGACAAAGGCTGTTGATGGGCAGTGGCGGCACAAGTCTTTTCGGGTGTCGTAGCGGGAACAAAGGTTGTTTTTTTGAATAAATCTACATTTGTAAAACGTTGTGTTTTCGTTATAGCCAATTCTTTCCACTTGTGCACGGTCGACAAGCATTGCGTCTTCTATTGATGCGTAAGGTTCAAAAATTTCAAGGAAATCAATTGCACCTTGATCGCCTGCGGCAGCGAGTTGTAGTAATTCTTCGTGGCTTTTTGGGGTTGTTGCGATGCGGCAACACATTCCGCATTTTTTACATAAGCTTTGGGGTCTTTTGTCCCAGAAAAATTCGTGATTTTGTGCCATTTTTTACCTCTGATTATATAATAATTGATTATGTTTTGAGAGTCAATATATTAATATATTGGGGAATGAAAACGGGTGTCGCTGGATTTATAAATTGGATATGGAAAATTGCGTGAATAAAATTTTGAGTGCTTTGGGTGAAGACACTATTTTGGAACGCGACGAGTTTGCGTCATACGTGGCGTTTCATGGTGTGGGTGATGCGTATTCAAAACGCTGGTTGGCGAATATTGTGCCGGCAGATTTGTTAAAGCTTTCAATGCGGCAGGCGGTAAGTATTATTTCGACATTGAGCGAAAGCGGGATTTTTTATGAGAAATTCCCGGATAATGTTGTAGCACCGAACTATGGACATCATTGGGGAAGGCTTGCGAATTATATTGAACTTAACAATCGTGCGATTGCATATATGGACTATGGCTGTACTTGTCGCGGGATAGAGAGTGCAATAAAAATGTTGCCGGCGATTCCGCCCAGCGCAAAAAGTTGGGCTAATTGTGTTATTTTGTCGCAAATTTGGCAGAATATTTTTGGCGATGCGTACGAGAAAGGGCCGTTTGAGGAAAATTCAATCTATGGGATTCGATTGAATACGGCTTATAGCGATAATATTATTAACTATTCGATTGTGGATAAAATTTCGCCTGAGGAACAGTTAAGAGCGTTTAACGAAGCTGCGCATTTTAGAGGGTTGAAGACTGGGTTTCGACATGTTATTTCGGCCGATCAGATTAAAGTGGCGACGCCTTATGGGGATGAGATTTTTCACTGGGATAACCCCGAACACGAAGAATTGTATATTAATGAGTGCGTTAAGTTGATGAACTTGGGGTTTGAGTGTATGTTTATAGATTCGGCAAAACATATTGGCGGTTACGATATGGCGAATTATACAGGTGTTGGTGCTTTGCCTGAGTACCACCAAATGCAACATATTTTGCATGAAATTCGACGTCGTTCTTGTAACCCTAATATTGCGTTTGTGGGCGAAAAAAGTTCTGATGATTTTGATAGGTACCGTTATATGGGTTTAAATGCAGGGACTGATTATATTTCTGGGGATGATTTTTATGCGGTACGGGAACTTTCGGAAAAATTAAAATATCGACGCGTTTATGCGCCCGGAGTGGAGGTTTCAAATGATAATAACGAGGGCGGCTTGTCCTATGAACAGCGCTTAAACCGTATTAATACCGCTCTTTTTGGGTTTTATAGGGCGAGTGACAAGTTGCCGAGTTTTATGCAGATGAACGATTTATTCCCGCTGCGTTACGACACGAATACTCACCATCTTATGATGACAAACCCTTCTTATTCGACAGACGGAACAACATTGAGTCATTGGGAAAACTTGTTTGCCAAAGACGATGGCAGATTTTATAACCAAAAAGTAGGCGAACTTTTTGCCTATGCAGTTAATTTATAAAGGAGAAAACTATGAATTTTAATCCGCTAAAAGAAAAAGGAACACCGATTGAAAAACAACTCAGAAGCTGGCATGATATCGTTAAGCGTCCGTTTGACAAGCACGATATTGATTGCTATTCACGCACACGTCAAATATTGATGAACGGTATTGAGGTTGAGGCGTGGTGTTTCAAGCATAATCTTGCGCGTATGATGCCTGATCACGAGGTGAGAAGATTGTTGGCTTTTTCTCACCGTATTGAAGATATGCACCAAACAACTGTAAACTGGCTTACTCCTGCGTGTCAAAGTGTGCTGGAAACTACTTTGGGGTATGAACAAGTTGCAATTGATTTGACGGCTTGGCTTGCGCAAAACGAGCCGGATGCTTATGTCAAAGAAACCTTTGACTTTGGTTTGTTGGAAGATTTTGACCACTTGTACAGGTATAGTCAATGGGCGTATATGGAGCATGGAATCAGCCCTGATGATATTTTGCAAAGCCAAACGGATGTTTTAATCGCACGTCCGACACAGTACCACCACAATTGCAACGCTATGAGATTGCGTAAGCATTATGACAAGGATGTTGCGACACCGCAAACGAAAGTTAATATTTTAACATTGGTTTCTGCTGAACAGCAAACACATAATTTCTATGCGGAACACGGTATGATGTACGGTAATGACGATTTGAGAAGACTTTACGGCGAAATCTGTGACGTTGAAGAAGAACACGTTACGATGTATGAATCGCTTATCGACCCGAATGAAACCGTTTGGGAAAAACTATTGTTGCACGAATTTACAGAGGTATGTACTTATTATAATTGCTATAAGGATGAAATTAACGACAATCTAAAAGCTATTTGGGAAGAATTTATGTTCCACGAAATTGGTCATTTGCACGTGGCGGCAGAGCTTCTCAAAAAATATGATAAGCGAGATCCGGAAGAGATTATTGGTGATAAAGTAGTTCTGCCGTGCCATTTCGAATCTCAAAAAGAATACGTTACAGATGTCATTATGAATGAAGTTGACAAACGTTTGGACGGTTCAGAAGAAATGGATTATGCGAAGATAGAAGATCTTCCTGCAAATTGGAATTCTTATAAAGTCCAAGACGTAGTCAACGGTGATGGAGCGCCTTCAGAGCAAGCGATAAGATTGATTACAACTTCAATCGGTCGTGACATCGCAATTGCGGACCCTAAATTGGTTGCAAAGGAGCCGGAATTGCTGGAACGTGCGCTGGAAGATGAATCCCAAGCGCCAAATACGGTTTCGGTTGAAGAATATGAACTGATGGACGGTGTCGATTTGATGGAGTTTTAGGTTTGTTAAACAACGGGTGAAGATCAAACTTCACCCGTTTATCTTTATAAATCTTTACACAAAGGCAATTTTATTTTTTACCTGTGTTAGAATAGATAACTCAGGCAAGGAGAAAACATGGTAAATTTTGTAACCGCGGTAAAGAGTGTTTCAGTAAAAGGCAAGAGACGAAAATTAAAAGGTCGTGTGAAAGAGGATGTTGTTCGTGCTGCGCTTATGAAACGAGTCAATGTGGAAAAACCTGTTTTGGCGCCGCGTGCGCCTATAAATCCGTTGAAAATAGATTTATTGGTCTCGGATGTTGTTGATTTTAGTGCAAAGCGTCGCACGCAAGAGTTGTGTAGTCGTTTAGATTTCAGTGGAACTTGGGCGCCGTGGAGTGCCGTTGGTAAAATGTTAAGTAGAGTCGGGAAGTAAGAGAGTTCGTAAGTTTAAAGAAGTTCTCCTCGAGCTGCTTGTAGGTGTGTTCGGAGACGGCGCTTAACTCTTCTTAATCAATATTTGTAAAATTTTCGTGTTTGTGTTAGCATTGTAACGGATACACTAGTTCGATAGGCTTTGCCCTAGTTTCCGGGGGCCCGAGAATGGGTGATTGGTAAGAACTTAGCGTTTGAAGTAGTATGATTTCTGGTCTTGCTCAGATGTCAGTGGTTCAAAAATACGGTAAGATTTTGTCACGATTACTTGTCAGCTCTTAGAGATGGAATGGTGTTTCCCGTAGTACAATACAAAACAAAAAAGGAGAAAAACGATGCCGGTAGCATCTATGATTGAACTTTTAGAAGCTGGTGTACACTTCGGTCACCAAACACAAAGATGGAACCCTAAAATGAAACCGTATATTTTCGGTGCAAGAAATGGTATTTACGTTATTGATTTGCGCAAAACTACTGAATTGCTTGACGAAGCTTATGCGGTAGTTAGAGATTTTGCAGCTCGCGGCAAAAACGTATTGTTCGTTGGTACAAAAAAACAAGCGGCAGATGTTGTTGCTGAGGAAGCTAAAAGAGTTGGCGCTTATTATATCAACAGAAGATGGTTGGGCGGTATGCTTACTAACTTCGAAACTATCCGTTCTCGTGTTAACAAACTTAGAGAATTGGAAGATTTTATCGCGTCCGGTCACGTTGATAAATTACCTAAAAAAGAAGTTGCACAAATCAACAGACAAGTTGCTAAATTGAGCAAAACTTTGGGCGGTATTAAGGAAATGAGAGGATTGCCGGATGTGATCTTCATCGTTGACCAACAAAAAGAATTAATCGCTATCAAAGAAGCTAACAAATTGAACATTCCTGTTATTTGTTTGGCAGATACGAACGCTAACCCTGAAGGCATTGACTACATTATTCCTGGTAATGATGACGCAATTCGTTCAGTAAAATTGATTGTTTCAAGATTGGCTGACGCTGTTCTTGAAGGCAAACAGTTGAAAGAAAACAAAGCTAACACTACTGCAAAAATCGAAGAGATTAAAGCAGAAGATGCTGGCGTGACTGCGTAAGTAAGTTTTTAATCGGGGACAGAGGCTCAAATGCTAACGTCCCCAATTATTTAATATAGGAGAGAATTTGATGAATATTACAGCTACAATGGTTAAAGAACTTCGTGAATTGACCGGTGCAGGCATGATGGATGCTAAAAAAGCACTTGTTGAAACTGATGGTGATATGGAAAAAGCAATGGAAGTTTTGCGTCAAAAAGGTATGGCTTCTGCAGATAAGAAAATGGGCAGAATTGCAGCCGAAGGTGTTGTCGCATCTTACATTTCAGATTCTGTTGGTGCTATGATTGAGTTGAACTGTGAAACTGACTTCGTTGCTAAAAACGATGAATTCAAAGAATTGGCAAACTGCTTGGCTCAAGCTGTCGCGGAGTCTAATCCGGCTGATGTTGACGCTTTCTTGGCGTCTGTTTGCCCTAAATGCAACAAGGCGATCTCTGAAGTTATCAAAGAAAAAATCGCTTCTATCGGCGAAAAAATCACATTCAGAAGATTTGTCAGAATTGAAGGTGCTACAGCTTCTTACATTCACAACGGTAAAATCGGCGTTATTTTAGAGGCTGATAAAAAAGAAGAAGAATTGATGAAAGATATCTGCTTGCATATCACATCTTCTGCGCCTGAATTTGTTTCAAGAGCCGATATTCCACAATCAGTTATCGACGAAGAAACAAGAATCGAAATGGGTAAAGAAGACCTTCAAAAGAAACCTGAAGCAATTAGAGGCAAAATCGTTGAAGGCCGTGTTAACAAACTTATGGCTGAAAGATGCCTTCTTGAACAACCGTTCGTTAAAAATCCTGACGTAACTGTTGGTCAGTTGGTTGAAGGTAAATTGAATATTAAATCTTTCACAAGATTTGTTCTTGGTGAAGGTCTTGAAAAACGTCAAGAAAACTTCGCTGATGAAGTTATGAGCCAAATTAAAGGTTAATGAATTTTAAAAGCGGCTCCTTGAAAAAAGGGGCCGTTTTTGTTTCGTTTGTCGCGATAAATCGGGCGAGGCAGCGGAGAACTGCTTTTGCATTAGACTAGGGGAAATTATGATAGTATCTGAAGTTAGGAACAATTCCGGAAATGTTTATTTCCATGCTCGCATACCAAAAGCGAACAAGACTCGTTCGTTTAATGGGCCGAATCTGGTTTTTGCTTTAAAAGGTGACATGTCTGAGCAGTTGATCTCGATTGTTGATGTTTTTGATAAAATGTATCAGTCTTTAAGAAAACTAGATGTTCAAACAGATAACATGAAGGCTCAGACTCTTTTGACTGGGATTAAGGATAAATTTGGCATAAAAAATATAGCTAATGACGCTGCCGAAGGAATAACTTTCGCGCTAGGCAATAAAAATCAGATTATATCAACTCACGGCCCGTCTTCAATTCGTATTCGGGAGCAGAATCCTAAAACAGGTGAGATTGTTAGTAGCTTATTTATTCATGATAAAAAATACGTAAAAAATGATTCAACTAGTAGTATTCCCGAGAATTTTAAATACTGGCGCACTAATGAGTTTAACCATGAGGCTTTTAAAAATAGGTTGAAAACGCAGTTTGATGATATGGATTTTCTTTTGTTGAAGCTGAGAAAAGAAGTTGATACAGCGCCGGTTCAGGCTGAAATTCAAAAAATGGCTCCTAAGTCAATTGTTGTTGAAACTTCTCAAAATACCATACATCCGACAACGCCTAATATTGTGAAGGCTGCCGATAAGCCTAAAGAAAAACCATTATCTTTTTATGAAAAAATGTTGATGAAACAAAAGGCTGAACGTGCGGTTAAAGCTTATCAGCCGGAGTTTGGACCGGTTGAAACGCCGGTTGATGGTGGTAAATTTGCCCCGACTCCGACTCGTAAATCGGTTTCACCTGTAGAGGATGGCAAAACTTCACAAGCAGACTCAGTTAAGTCTATCGATGCTAAAAAATCGGTTGTTAAAAAAGAGAATGCACACGGTGATGTCGTTGAGATTTCTACGCATTCGCCAGAGGCAATGCCAAAGCGTCGTCGTGGTCGTCCGCCAAAAAATGTTCAGCCAGCGCAGACAAAACCTAAAAAGTCGGCTGTCGTAGCGCCGAAAAAATCTGTGAAAGTGGATAAGCCTAAAGCATCTAAACCTGTACGAATTCCGGGTGTTTTATCCGCGGCGCAAAAGTCTTTAGTTGATAATATTCATTCTAATTATAATGTTTTCAAACAAGAGTTCAATGATGCGGGAGTTTTGCGTCGGAGAAAATTGTTGAATCTTGTAGGGTTTGAAACTCGTCACGGAACATCGTCTTTTTACATCAAGAACGTTGGTGATGATGCCGAAACTTTAAATATTTCCTACCCAAAGTTTGCGAAAAAAGAGGCGTTGAGAATTCAGGTTTTCGACAATGCGGATAATTTAAAACAATCGTTTTATATTGACGATGATCACTTGTTAAAACTTAAATCAGAAAAAGGGTTACATGCGCGCTTGTTTGCGGGGTATCAGAAAGAATATTTAACGCAGGCCGAAATTGACAAATCTAATGTTGGAAAATACGTGTCATTATTGGATGAACGTTTGGCGAATGCGACATCAAAGTTGGATTCAGCACATACTGAAGCAAAAATCAAGTCGTTTAATGGCGGTTTTTTGGCTGCACGAAAGACATTTATGTCAAAGTTGCAAGACGAACTGGACAAACTTCAGGATGGAATTGTAAAAAAACTGTCGGCCAAAACGTCAGATGTTTCTGAAGAATCAAAACAGGGTTTGTTAGAGATTCAAAATAACACCTTGAATGCCGTGCGTGAATTGGCAGAAAAGTTGCTCAAGGGAGAATAGTGTAAGTAAGGAAGTTAATAAGAGAGTTAATAAGTTAATTGGTGAGCAAGGCGATAAGGCGATAGCGCGAGTGAGCTGAGGCATTCCAAGGCAAAACCGCGCTTTTGCCTGAATGCCGTTAAACGCGAACGAGTAAGACGGATGATAAGGCGATAGGGCATTAAGGGGAATAAATCAATATAAAGATTTACCGTTGGCTGAATATGTTGAAATATTCATAACGAACTTATCGCCCTAACGCCCTATAGCCCTATTGCCTTATCGCCCTTTAAACCTTTTTGGTTTCGGATATTCGGGTCGCAATTTGTATTGATAGATAGGTAAATATTTTGTTGCTAAATTAAAGGCGGGGAGTTCCCCGCCTTTTCTGTTTTATTTTATTGAAGCTTCGTAGATGGATTTTACGACTTCTCTTGAGTTGCCGCTTGGGCCGATGTTGATTAAGCCCGCGAGTGATGGGGTCGTGAAGACCAGGTCGGTTAGTCTTTCTACGTCGTCTTTTGTGAACCCTTCGTCGTTGAGTTTTTCTGGAACACCGACGGATTTTAGCCATTCATAGACTCCGTTACCGGCTTTTTCTGCGTCATTTGCGTTTGCACTCAAGCCCGGAATAATTGGTTCTAAAATGTAGGCAAGAGTGTTGGCTTTGTCTTTGTAAATTGTTTTGACTACTGCCGGAAGTAACATTGCCAAGCCAAGTCCGTGTGAAAGTTCGTGTTTGACGGCGCTTAGTGGATGTTCAAGCGCGTGGGTGTAGTGGAGTAGGCCGTTGTCGAAACAAACTCCGCCCATCATCGCAGCGTAAGCCAAGAAATAGCGGGCTTCTAAATCATCCGGGTTTTCAATCGCTTTTGGCAAATATTTTGCAACAAGCGTGATGACTTCTCTTGCAAGGGTGATTGCGTAAGGTGACGTTACTGTTGAAGTTGCGGCTTCAACAACGTGATTTACCGCATCGATTGAGACAAAACGGGTTTGTTTTGGTGAAAGTTTTGTCATTAATTGCGGGTCATCAATTGCAAACATCGGATAAATGCAATCGTAAGCGATAGCCGGTTTGAAATCTTTTTCAGGAACTGTAACCACGGCAAATCTGTTGGTTTCAGTGCCTGTTCCGTGGGTAAGGTTGATGGAAACAATTGGTGCTGCTTTTGTCGGTGTGAACGTGAATTCCATCAAATCGTTGGCAGTTTTGTCCGGGTATTGCATAAGGATTGCTGTTGCTTTGCCGGCATCGGTCGGAGACCCGCCGCCGATTGCGATAACAGCTTGGGCGCCGAAATCTTTTGCTAATTTCACTGCGTCATTGACGTGGTGCGTTGTAGGGTTTGGCGTAACTTGGTCATAATTAACGTAGCCGATACCGTTAGTTTGAAGTGCTTTTTCGACATAATCCCAGGCTCCTGTTGCCTTGTAGGCGTTGCGGCCTGACATGACGATAACTTTGTCGATACCTTTTTCGCATTTTAGAACTTTGGCGATGTCATTAATTTTTTCAATTGCGCCAACACCGAAATACACGGCTGTTCTCGTTCTGATTTCTCTCACTTCGTTGATGTTGATGTCTTTTTCCCACATAATAACCTCCTGTGCAAAAATATTTCTAATAAAACGACATGGAGATTATAGCACAAAAACATAAACTAAACACAGAATTGCATCGCGTTAGGTAATGGCGCGTGGTATTCATAAATTTGCGGTTGCAGTCGGTTGTTAAATGTTACGTGGTCGTTGTCAATCGAAATCCATTCTTCATTTTTTACACCGTCCGGAAATCCGTGGGTTGTTTTTAAGCTTTCGGCAGAGTTTTCGCAAAGTTTAAAACAGTTGTTCACGCCAACGCCGTCGTTAAATTGTAGGCCAAACGCTCTGAAATCCGGGATATGTTCGGCGATAACGGCTAAGTTGCGGGAGTTTTCGCCGGCCGGAATGTGCTCGATAAAGTCGTATATTAAGAAATTTTTATCGTGGTTGTAATAACGTAAAGGCGCGGAATTTCGACATTTATTTTCGGTTAGGAAAGTATCAATTTTGGCTAATGTTCCGAGTGCAAACGGGTTGTCCAGGCTGTTTGCGTATCTTTCGGACATTTTTAAAATGAATTTATCTCCGTTTTCTGCTTGAATCCCAAAAACATTTTTGTCTGTTTTTCCGTCTGTGAAATATTCAAATTCATATCTTTTGCCATCAAGATTTATCCCTGAAATTTTTTGAGGGAATTTTACGCCGTTTTGCATGAAAGGCATAAGATAATCCGCCATTGAAAACACGTGTTCGCGCGGAAGTTGTTCCGGGATTTGGCCTAATTCAAAGGAATTGTTGCCGGTTAGCATTTTGTGTTTTTCGAGTAATTTTTCGCCTTTCCAGTCGGGTCGAATTTTTAGAAGTTCGGCAACGGACGTCGCATTGTTGAAACGGTCTTGCGTATATTCTTCATAGGCGCGTCGGTAGGGGCTGTCTGGCAAAAACGTTAGCATGTTGCGTGAATTAGCGCTGACTTTTTGGCTCAATGCTTGTGAAATTGCCGCGGAATTTCGCTGTTCCTCAACTATATTTTGTATAAATGCGCTGCCGGTATCTTTATTTTTTAAAATTTTTGTTAAAAGGGCGTCCATTTCCCAGATTTCGCCTGTCAGGTTGAGAAATGAGCGCAACGGAGTCATTCCGTCTTGTTTTAAAAGTTTAAAATACTCCTCCGGCAAATTTTTTATCGGATTCCCTTTGAAACTAACCGTATCTTTTTCATAAGATTGTTTGGGGTAAGATTTCACCTTGCCTGATGTCTGTGAAAACTTAGCGCCTGAAACATTGTAAACCGGCCTATGGGTTGCAGAATTAACGACTAACATACTTAAATCCCCTATTAAATTTTAAAACTAAAAAACCCACCATCAGGCGGGTTTTAAATCTTTTTTGCGTTTTACTACACTGCTTTTTTAACTAAACCTTTTTTAAGGCAAGATGTGCAGACTTTTTTTCTTTGAACGACGCCGTTACCCATGTCAACTCTTACTTCGTGAAGGTTAGGTTGTTGGTGTTTAACGTTTTGTTTATTTGAAAAAGATCTGCTTGCAGCTTTTAGACTTCCTTTTCCGCAAATTTCACATTTTTTAGACATAATAATATTCCTTTTCTAGCCTAGTGCATAAGAATATCATACAATGAAAATACTTTTTTGCAAGTCATTAATCAAAATTTGTTAATAAAAGTTAAAAGCAGCCTTTTATTTTTCAATACGTTCATAAATTGTTTGGATATTTTTCAAAAACGCAGACTTGTCAAAAAGTGCATTGATTTCATCGACATTCAAGCGTGAAGTTACATCCGTATCGGCCAAAAGATTAGCCTTGAAATCTCCGTCATTTTCAAATGCGTGCAGTGCGTTGCGTTGGACAATTTTGTAGCTTTCTTCGCGCGTCAAGCCTGTTTCGATTAAACGCAGAAGAACTTTTTGTGAATAGATTATTCCGCCGAATTTCTCCGTATTTTTCAACATATTGTCTTCATGAATTACCAAGTTTGAGAGAATATCGGCGAACCTGTTCATCATAAAATCAAGTAAAATCAGACTGTCCGGGAAAATTATGCGCTCAGCCGAACTGTGTGAAATATCACGTTCGTGCCATAGATTTATATTTTCCAGCGCGGCGATTGAATTTGCGCGTACAACACGTGCGAGTCCGCAAAGATTTTCGCTCAAAACGGGGTTTTTCTTGTGTGGCATTGCAGAGGACCCTTTTTGTCCAGGCGCAAAGCCTTCTTCAACCTCAAGAACTTCTGTGCGTTGAAGATGTCTGATTTCGGTGGCGAATTGCTCGATTACGCTGGCGATTAGCGCTAATGATTGCATAAAATAAGCGTGCCTGTCACGTGCAATAATTTGGGTAGATATTCTGGCAGGTTTCAAGCCGAGATTTTTGCAGGTGATTTCTTCAATAATCGGGTCTATATTGGAGTAAGTTCCTACAGGCCCTGAAATTTGCCCGACTGAAACTTCTTTCAATGCATTGACAAAAATATCGCGCTGACGTTCAATAATATCTATCCACGAACACATTTTAACCCCAAAGGTCATCACTTCTGCGTGAATTCCGTGTGAACGACCAATGCATACAGTGTCGGCATAAATATTTTTCAAGCGATACAACTCAAACAAAATTTTATCGAAATCGTCAATGATAATCATCGCGCTATCTTGAATTTGAAGTGCAAATGCCGTATCTATAACATCCGAACTCGTCATTCCGACGTGCATATACTTTGCGTATTCGCCGAGGTTTTCGTTAACATTTGTCAAAAAAGCGATAACATCATGCCGGACTTCTCGCTCAATCTCGTCAATTCTTTCAACAGAAAATTGGGCGCGTTTTTTTAGTTCTTCTATTTCGAATGATGGAAAATCTCCGTTTTGCGCGTAAGCGTCGCAAACCGCTAATTCAACTTGCAAATAGTATGCAAATTTAGAATCTAATTCCCAGATTTTTTTCATTTCTTCGCGAGAATATCTGTCAATCATACTTGCTCCTTTAATATTTTTTCAACAAAATCCTTTACTTGATTTCGCAAATTGTCTAGTGTGCCGTTGTTGTGGAATACATAATCACTTTCTTCGAGTTTCATAAACTGTGACATTTGCGAATTAATTCTTTTCAAAGCCTCTTCCTGTGTTAGGTTATTTCTCTTCATCAATCGCTCAAGACGAGTTTCATCATCGGCAAAGACAAAAATAATTTTGTCAAATAAATCTTCCATTTTGGCCTCAAAGACAAGTGGGATTGCTACCAACGAAACACCTTGGCGTGCCTCGCAGTATTCAATAATACGTTCACGTATCAGCGGATGGATAATACGTTCTAATTTTTTGCGTGAGTGATAATCAGAAAAAACTATTTCGCCAAGTTTCTTGCGGTCAATAGTTCCGTCAGAAGTGATATCTTGCCCCTCAAACGTATTTATTACTTCTTGTGCAACATTAGAACAAAGAATTTCATGAGCGACCTTATCGGTATCCAATACTTCATAGCCAAATTCACGGAAGAAACTTTCTACCGCTGTTTTTCCTGCTGCAATGTTTCCGGCAATTGCGATTTTCATTTTGCCTCGCTAATTCTGTTTAAAAAGTTTTTCAATTCTTTTATTGCTTGTGGCTTAATGGGCTTAAATTCGCCGCGTTTCAATCCTTCAAGTGACACGGTCGCGTGTTGTATTCGTTTTAAGGTTTTAACATTATAGCCAAAGTGCTCAAACATTTTGCGAATTTGTCTGTTCAATCCTTGGAAAAGGGTTATTTTCATCGTTGTGGACTTGCTGTCCATCTCAAGGACTGTTATATCTGCGTAGGCCATCTTGCCTTTTTCTATTTCAATTCCGAGAGCCATTTGTTCAAGTTCGTGTTTGTGGATGCGCGAATCTATGGATACAAGATAAATTTTAGGCACTTTCACTGATGGATGTGTTAGCTGATTAATCAAATCGCCGTCATTTGTTAATATCAAAAGTCCCGTCGAATCCTTATCCAAGCGCCCGACAGGTTTTAGGTGATAAAGGTTTTCCGGCAATAAGTCGTATATTGTTTTGCGTCCTTTTTCATCATCTGCGGTTGTAATATATCCAGCCGGTTTGAAAAATTTATAATATTCGTGTTTGACCGGGCGAACCATTTTTTTATCAACAAAAACTTTGTCTTTTGGTTGAACCAAGTATCCAAGTTCGGTCACTATTTTACCATTTACGTTGACTTTACCGGTCTCAATGAGTTCATCGGCTGCGCGACGTGAACAAAGCCCGGAAGATGCGATATATTTGTTTAGTCTTACGCCTGACATAAAAGCTCCTTTTCAAAAACTTCTGCCAAAATTTCAGGCATTTTGCGATATAAGCGGCCTTCATCGGATGTTATTGCAACAACTTCCACTTCAGCTGTAACATAAGGTTTATTCGAACCGTTTGCATAAATTTCTTGTGCAAAAGTAACTGATGTTCCGTTGAAGGCTGAAACAAAGGTGTGAACACTCAAAATGTCATCCAGCTTTGCTGAACGTTTGTAGCGAACATTGATATTGGTGACGGGCAGAACAATATTTTGCTCTTTTAGGTTTTGCAATTTGTAACCAATTTCTTCGCACCAGTAAACTCTGCCCATTTCAAGCCAACGAAGATACGCTCCGTGCCATACTACACCATAGGCATCGGTGTCTGAATAAAAAACTTTTTGTTCAAATATATGTTTCATAAAATTATCCTACCATAACTATACAATTTCTTCCACTTCTAACATTTGAATTTCTTTTGATGATTTAACTCCTAATGTCTCAAGTTTTTCAATTTGCCCAATCATATTGCCACGCCCTTCGAGTTTTACAAGAGCGGAATTAAGTCCGTCACGAGTCTTTTTCAAATCTGTCAAAAGTGCTGCGAATTTATCGAGCATTCCTGTGCAAACTCTGACGATTTCTTGCGCATTTTTGTTTTGTCTGTCGAGTGCCATAACGGAATTGACAATCTTCAAGGCTGCAAGAAGTGTTGACGGAGAAACCGGCATGATGCGTTTTTTCCAGGAGTAATCCCACAGCTCGCAGTCATCGCAGAAGATTAAAGAATAACAACTTTCAATCGGAATGAACATCATTATGTATTGGAATGATTCTTCGTCAGTGTAATCGCGTTTTGCCAGTCCGTCAATATGAGTTTTTAATGAATGCTTAAATTCGCGCAAATAGAGTGCTTTTTCTTCGTCTGACTGCGCGTTTAAGTAGTTGTCCCAAGAGGCAAAAGAAGTTTTTGCATCGACAAAAACCTTCTTTTTATCCGGCAAATACACAACCGCATCCGGTCTTCCTTCTGTTATTACGGTTTGTAAATCGTATTCTTCGCCTTTTCTCAAGCCGGAGTTTTCAAAAACTCTTTCAAGAACAAGTTCACCCCAACGGCCGCTCGTTCTGTTGTCAGCCTTCATAACTTTAACCAAAGACGCTGCGTCTTGAGAGATTTGGTTGCCGGCCTTGATGAAATTTTGAATGTTGTTATCGAAAGTTACGAGTTTGTCGCGTTCAATTCTGGCGTTTTCGTTATTCCGTTTTTCAAAATCTTCGATTCGTTCCTTAAATTGTTTTAAAAATCTGTCCAAACATTCACTGTTTTTGTTTGTAATAGAATCTGATGAACTGTTGAAAATTTTTAGTGCAGTGTTTTCAAATTCTCGTTGCATTCTGTTATACAATTCTTCTTCGCGTTTCTGAATTGCATCTTCCTGGCCTTTTGCGCGTTTTGCAACAACCGTTTGAAGGATTAGTGCAAGTGTAGCTCCTGACAGAAAACCGATTAAAAAAATTACAATATTCATACTATACTCCATAAACTATCTCAACTAGCCAAATTATACCATAAAAGTATTAGAGCATGGTCTAAAGCATGATGTAGAGCATGATTGAGGGCTTTTCTCAATCTTTGGATTTAGATTTTTATATCCAACCAAAAATTGCAGAATATCAATCAGTCCATGGATGTAAAAGCCATACAAAAAATGTAGTATTGGAAATGTAGAGGGAACTAAAAAAGAGGGAGCAAATAATGAGAGAGTTCAAACGCAATGCAAAAGTTTTATTGATTGATGACAACGCAAATCATTTGAGAGGTGTGAAGGAATTAATCGAGATTGAAGGTACATTTGATGTTGTCGCAACAACAACTAGTGCAAATGTCGGGATTTCAATGGTCAAAAAATATAGACCTGATGTGATCCTTATGGATATTAATATGCCGGAAAAAGATGGGCTTCAGGCTATTCAGGAAATTGATAAGCTGGGCTTGGGTGTTAAAATTATTGCGTTGAGCGGATATGACGATTCGGATTTAATTTTTAGGGCAATGAAATTGGGTGCCAAAGGTTATATCTTGAAGACTATGGCGTCTACTCAGTTAATTAGAGCTATCGAAGAAGTTTTGGCCGGAAAAATTTTCTTGCCGGCGACGCTTTCAGCAAGATTTTTCGAATACTTCCAAAAATCTCACAGAATGGAAGTTGCCGGACCTTGCGGCGAAAACCTTCTTTCAAACCTTACAAACAGAGAAGAAGAAGTGCTTGAGCTTTTAACGGAAGGCGAAAACTATAAAAGTGTTGCAACAAAATTGTTTATCTCTGAAACAACGGTTAAAACTCACGTAAACAGTATTTTTCAAAAGCTTCAAGTTAATGACAGAACACAAGCTGTCCTCTATGCTTTGAAAAATGGTTTTGGAAATAAAAAACGTGTTAAAATTTCAGCATAAAAAGGTGTTAAGGCAATAAGGCATTAAGGCGATAAGTTCAATAATAAAATAAATAATGGTTTGAAAGTATCAAGCCATTATTTATTTACATAAAGCCCTATCGCCTTATCATCCTATCGCCATATCGCCTAAAGGAAAGACAATCAATGCCCAATTTACAAACAAAAGAAATCTTCCATGAAATAAAAAACCAAATTTCTGTATGCGAACTTTATACGGAGGTGATTAAACGCACCCTTGAAAAAGAAGGTGTTGAAAACGATGTTTTAACTCGTGCGATAAAAAATATCAAAAACTCACTTTCTTTAATCGCGGATTGCGCAACGAATTTAAAAGAAACTAAAATCGCTGAATATAATCTGTCGGAAATCGTTGAAAATGTTTTTGAAATTTGTCGAACTTATAACGAGAATGCGCAGTATATATCGACAATTAGCCCTGTAGAAACGATTTTGATTGATAAAAATAAATTTACTTCGGCGCTTGTAAATATTGTGAAAAATGCGATTGAAGCAAATGCGACAGAAATAAAAATTGACGGCGGTAACAAAAAACTGACCATATCAAATAACGGTGAAGAAATTCCGCTCGAACTTCAAGAAAAAATCTTCGCAGATGGGTTCACGACTAAAGAAAATGGCACTGGCCTCGGGTTAATGCTAACTCAAAAAATGCTCGAAGAACAAAAATTTAAACTTGCTCTAAAAAAATCAGATAAAGACTTAACAATATTTAATATTTTGGCTAAATAACGCAAACTAAATTCATTTTTGCCTTTTAATAATATATATAGGGAAAAATTGTGCATTTACCCATGCACTGATAAGGGAAAAGATGGATTTTTTCAGTTCACTAAACCAAGTACGAAAACATAGCGGCCAGTTGGACAGATGGGAACAACAGCAACGCGACAAAGATGCGCAACGCAAAGCGTATCAAGAAAAACACGCTCCTACTGCAGAAGAACTTAAACAAGCAGAAGAGCTGGGTGAAACCGTTTTAAACGTTATCGACACAATGGATGACCATTCAGAAACAGTTGCCGAAAACGTTGAAACCGTTATGTCACCATTTTCAACCCTTACAATGCTTGCAGGTGGTGTTACATCAGGGCTTTTAGCTTGGAATTTAGGCATCAAACCTGCACAAAAAGCCGAAAAAGCAGCAATAAAAGCGTTTGACGATAATAAAGAATATAAAGATTTTGCCGAAAAACTTTCTAAAGAAGCTAAATTAAGAAAACCAAACGGCGAAATTGTTGACGCTCATTTTGGGGTTGACGACTTTAGAGGAACGAGCGACTGGACTAAACGAAGACTTGAATCAATTACTGATGACACATTAAGAGAACAAGCAAAAAATATCAATAAAGAATGGAAAAAAATTGTAAAACCATTTAACAGAAAAACAAAAATTGCAATCTTCTCCGTTCCAATAGCAGCAATTGCCAGCTGGTTTTTAGGTAATGTTTATGAAACAAAAATTCAAGTTGATTCATCTCGAATCGCGCGTTTCCAAGCACGTCGTGAACTGAAAGACCCAAAAGCTTTTGTAAAATATACGCCTGAACAAATCGCTAAAGCTAAAGCTGAACTTGAAAAACATCCTGAAAAAATAAAGAAAAAACAAAAAAATAATCTTAAAAAAGGTATGTTCACAAGTATTCGTGAACTTATTCGTGACCGTGACAACTACAAACAAACAAAAGAACTCAGAGCAAAACAACAATCTGCGGTTACAAGACCTTTAACAGAAGTTGAAATTGCACAAGCTAAAAAAGATCAAGAAGTTATCCAACGTGTGGTAAAACATATCAACAACGAGGCTGAAAAAAATTCCGAAAAAATGGAAGTTGCAGCTAATGTAATTATGGGAACATTCCCTGTTGTCGGTGGTGCAGTTGGCTGGTCATTAACCTTAGGTTTTGAAAAATCAGGTTTAATCAAAAAATGGGTTGGGAACTTTGTCGATAAAAATGGTTCAGAAGAAGCTAAAAAAGCGTTTAAAGAACTTGTAAAATTAGACAAAAAAGACCCTAAATTCAATTCTGCTTGGAAAGAGTTTTACGGAGAACTTACAGGCATTCCATCAACTAAAAAACAATGGGAAAGAAAATGGAAAGAAGAATCTAAAAAATTAGACAAAATTAAACCAGATGAAAAAATAGGCAAAGCAGGTAAAAAAGCTAAAAACCAAACAGGACTTGAGGAAGCCACTAAAGTACTTAAAAAACAATTTGCAGGCTTAATGGTAAGCAAAAAAAGCAAATGGGTTATTGGACTTGCCTCAACATTACTTGCTGCATTTCCAAGTGCTGTTATTGCGACCAGATTACAAACAAGTTCAGCTCGCGCAGGTCGCTACACTGCAAAACGTGAGTTAGAAAAAGATCCAACAAATTTCATCGGATACTCTCAAGAACAACTTAACGAAGTTAAAGATATTAAAGATGAGAAGAAATCAGGTTCTAAAATAAAAGAATATGCACTATTCATTCCAACTGTTCTTAAACAATATTGGGATTATGAAAAATACAGAAAAGGTGAATTTAAAGAAAAACAAGCTCTCAATAAAGAACTTCGCAAATTAGACGTCACAGACGAACAGCTACGTGATGCTAAAAATTTACAAGCAAAATTATTCAACACATTCGACAAAGTAGACGATAAATCTCAAACTTATTCAGAAGCAACAGAAGCTGCAATTGAAACAGCACAACCTTTTGTATATATGGGCGGTATATTAGCTGCCGTTTCACCACTTATTTATTTCGGCGTTCAAGCTGCAAAAGGTAAATATACACCTGCCAAAATAACAGAAAAAGTTACAGGCTTCTTTGCAACATCATCCAACTTTATGAAAACAAAATTATTCAAAGGTTACTTAAAAGGTGTTGAAAAACATACTGCAACAGTCGTCAATAATACTGATACGACAAATACCTTATATACTGCAATGTTGAAAGATATTGACATTTTAGAAACCCCAATTGCTGATATCTTCAAAAAAGGTTTTGATAACAGGCAAGCGCACCTATCAAAAACTTTCCACGAAATGGACAATGCTGATCAATTAAGCTTTATCAGAAATAAAATCTGGGATATTCAACACAAACTTTACAAAGAATCAGATAACATCGATGCTTACTCAATTATCAACAGAACCGTTGATAAAGCTGGCAAAGACTGGGAAGTTAGAAGTGCAATACGCAACATTTTCTACAACGATTCAGATGAACTTGCTAAAATTGACACTGAAACACTTAGAAAAGCACAAGCTCTGATTGATCCAGAAGATTTAAAAGCAGTTCAGAAATTCAATGGTATTAAAGAAATTCAAGACACATTAAGAAGCGCTATTGAATTTATGGAAAAAATTGATGACCCTAAAGTTCGTGCAAACGTCGTTGACATCCTAACTCTTAACAGATACGGCGTAGCAAACATGTCGGCTGAAGACTTCACAAAAGCTAAAAACATTCTTGTTAATAAATTTGTAACGCAGGAAAGAGCTGACAACATTTCAGACTTATTAAAAATATTCAACGAATTAAAAGGTGAATTCTTACCAAAAGGAACAAAAGTTGAAGATTTAATTCCTGACGAAAAAGCTCTTCAAGCTATTAACACTATCCCTAACGGAAGAAAAATAGTCGAAAGCTTAATTTCAACTGTTGAAAATATCGAATTACCAAATAAAACTGGAGAAGAATTACTTGATACACTACAAAATTCTATAACAAAAGAAAACTTTATTAAATTCTATGATGATATTTTACCAAGCCCAAGCAAAGTTCTTAACGGTCAAAATATTCCATTAAGAATAAAAGATATTCCTGAATTAGCACAATCAGTTTCTGACATGGCAAAAGGTGTAACTGCTGGTGGAAAACTTGCCGACATAACCACAGGTACCAATATTGCAAATAGCAGAATGATGCAACTACTTCAAAATTTTGACGCGTTCAATGACCCTAAAAAAGGTATCGAAAGACTTGCTAAATATCTTCAAGAAGCTGATCAAGAAACTTACATCAAAATCCTTAAAAACACTCCTTTCAGCGGATGGGAAAAAGAAAGCGTTATCAAATCAATCAATAACGTTGCTAAAATGTGGGATAACATCCCTAAAGAAGAATCAAAACGTATCTTTATGGCCCTTGTAAAACAATTCAACGAAAATCCTGACAAATTCATTGAAGCAACAAAATCCGGCAAAATTATGTCAATATTTGCAACACCGCAAATCAAAACAGCACTTGCGGCAGCTGGCACAACTTGGGCAGTATTCTCATTTGTAATGTCATACACAATCGAATCTTGGCTTGCTGAAATCCAGCTTCGCGCTGGCAGATTAGGTGTCAAGACGGCGATGGATGAGCTTCAAGACCACCGCTATTATGCAAACGTCATCCCGGCAGAAAACTCTCAACCAATATCGCCAATTTTGCAACCCACTCCGAGCAATGCAGATCTCTTGGCAAAATTTAAAAAGTAAGGCGATAAGTGGGTCATGAGAATTAATAACTCAGTCATTATGCACAAAATACTCGTGGAGGTCTTGACAAAATCCCCGCGATAGTGCATAATGAAAATATGATTATGATATTACAAACTAAAAAAATGAAAAGTTCAATAGGGGAAGGGGGGCGCCTCAAAGTCCTGATTATATCTGGCGTTGCGGTTCATGTTTTGCCGAAAACTCCGACCCTTGCGAGCGCAAGATTACGGAGGTAAACATGCAAAAAACAAATTTTAAAAAACATGCGTCATTGCGAGGAGTGAGCAACGCGAACGACGAAGCAAACCAGCTGACCGAGTTCAGACGAGGTCAGTCAGCCAGCGTGACGACATTGACCGATTTCGCTGCGCTCAATCGGCTGGGTTGCCGCGCCGGACTATCGCCTTTAACCGTTAAGTCTTGTGATTTTTCGGTACGAATATGGAACCGGCTCAGCCGGCTCGCAATGACGCAATGTGCATTCACAATGGCGGAGATTTTATTATCTTTAACGATAATAGGTGTGGTTG
>JAZUCM010000040.1:0-5779 GCA_045639085.1 Candidatus Gastranaerophilus bacterium
GAACGAAAGATTACGGAGGTAAACATGACAAAAACAAATTTTGTCGGGTTAGTAAACCCGACCTACAACAACGCATTTACTATGGCCGAAATCCTATTGTCCCTTACAATCATCGGCGTTGTCGCAGCAATCACCCTGCCATCGCTTATGGCAAACATTAACGAACGCACTTGGAATACGCAGCGCAAAGCGCTTTACGCTAGAATATCCCAAGCGATTGCGATGATGCCACAACTGAATGGTTATGGCGAATATGAAGGTACAAACACTGACGGTTCAGTTACAACAACAAAAGACACGGCAGCCGAGGCATTCCTCACAGAAGGTTTAAGCAAGGTTCTTAAAATCAACAACATTTGCGACGCAGCGCATCTGGCAGATTGTGGAGTTCCATCATCTTACACAAACATGGCTAATTCTACGCAAATCTGGCCAACAAAGATGTCGGAATTGAATCCTTTGTTTACTGATTCATACAAAACTTGTGAAAATACTTTTGTTAAAAATACTCAAGCTCACATTGATACAAAAGCGGCGGCTTTTGAAACTCAAAATGGTGAAACTGTAGTATTATATTATAATCCCTTTTGTATAGATGATTTGGGCGAAGAAGAATGGCATTATTCTCAACCCAAAATGTGCGCAAATTTAATCTTTGATTTGAACGGCAATAAAGGTCCTAATACTGTTGGTAAAGATATTGGATTTATCACAGCTCTTTATCCATCCTCTCCAAATGTTGTTGCTCCCTTGCCTTCGATTGTTGATTCAGGCAAGTTGACTTTTGCGGAAGCTTCCCCTGCTTGCTTGGCGCAAGGAATGGAAAGCAGGTTGCCTAATAGGGATGAGTTAAGTTCCATTTTTTACAATAAAGATTTAGTCGGGCTTGTTGCAGATGGTGATCATTGGTCTGGGACTGCTTTTTTGTCTGGAGACTCGGGGCAAGCTTGGCTACAAGCCTTTTATTCAGGTCGTCGTGGTCCCAACCCCAAGAAATATGTTTATAATGTCCGCTGTGTAAAACGTTAATTAGATTGTAGTTTTTCATGTTCAGCGTCGGCAATTTCGCCGACGCTGTTTTTTCTCCCTTCAACCTTCTTAATATATTGGTTTTTATTTGTTTTTGTCGTATAATAAACATATATAATAGGGATATTTATATTTAGAAAGAGGTATTTTATGGGATACAGATACGATGCAGGAGAGATTATTACCGCGATGGTTACGCCGTTTAACGCCAAAAGAGAGATTGATTACAACAAGGCGGAACAGTTGGTTAAGTATCTCATGAACAATGGTAGCGATACAATTCTTGTTGCCGGAACTACCGGCGAAAGCCCTACGCTTACTCATGAAGAGGAAATTGAACTTTTGTCTACGGTTAAGCGTGCTGCGGCTAACGGGTGCAAGGTTATTATGAATGCAAGTTCTAATTGTACGGTTACGGCTTGCAGAACGGCTAAGTTGGCTCAGAAAGAAGATGTCGATGCCCTTTTGTCAGTGGTTCCTTATTATAATAAACCTAATCAACAAGGTATGATTGAACATTTTTCTGCGGTGGCTGAAAGTACTGATTTGCCGATTATTTTGTATAATATTCCGGGCAGAACGGGTGTGAATATGCTGCCGGAAACGGTCGCAAAGTTGGCGAATAAGTATTCCAATATCGTGGCTATTAAACAAAGTTGCGCGGATATGGATGCGGTTTCTGATATGAGATGCCTATGTCCCGAAGATTTTGTTATTTACTCAGGTGATGATAGTTTGACGTTGCCGATGATGGCTTTAGGTGCAGCGGGTGTTATTTCTGTTGCGTCACATGTGTTCGGTAACGAAATGAAATCTATGATTCGACACTTCAAGCTTGGGGAAAATAAGATTGCTGAGAATATGCACAGAAGACTTTTCCCGAGTTTCAGAAAATTGTTTATGGCGCCGAATCCGATACCTGTAAAAGCTGTTTTGGCACATAAAGGAATTATTGAAGAATACGTAAGACGACCGCTGGTTGAACTTGATGAGGCCGCAAAAGCGGATTTGTTTGCGGTAATTGATTCTGTGCACGAAGATTAGTTTATAGCCCTGTCGGGCTATGGCTTTTGGGACGTGTGTATGATTTAAATTTATTAGTAAAAGAGGAATAAAAAAGTGAAAAACAAATTGATTATGTTCTGGGTGATTGTTGCGATAACTATCGCGTCAATTGTCGTAATCTGTTTGAATCCGCCAAAACTTGGTTTGGATTTAATCGGAGGTTCCCGCCTGACCTTAGAGGCAAAAACGACTGATACTTTGGCAAAAATTACACCTGAAGTTATGGAAAGATTGAAATTTGCCATTGAAAATAGGGTTAATAAACTCGGTGTTGCCGAGACTGTAGTCCAACAAGTCGGTGAAAAACGTCTTTTGGTTGAAATTCCGAACGTTTCCGACTTGAAAGAGGCAAAAGCATTCATTGGTGATACGGCTGAGTTAGAATTTAAAAAAGAAAATGGTGTTGATGCTAACGGCAACCAGATTTGGGAATCTACAGGGCTAACGGGTAAAGATTTGTCTAAATCAATTCTTTCTACCGATAGCGCCGGAAAATGGGTCGTTGACTTGGAGTTCAACGCGGAAGGTACAAAGAAATTCGCGCAATTAACGACTGATTTGGTTGGAAAACAAATGGCGATTTTCTTCGGTGGAGATTTGCAGTCCGCCCCGGTAATTCGTGAGCCGATTTTGTTGGGTCGTGCACAGATTTCCGGCAGTGATGGTTTTGCGTATGAAGAAGCGGACAGGATGGTTAAACTTCTTAATGCCGGTGCGTTGCCGGTTCCTGCCGATATTGTCGAAGAAAACATCGTTGGGCCGACTTTGGGGGCTGATAGCTTAGAAAAATCTAAATTCGCAGGGCTACTTGGCTTAGGTCTGGTAATGCTCTTTATGATTGCGTACTATAGAGTTCCCGGCATGATTGCGAACATTGCATTGATTATTTACAGCTTGATTTTGTTCGCTTTGTTTGTAACTATCCCAGTTACATTGACTCTTGCCGGAATCGCCGGTTTTATCCTGAGTATTGGGATGGCGGTTGATGCGAATATTCTTATTTTTGAACGTACAAAAGAAGAATTGCGCACCGGAAGAAACCTTTATACTGCGATTAATTCCGGATTTGACAGAGCATTTACAAGTATTTTTGACTCAAACATGACAACGATTATTACTTGTGCAATCCTTTATTTCTGGGGAACAAGTATTGTTAAAGGTTTTGCCTTAACGTTGGCTCTGGGGGTAATGGTTTCCATGTTTAGTGCGATTACGATTACCAAAAACTTTATGCACTTGATTTTCGGAACAGGTGAGTTGAAATATCCTCAATTGTTCGGTTTGAGTAAAGATGAAATTGATTCGGCTTACACGGTTAGTGAAACCAAGCGTGAAAAAGCTCGTTTCGGAATTTTGGACTAAGGAGAAGACAATGAATAAAAATATAGTTCACGTAGTAAAATATAGATGGCTTTGGATGGCGTTAACAATTTTGTTGTTGTTACCAGGTGTCGTTGCGATGATTTATTCAATGATTACATACCCAAACCATGCGCCATTGAAAGTTGGTATTGATTATACCGGCGGTACGATTTCACAGTATGCAGTGCCGGAAAAGGTTAGAATTGATGATAAAGATCAGCTTGCGACTTTGCGTCAAGGGCTGCAAGATGCGGATATTGAAAACCCTTATATTCAGATTTTGGGCGTAACTCCGACCGCTGAAAACAAAAACGTTGAGACGATTGTTTCTATCAGAACAAAATTTATCGATAAAGATTCTCAGGATTTGGATAAAATCACGACAGTTATGCAGTCTAAGTTTCCGTCATCAGAATTGATTTCTGTTAGTTCTGTCGGACCTACGTTGGGAAAAGAACTTTTCAAAAACTCGCTAATCGTTTTGGCGTTGGCGTTTTTGGGAATTGTGGCTTACTTGTCTGTTAGATTTAGGTTTGACTACGCGCTGGCAGCGATTTTGGGTGTTGCGCACGACGTAATTTTTGTTGTTGGTATATTCTCAATTTTGGGCTTATTCTACAATGTTCAAATTGACGGCTTGTTTATCACGGCTGTTTTGACTGTAATCGGTTTTTCTGTTCACGATACAATTGTTACGTTTGACCGTATCAGAGAAAATTTGAGATACTATTCTAAGAAAATGACGTTTGGCGAAATCGTTGACGCGTCTGTCAACCAAACTTTGGCAAGAAGTATTAACACTTCATTGACTACATTGTTGACGTTGTTGGCGTTGTACTTCTTTGGTGGCGTTACGACAAAAGACTTCGTTCTGGCGATGATTTTAGGTATTGCAATCGGAACATATTCAAGTATATTCTTCTGTTCAATGCTTATTGATTTTTGGAACGATAAGAAAAATCAGCCGGCAAAAGCGTAGTTTGATCGAACAGTTTTGCCATAAGTGTGAAAATTGGAAGTGGCGAGAAATTCATAATGTTAAAGCCTTTGGTATTTGCCAAAGGCTTTAAATTTTTTGATGTGCGCATGATAAAATGAAAATTGTTAAAATATTTGTTATAATTCTACGAAATAGCCTTGGGGGTGTGAACACACCGGGCATTTTTTCGGAGGTTGTTTTGCATTTACGATATGGCCGCATTTTGAGCATTCCCAGTCGATTTTGGTTGGGCTATTGAACGATGTTTTTGTTTCGATTCTTTCCAAAAATTCTTGAAACCGTTTTTGGTGCCTGCCTTCAATTTCGGCGACGAGTTTGAAATGTTGTGCAATTTCTTCAAACCCTTCTTCCTTTGCGATTTTGGCAAAAGTTGGATACATAGTTAAGTGTTCATAAGCTTCGTTTTGAATACAGTCGTTAAGATTGTCGATAGTATTAGTAATGTCTTCGTCGTGTAGGTGTTTGAACCAGACTTTAGCGTGTTCAAATTCGTTGCCTGCTGTTTCCTCGTAGATTTTAGAAAGCTCAACGTAGCCGGCTTTTTTCGCTTCTGCGGCATAAAACATGTACTTGTTTCTGGCCTGAGATTCGCCAATAAAGGCATTTTGTAAGTTTTTTTCTGTTTCTGAACCGTGAAATTCCATAATTTTCTCCTTTTTTTTCCATTATATCGTTGTGCCAAAGTTTTTACATAAGTAAACGAACTTAGACTATAATGGCAATTTTTGTATCAAGTTTGTTTTATAAGATATATGACGGTGAGTAGTGAAAGTGTAAATAGCCATATGAAGACACCCAAATGGAATGTTGGGGTGCTGAATGTGCCGAATTCGCATCCGAATGTTGTATTATATTCGCCTCAACAGGCGGAGCGAGAGTTTAATCAAATGGATGTTGATATATATCAATCTCGCCAAAAATATTCTTACTTAGATAACAAAAAAACACCGACGTCCCTATGGGTTTTGCTTGGTTTAGGCGGAAGTTTTGGGCTATATAAACTTGTGAGATTTTTGATGAAAAAATAGTTTCTCATGCTTTGTTTTTGTGATAGAGTATATAAATAAGAGTTAATATTTTGGGAGCCGATAAAATAGGCGGTATAGAAACGACTTTACCCACCTGTTTTTTGTCGGCTTTTTTTTGATTTCGGCGAGGGAATGAGTTGTTAGTTTGCGACATGTTAAACGGTTAAACGGTTTCAACGAGTTAAAGGGTTAAAAAGTTAAATGGTTAAATGGGGTTAACGTAATAAATAATGGTAAAACGTAGCGTTTATGCCATTTATAATAACGTTTATCCCTTTTAACCTTTTAACCTATC
>JAZUCM010000041.1:0-6444 GCA_045639085.1 Candidatus Gastranaerophilus bacterium
GTTCAACTCCTTGGCTCACAGAACGACATGGCTACGATCCGACTTGACCTGTTTTGCCAAAACCTCCGACCCTTGTGAACGCAAGATTACGGAGGTAAACATGACAGAAACAAATTTTAAAAACCATGCGTCATTGCGAGGAACGAACGCAGTGAGTGACGCGGCAACCCAGCTGCGCGAGCAGCCGCTCGCGCAGTCAACCCGCGTGGCGTTTACGATGGCAGAGATACTACTTTCCCTAACAATCATTGGCGTAGTCGCGGCAATCACCCTGCCATCGCTAATGGCCAATATTAACGAAAGAACTTGGAACACTCAAAGAAAAGCCCTTTATGCCAGAATGTCCCAGGCACTTTCAATCATGCCGCAAATGGGTGGTTATGGTACGGTGACGGAAGAAAGTGGCAGCATTACAGAAGATACCGCCGCAGAGGCATTTTTGACGGAAGGTCTAAGCAAAGTTTTGAAAATTAATAATATTTGCGACAGTGAACACCTTGCAGATTGTGGCGTTCCGACATCTTATACAAACTTGGCGGGAAGTACAATTACCCCTTGGCCAAAAACAATCGGCGCTTGGAATGAGCATTTTGTAAACTTTTCATTCGTTGGTAGTCATTGGAATTCAGACGGTACAGACGCCCACTACTCGTACTCTCAACCAAATACCAAGGCTGCAGCGTTTGAAACACAGAATGGTGAAACAATTGCATTATACTACAATCCGAATTGCCGTGACAGTGCAGGCAACGTGTGGCACTATTCACAGGCAAGGATGTGCGCGAACTTCATATACGATCTAAATGGCAATAAAGGTCCTAATATGGTTGGAAAAGATATCGGTTTTATAACAGCTCTTTACAACAATGATACAAATATTGTGGCTCCAATGCCACTAGCGACGAATGCGGGAACAATGAAACAAGCATTAGCAAGTGCCGCTTGCACAGCTCAAGACAGCGAAAGCAGATTGCCAAACATTGACGAACTTACTTCAATGTATTACAATAAGAATCTTGTTGGTATCTCGTCCGGTGACTTTTGGTCCGGCTCCGTTGTTTCTGCTAGTTTGGCTTGGGACCAGGATTTCTACGCAGGCCCTCGCGACCCTGACACGCGGTTCCATTCCTACTCCGTCCGCTGTGTTTGGCGCTAAAATACAATCTGATTTTTGTAAGCCAGGTCTGTGTGTGAAAAAATTACCCAATTGGCGAATTGTATGAAAAGAATTTTTTGTTTTAAATATAAGCATAATAAATCTTTTTCATACTTCCAGCTATTCTTAATTGCCCGAGAAAATCTCTGGCAATTTTTTTTTGTTGAGATTTTCGAGTGGCGTACCAGGCAGCGAGCCGTTTTGCCGGGTTGACACACCGCGTGTGGCTAATAGGGCAAAAACGGCGAAGAACTGCTTTGGGGTTCTTTCGAGCCTTTTTTTATCGCCAAATTCGGACTTCACACCTGCTGACGCTATGCTTGACAAAAGATAAACTATAGTTTATTATAGGGGTATGAAAGAAATTAAATTTTATCAACACTTGAATGGCAAAATTCCCGTTATTGATTGGATAGGCTCTTTGGACGTTTCTGTTAGACGTAAAGTTTATGCGCGTTTGACCAGAATTGTCGAAAATGATAATTTCGGGGATTGCAAGAAATTGAATGCTGACATTTCTGAGTTGCGTTTTAATTTCGGTAGTGGATACAGGATTTACTATTCTGAAGTTGAAGATATTGTTATCTTGTTATTGAATGCTGGTGATAAAAAATTGCAGAGTAAAGACATTCTCAAGGCTAAAGAATATTTAGAAATATGGAGGCAAGATAAATGAGCAAATATAAAAATTCGGTATCTTTTGAAGATGGTTTTGCCATGGTTTTTGATACCGAGGATAAATTAAAAGACTATTTAACGTTCGCGTTTGAAGAATATTTGAACGATGGGGATTTTAATGTTTTTTATCGTTCACTTGAACTTGTAATCAAGGCGCGTTATACGATGAAAGGTTTTGCTGAAAAAGTTGATTTGAGCCAAATGGGACTTTATAACATCGTTAAGGGCAAAAAAGAACCTAAAATAACTACACTTGCAAAAATTTTGAAAGAACTTGATTTGACTCTAAAAATTGCTTAAATTTTCTTCATTAGCACTATTCTAATAAACTTGTTGCCTTTTATTTATTTTCCTTATATAATATATTTATTCGAATATAACTTAAATAAGGAGAATAAATTATGTCAAGAAAACCTATTATTGCAGGTAATTGGAAAATGAATTTGTTGCAAGCTGATGCAAAAGCTTTGTTTGAAGGCATCAAGTCTTTCTGTCAAGATAAATCTGCGCAAGTTTTGCCTACAATCGTTGTAGCACCTACATTCACATCTTTATCAGTTGTAAATTCCGTAAAATGTGATTGCGGTTGCGGTTGCGAAAAAATTTCTGTTGCAGGTCAAAATTGCCACTGGGAAACTTCTGGTGCTTTCACAGGCGAAATTTCTGTTGAAATGTTGGCTGATGCCGGTTGCTCTTATGTTATCATTGGTCACTCTGAAAGAAGACAATACTTCTCTGAAACTGATGAAATGATTAACAAAAAAGCAAAATCAATTCTTGCAAAAGGTTTGATTCCTATTATTTGCTGTGGCGAAACTCTTGAACAAAGAGAAGAAGGCATTACGGATTCTTGGATTGCCGGTCAAATTAAAGCAGCATTGGAAGGCATTTCTTCTGAAGATGTTGCAAAATCTGTTATTGCTTATGAACCAATTTGGGCGATCGGAACGGGTAAAACTTGTGATTCTGATGAGGCAAACAGAGTTATTGCGATGATTAGAAACGTTGTTAAAGAAGTCGCAGGTGCGCAAGCCGCTGATGCGATCAGAATTCTTTACGGTGGTTCTGTTAAACCTTCAACAATCGTTGAGCAAATGTCAAAATCTGATATTGATGGCGCGTTAATCGGTGGCGCAAGCTTGACCGCTGAAAGCTTTAATCAAATTATCGAAAATACTATGACTGTTATGGTATAAGAGTAAGTAGGAAATAAGACGTTAAGGTTAGAGTTATTTTTAATGAACTTATCGCCTTAACGCCTTATAGCCCTATCGCCTAATTTAAAGGAAAAATTTTATGTCCCAACAATTCAATGCACAAAATATTAAAAAAAGACTTTCACTGTTAGTTTTTATTAAAGGCTCAACAGCTCCGTTGGTGCTTTATTCTGAAGATACCGCTGCGTTGTATGATGAGTTGAACCAGCTGTTAAGAACTAATCAGGTTGTTTTAGTCGAAAAAGAAACAACAGGGCCGCTTAAAAAGGTTTGTTTCTACTCAAATCAAATCGCGGCATTAGCATTACAAGAAGAACAATATGTCTAAGATTATCAGTATTAAAGATTTAGAAAACACGGAAAGTAAACAGGTAAGCTTGAAGTTCCATGATTATGTCGATGGACTTGAGTTGGCGGCGCCCCTTGATGCGAATTTAGTCGTTAAGTCGCTTGGCGATTTTGTCGAAATTAAAGGAAATGTTAAGGGAATTGTTAAGCTGGTTTGCGATTTTTGTTTGAAAGATTTTGATTACGAACTTGATTTTGATATTGACGAAATGTTCGCAAAAAGCTCGCTATTAGACAGTTACGGCCAGGAAATTGAGCTTAAAGCCGACCAGTTTGTGACTGATTTATGCGGGGAAGATGAGATTGATATTTGTGACTTATTGTATCAATCTGTAATATTAAATATACCAAATCAAAAAGTTTGTGGTATAAATTGTAATAGGGGAACTTTTCCTTCCGAGGAAGAAGTTGCAGATCCCCGATTAGAGGTGTTCAAAAACCTCGATATTAACCCGAAAAAATAAGTAGTAAAAATAAAAAGGAAAAAGAAAAATGGCAGTACCAAAGAAAAGAACAGGACATTCCGCACAAGGACACAGAAGATCAAACTGGAAAGCAACAGTTCCGGCAACAACAGTTTGCCCTAATTGTGGTGAAACAGTTTTAACACACACAGTTTGCACAAGCTGTGGCATGTATAAAGGTCAACAAGTTAGCAAAAAAGGTGCAACAGCTGTTGTTGAAGCTCCTAAGGCTGAAGTTGTTGAAGAAAAAGTTGAAGAAGTAAAAGAAGAAGCTTCAACTGAGGAATAATTTATATATTGTAGCGCAAAGGGTTATCCCCTTTGCGCCCCACTAATATCAAATAAAAATTTGTTGAGAGGGAAAGATGACAAGAATAGCAGTTGATGCAATGGGCGGTGATCACGCACCTTATGAGATTGTAGCCGGTGCGGTTTGGGCAGCTCAGGAGTATGGAGTAGATTTAGAGTTGGTCGGTTTGCCTGATAAAATCCAAGAGGTTTTGGATAGCATTAGGGCGAAGGGTTTTTTATCGGATAAAGGTCGCGCCGGGCGTAAACATCGCATCCGGGTTGATTTGGATGCTCTTGATATAAAAATTACTCAGGCGTCAGAAGTTATTGAGATGGGCGAGGCCGTTGGTCAAGCTATTCGTAAGAAAAAAGATTCGTCTATTGTAAAATCTGTCGAGGCTGTTGCAACGGGTAGTTCTGAGGCTGTTGTTGCGGCAGGGTCAACAGGTGCTGCAATGGCGTCAAGTTTGTTCGGGTTGGGCCGTATCGCCGGAATCGATAGGCCTGCGATTGCTGCTACTTTGCCAACAATGGATAAGCCTATTGTTGTTATCGATGCGGGCGCAAATAGTAACTCAACGCCGGAAATGTTGCATCAGTTCGCTGTTATGGGCGCAATTTTCTCCAAGTACGTTCTTGGTATTGAAAGCCCACGTGTGGGCGTTTTGAATATCGGTGAAGAAGCTGGCAAAGGTAATGAACTCGCTAAAAATACTTTTAAATTGCTTGAAGAATGCAAAGATAGAATTAACTTCGTCGGTAACGTTGAAGGTAAAGAATTGTTCAGCAATATTTGCGACGTTGTTGTTTGTGACGGATTTGTCGGAAACGTTGCATTGAAGGTTACTGAAGGAACAGGCTCTGTTCTGTTTAAAATGATTAAGCACGAGTTTAAAAGCGACTTTATCGGTATGATTTTGGGCTGGTTGGCTAAACCGTTCTTTAGAAGGATATATGCAAGAACAAATTATGAAGAATTTGGTGGTGCGTTGTTGTTAGGTGTTAAAGGTATAACGATTATCGCACATGGCAGAAGTAAGGCTTACGCGATTAAAAATGCTGTTCGCGTTGCTAAAGAGGCCGTCGAAACCGGTATTAACGAAAAAATATCAAAATTTTATGAGGAATAATTAATATGACAGAAAAAATTAGACCGTTGAGAATTGCGGGTGTTGGTTACTCTTTACCTAAAACGGTTGTAACTAACGATGATTTAACCAAATTGTATGAGACTTCTGACGAATGGATTTATACAAGAACGGGCATCAAGGAAAGACGCCTTGTTTCTGGTGATGAGACGGCTATTGATTTGGGGATTGCTGCAGCAAAGAACGCTATTGAAAAATCAGGGTTTAAGGCTGAGGATATTGACCTTGTGATTGCTGCATCATCTGCACCACCGCAATTGTATCCTGCAATCGCTTGTCATATTCAAGCAGCGTTGGGAGTTCCAAACTATGCGCCTGCGTTTGATATTACAGCGGCATGCTCAGGTTTAATTTATGGTCTGCAAGTTGCAAGAGGGTTTATCGGTACCGGCTTATACAAAAGAATTCTGATTGTCGCAACAGACAACAACTCTCGCCTGGTTGATTGGGAAGACAGAGCTGTTTCGATTCTTTTTGGAGACGGTGCAGGTGCTATGGTCGTGACTGAGGCTGAAGACGGTGTTGATGATATTCTTTCGTTGGATATCAGAGCTGATGGAACTATTGGGCAATATATTTACATGGATATGCCTGGTAAAACTTGTCCGCTCGTTGAGCCTAACACTCAAAAAGATTGTCATGTAAAAATGAATGGAAAAGAAGTTTACAAGTTTGTTGTGAAGGTTCTTCCGCAATACATTGACAAATGTTTAGATGAAGCGGGTATGACACCTGAAGACGTTGATTATTTGATCCCACACCAAGCGAACCAAAGAATTATCGAGGCAATGCAGCAAAGACTTAATTATCCTGATGAAAAAGTTATTTCAAACATCAAATATTACGGTAACACTTCGGCTGCATCAGTGCCTATTGCTTTGGCTGAAGGTGTTGAAAAGGGCACGATTAAGCTGGGTACAACAGCAATTCTTTGCGGATTTGGTGCCGGCATGACCTGGGGAGCTGCAATTGTCAGACTCCGCGAAGGAATTTGTTAGAAGAAAGATTGTTTAAGCTAACAAAAAAGGAACTGTCAAACAGTTCCTTTTTTTAATTTTTACCCCTTGACAAAAGTCGAAAATCTGTTAATATAATAATATGGTTAAATTAAACTACAATAAGAGAATAAGAAGTTCAATAGG
>JAZUCM010000042.1:0-13659 GCA_045639085.1 Candidatus Gastranaerophilus bacterium
CGTCTACTACCCTTGGCTAGTATTGTAAACAAATTCTCCCAAGCACTTGACAAACCATGAAAAATAGTGGATAATATGAATGCAGGGTGAGCCCCTGATAGCGATACGTGTGTATCAGAGGCTTTCTTCACACCCTACAGAAACAGTAAAACAATTTTAAGAGCTGCGATCACTGCAATGATTGCAGCTCTTATTATTTGTGATGTTTCCATAGCAACTACCTCCTTTCCTGACCAATTTCTTCACAATTGCGTGTGCCAGTCGGAAGCAGTGTGCTTACCCTGCACTATAATTATACAATACTCAAGTGATTTGTAAACCCATAGTATTGCAAACTCGACGCAAATGTCATAAACTTCAAAACTCGACGCATACGTCTACTACCCTTGGCTAGTATTGTAAAACAAAAATTCCCCACCCTTGACAAGGTGTTGTCTTTAGATTACACTGTTGCTATGAAAGAAATTATAACTTACAAAACGATTGATGGTCGATGTCCGATTGATATGTGGATGGATGGTTTGGATAAATCAATAAAAGCCCGTATTGATAAACGTTTGGAGCGTGTCGTTGATGGTAATTATGGAGATTTTAAACGTATCAATGCGAATGTATTTGAGTTGCGCTTTAATTTCGGCGCCGGATACAGGGTTTATTTTTCCGAAATTGGTGACGTGATTGTTCTTTTGCTTTGTGGTGGTGATAAAAGCTCTCAGGTTCAAGATATTAAAAAAGCCAATGTGTATTTTTGTGACTTGGCGGAAAGGTTTGGCAATGAAATTTGATGTTGAAAAATTAAAACAAAATACCGTTCCCTATGATGAAATAGCGGAAAAACATTTGCTTGATTTAGAGTACCAAAAGGAGTACTTAAATTTATCTTTGGAAGAATATGTGGTTGACGGTGATTTTAATAAGTTCTACAGGTCTTTGGAAAAAGTTATTAAATCGCGTGAAAGCGTTTCTTCTTTTGCGCAAAAGACCGGTATTGACAGGGCAAATTTATACACTCTTTTTAATGGCGAAAAGGTTCCGCGTCTCGATACAATTGCTAAAATCTTAAAAGAGTTGGGTTATTCGATTAGGGTTGCCTAAAACTATACGCAAACGTCATAAAACTTCAAAACTCGACGCAAGCGTCTACTACCCTTGGCTAGTTCTTTTGTTTATGTTGACAAAATCAAAAAATCTGTTATACTGATAATATAAGGTGCTTATATGAAGTTCAAAATTGAGATACTCAAACAAGCAAAAAAAGAAATCAGCAAGTTAACAACTGCACAACAAGAACTATTAAATAAGGATTATAACACTATAACTACCAAAGGCATAGAGTTTGTAAAAAGGCGCCATTTAAGGGGGGATGTGTTTGAGATTAAAACAGGTGATGTACGCTCTTTGTTTGCTTATAGAGAAGATTGTATTATGCTCGTAGGACTTGTTTACGAGAAAAGAACCAACAAAGCGCCAGACTATTATATAGAACTTGCACAAAAACGACTCAAGGAGGCTCAATAATGTCATACATTTACGCAAAAGACAAAGACGGGTTTGTGGTTAAAAAGTTAAAAAGTGAATTGCAAGCCGATGAAACAATTATCACAAAAGAAGAATTTGATACTCTTTCCGGGGACGCGTATTATAAGCAGACGTACGGGCGCGGAGGTAGGCGCGAAGGCGCCGGGCGAAAACCAGCTAATGGTGTTGTATTAAAGTTTCAGATTAGAGTGTCTGAAAAGGAAAAAGAGTTTATCAACTTCGCTCGCATTCATAAACTTAATTATGATGAATTAATGCAGGGTTGATTAAATGCAAATGTCATAAATTTTAAAAACTCGACGCAAGCGTCTACTACCCTTGGCGGGCTCGTTGACCTTAGGGTTGCTTTTTTTCAAAAAGTATAGTATCCTATAGTAAAAAGGAGCTGGGAGACATGTTGTTTAAACGCTGGTATGATGTTGATCCAACCGTTAGCAAGGCTATCGCGACGTTGGAAAAAATGAGCGAAGATATGCAGGTTCGGTGTGCTGATTATATAATCAGTAAGCTTAAAGATTTTGATTTTGATATCGAAATGTCGCTCGATGACCAATATAACTACATTATGCGGCGCTGGTATGACAAAAATGTTAAGGTCTCGCACGCGATGGAATACCTGAAAAAAGCTCCCGATGAGATTAGAAAACAACTTGCTTTAGAAATTATTAATTACTTGAAATAACGCGAAAGAGGGATGTGTGAGCGAAGAGATGAACAGAAAAGTTATTGATATGTTTTCTAAACACAAAAAATCTTTGCCAGCCGGCGAGAAAGTAAAGTTTTACGCCGGGTTTAATTATGTTAAGCTCTCTAAGGATTCTAACGGAAATAAGTTCAATGAGGAGAGTTTGCGCGCGTTTAGTGAAAAGTGTCACTATATTGTTAGTGTGATGCGTAAGTTCGACGGCCAAGTTTTTTTGTATAACTATAATGTGCCCAACAAGGATTTGGCAAAGTTCCTAAAGTCGTTTGAGGAAAATACTCTCGACGGCGTTATCATTGAGATTGAAAAATATATACCCGAAGGATTGGCGTAAATGACTTGTTTTTTTAGAAAATACCACGCAGCGTTGTTTAAGGCTAATAAGCCGTATCAGTACGTTGGAGATGAGTTTTTGTCTGTAAAAAAAGATTTTGAAAGCGCAAAAGTTAGGTTTGCGCTCGTGTTCCCCGATAAGTATGAAATTGGGATAAGTAATTTGGGGTTAAGGGTTTTGTATAACTGCCTGAATGAGCACGAAGGGTTTATGGCGGATAGAGTTTATGCGCCGGAAAGTGATTTTCAACCTGAAACTTTATATGGGCTTGAGAGCAAGCGCGCGTTGAGAGAGTTTGACGCTGTGGGGTTTTCTCTACAGTATGAATTGTCGTACCCGACAGTGTTGAAAATGCTTGAGATGAGTGGCATTCCGTATCGAAATGATGAGCGCGGCGATGATGACCCTATTATTATGGCCGGCGGGCCTTGCGCTTTTAACCCGTTGCCGATGAGTGAGTTTATAGACGTTTTTATGATTGGCGATGGGGAAGATAATATTGTCGAGGCGTGTGAAATCCTCGAAAAAACAAAAGGGTTGCCGCGACTTGAAAGGATAAAAGCGCTTGTTGAGGGTGAAGATTCTGGGCGCTGGTCTGCTCTTGTGGGGGGGAAAGTTAAAAAACGTATCGCTGAATTAAAATATGAGACGGCACCAAAATCTTATCCGATACCGTTTTCGTCTTCGGTTCAGGATAGGGCGGTTGTTGAAATTCGACGTGGGTGTGGCAGAATGTGTCGTTTTTGCCAGCCGGGACACGTGACTTTGCCTATTCGTGAGCGCAGTGGTGAGGAAATCGTTAGGATTACGAAAGAACTTGTCAATAATACCGGGTATGAAGAATATTCGCTGTTGTCGCTCTCGTCAAATGATTATTCTAACATAAAAGAAGTTATCAAAGAGTTGGCTGTGGATTTTGATGAGAGAAAAATTTCTGTTTCGCTACCGAGCCAACGCATTGACGGGTTTAATTTAGAGTTGGCAAATTTGGTTCAAAGCGTTAGAAAATCCACGATGACGCTTGCGCCAGAGGCCGGTAGTCAAAGATTACGCAATGTTATTAAGAAAAATATTTCAGAAGAACAAATTTTAAATGCGGTTTTGACGCTTTACGAAAACGGTTGGTCGCGGGTTAAGTTTTATTTTATTTGCGGTTTGCCCACTGAAACGTTGGAAGATATGGATGAGTTGGCCGAACTTTTAAACAAGATTAAGTATCGTTCTAAACTTCTAAAAAAAGAAAAAGAATTGAAACATTCGCTCGATTTGACCTGTACGTTGTCGATTTTTGTGCCGAAACCGTTCACGCCGTTTCAGTGGTGCGGACAAATGGATTTGGATAAAGTGACCGAGCATATCCATTATCTGAAAGATAAAACAAAACATATCAAAGGGTTGAAAATTAATTATCACGAAAAGTTTGTATCGCAAATCGAGGCCGTGTTGACGCGTGGTGACGCCGGTCTTTGTAAGTATATCGAGGCGCTTTATAAAAAAGGATGTTATTTAGACGCGTGGGGTGAGTATTTTGACAAAAACGTCTGGCATGATGTTGCGGTTGAATGTGGGTTTGATTTGGCACAATTGGCGCAAAAAACTTATTGCACAAGCGCGCCGTTGCCGTGGGACTTTGTCGATATCGGAGTGAATAAGGATTGGTTTGTCAAGGAATTTGAAGCCGCAATGGGCGAATGTTCAAATGAATTTCAGTTGATTCCGACTTGCGAGCACAAGTGTGTCGGTTGCGGGGTTTGTCCGAATTTGAAAACAAAAAAAGTCTTAGCGCCACCGTATAAAAATTCTGAAAGAACCATTAAAAATGCCACGTCGCAAGAAGTTCGTAACCATAACGATGTGCCGTTTAGGTACCGTGTGAAGCTAACAAAATGCGGGATTCTGAAATATTTCTCACATCTTGACTGGCAAAATACTTTCTTGAAAGCGCTCGGGCGAAGTGGGTTGAAAGTGGCGTTTTCGTTCGGTTTTAACCCGACAATGCGGGTTTCGATGGGGGTTGCGCTGCCACTTTTTTCCGAAAGTGTTTGCGAGCTTGTTGATATTGATTTGTGGGAAGATTTGACTCCTGAAAATCTCAAACTAAAGTTGGAGAAAGTCGTTCCGTTAGGGTGCAAAATTCTTGACGTTAAGAAAATTGACAGAACCTTTAAATCCATTGACAACACGGCGCAATGGGCTGAATATAAGGTCGAAATTTTTAATAAGGAGCTTTACGATTTTGAAACTTTGTGCTATAATACGGACAAGGTTTTGACTTCTCACGAGATTTTTATTGAGAAGAAAAACAAAAAAGGTTTACTTCAAAAAACAGACATTAAAAATTCAATAAAATCATACAGATTTGACGAAGGTTGTCTGTTCATAATCTTAAAAACCGGTCAAGGAAGTGATATTCCGGCTGTAAGAGCGGACGTTGTGATGAATTTAATCGCACCTGATGTGCAGTTTAATATAACTCGTGTCGCTTTCTTTGACGAAAATTTCAAAGAGTTGTAGATTTAAAAGGATTTTATTATGGCAAACGAAAAATTTAGACACAATAATAATTCTAACCCTGAAAAAAGAATTATTATTGCTGAGCGCGACAATATCGCGGCAGTTCTTGAGAACGGTAAAGTTTCGGATTTCTTTATTCACAAAGGTGATGTTTTATTGGGTGATGTTTATCTCGCTAGAGTTGATAACATACTACCTAGTATCGACGCAGCGTTTGTGGATGTCGGAACAGACAAAATGGGCTTTTTGCATGCGCAAGACGTTATGGGAAAAGGCGCTTTGAAAGATAAACTTTCTCCTAATCAAAAACTTGTTGTTCAAGTTGTTAAAGAACCGACCGGCCACAAAGGCCCACGTGTTACGACTGAAATTAGCCTTCCTGGGCGCTTTCTCGTTTTGATTCCACACGAACCGGGGATTAACGTTAGTAAAAAAATCGAAAACTCCAAAGAACGCGCGCGTTTGAAATCTATCGTAAGTTTGATTAAGCCCGTGGGTGTTGGTGTCATCATTCGAACTGAGGCAGAAGGCCAATCCGAGGCGGATATTCAAGAGGATTTGGAAATTCTTCTCGAAAAATGGAATAATATTATCACGTCAGCCGAAAGCCTTACGCCGCCAAATTTGATTTATCGTGATCAAGATTTGTTATATAGGGTTATTCGTGAGGCTTGCACGGATGATGTCCGCGAAATCGTTGTTGATACAGCGTTTGCAATGTCACGTGTTCAAAATATTTTGCAAAATTGGCATATGAGCAAAAATATCCAAGTTACTCTCTACAAAGGTTCTGAGCCGCTTTTAATTGCTGAAGATATTCACAAAGAAATCAAAGCCGCCCTCAATGTTAAAGTTAATATGCCGTCCGGTGGATATCTCTTTATCCAACAGACTGAGGCGCTTACCGTAATTGATGTTAACAGCGGTAAGTTTACAAGTTCTTCAACGCAGGACGAAACGATTTTGAAAACGAATATTGAGGCTGTTCATGAGATTGCGCGTCAACTACGTCTGAGAAACATCGGCGGTATGATTATTATTGACTTTATTGATATGCTTTCACGTGCAGATAAATTGGCAATTATGGAAGAAATGGAGCTTGCGCTTGAGCCGGATAAAGCTAAACCGCAAGTCGGCCAGCTTTCCGACCTCGGGCTTGTTGAACTTACTCGTCATCGTCAAGGGCAAAGTTTATCTGAAATCTTTACGAAAAAATGTCCACACTGTCAGGGCAGCGGCTATTTTATGAACGAATTTAATTTTGCAACGCCATCTGCTGAGGCCGAAATGAAAGCTAAAGTCGCAAAATCCAAAATGCCGATTGCAACTTTCAACAAGAAATCTAACAATAACAAAAACGCTAATCAGCAACCTCGCGAGGCTGTTCAAGAAAACGTCGAAGAAGTATTAACCCCGGTTAATACAGACGATGTTGTTGTAGAAGAAAATAATTCCGACAGAAAAAATAAGAAAAACCGCCGCAATAAGTTCAACAAGCGCGGAAGAAATAACCGTCATCGCGATGAGGAAATTTCACCGGAAGCTGAAGTTCTGGCTCAGCTAGATGATACTCCGGCTGCGACTTTTGAAAAAACAGAAGAAATAGTAGTTGCGCCTTTATCTGAAGTCGTGGAAACACCTGAAATGGTTGAGGCTGAGCCGAAAAAGAAGACGACTCGCCGTACGACCCGTAAATCAACCAAGAAGGCGGAAGAGGCGGTTGAGGTTCTTGAGGCTCCGGCAGAAGTTGTCGTGCCTGCAGCCGAAGAACCCGCAGAAGAAAAACCAAAACGTAGGCCTAATCGTGGATCTTCCAAGGCAAGAAAGACAAAAGCAATCAAATCAGAAGAATAATGAAATCTGTATTTTATAAAATATTATTTTTAATAGCTGTATTCGGTGTTTCCCAGGTTTGTTTTGGCGAAACACCTGATGCTGCTGTTGTTGCGGACGCACCCGAACAGTCCGAAATGATGGCGTCAGTGATTAAATTTGCGACGGTAATGTTTGCAGTTATGTTGTCGTCGTTTGCAATATTCATCGGACTTTCGGTTTGGAACGCAATTTTGGCTCGTTCTCGTTCAAAAACGATTGATTATGAGGCGACGTTAAAATCCCCGCAATCCGTAGACGAGGCTTTGTTACTCTTTATCCAAAAAAATAGGTTGAAGTAGGTTTTCGCCGAAGGCAGAAGGCAGTGATCAAGGCTACAGTGAGCAAGTGTTCAAGAGAGTTAATAAGTTATTGATATCCGAAGGGTCTTGACAAACGCACAAAATACGTTATACTGATAATATGATTAAATTAAGATATTATAATGGAATATACAGTTCAATAGGGGGGGGGCGCCTCAACAGCCTGATTATATCTGGCTTTCAGCGACCTGTTTTGCCAAAACCTCCGACCCTTGGTGAGTGCATATTTTCTAACACCACTTGAAAAACACGAGAAAATATGGTAGAATGCATATATGAGAATAGCAGGAGGATTAAAAATGACAAAAAAACTTGGATTTACAATGGCGGAGATTTTGCTCTCCCTCACAATCATCGGCGTTGTAGCCGCGATTACATTGCCGAGTTTGATGGCAAACATCAACGAACGGACTTGGAACACCCAGAGAAAAGCCCTTTACGCGCGCATGAGCCAGGCGCCTTCTATTATGCCACAAATGGGCGGTTATGGAAAAGTGACTGAAGAAGGCGGAAGTCTTACCGAAGATACAGCCGCTGAGGCTTTTTTAACGGAAGGTTTAAGCAAAGTACTAAAAATCAATAATATCTGCGATAGTGAACACCTTGCAGATTGTGGCGTTCCTCCATCTTACACAAACATGGCAGGTAGTACAATTTCTCCTTGGCCAACAACAATCGGCGCTTGGAATAATCAGTTTGTAAACTTTTCATTTGTAGGTAGTGGTTGGAATACTGATGGTACTGACGCACACTACTCGTACTCGCAACCAAATACAAAAGCCGCTGCGTTTGAAACTCATAATGGTGAAACTATTGTGCTCTATTATAATCCGATTTGTATCAATAATTCAGGTGTAGAATTTATTTATTCACAAGCTCTTATGTGTGCTAATTTTATTTACGATTTAAATGGCAATAAAGGTCCAAATACTGTTGGTAAAGATGTTGGTTTTATAACAGTGCTAAATAATTCGGATGTAAATGTGGTTGCTCCTATGCCTTTGACATCTAATGCTGCTAATAGTGCTACGGTTGTTCAAAGAAACGCTGGCGCAGCATGTCTTGCGCAAGATTCTGAGAGTAGGTTGCCTAATATTGATGAGTTATCGGCAATTTATTATAATAAAAATCTTGTTGGTATTCCAATGAACACTTTTTGGTCAAGTTCTGTTGTTTCTAATGATTTAGGATGGTATTTAGCTTTTCATGCAGGTGTTCGGAGTTTGTATACTCGTATTCATCCGAATTACGTGCGCTGTGTTAAGCGTTAAAAAGACTTATTCTTAACTCCAATCTGTTGATACCCGATGGATTTTCCGTCGGGGTTATTTTTTGCTCCGTTCCACTTCGTCCGTCCGCAAATTCGCTGCTCGCCACGCTCGACGCAAGCCGACACCGGCGCTACACCGGCTTACGCCTGCCTGCTGCGCGTTAAACGCCACCGCTCGCGCTTGCGGCCGAAAGCGTGGTTTCGCCCGTCGCGCGCTCGTCTCTCCGCAAGCAAGGCTTGCTCCGTGGCTCTGCGCAGCAGGCAAAAAAAATTACCTGATAGTTTCGGGGGGTAATCCTACTATGAGGTAATAACGGGTAAATGTATAGTTTATGTTTGTTATGCTAAACTAATATTTGGATTGTTTTTTCTTTTAGGGTCGCATTTTTGAAGATGCAACAGGGTAAATGTATATTCATAGTCTAATCTACATTCTTTTCTTTCGTCTATAATCTATATCGAGTCATTGACGATACACAATGTATATTTTCGTCTTATTGAACAAGTGTTTTTTGAACACTTTCAATTTAGTGTATCTACTATAACCTAACCAAACTAAAATGTCAAGCGAAAATTCTTAAAAATTTTTATAAAAATTTACACAACCCAATCGGCGCTTTCGGAAAATTTTTGTTTGGTGTAAAATACAAGAAAGGGAGAATTATTATGTGGGATTACTCAGAAAAAGTTATAGATCATTACCGCAATCCGCGCAACGTTGGCAAACTCGACAATCCTGATGCCGTCGGTATCGCCGGTTCGCTCGCCTGCGGTGATCAGTTGAAAATATATTTGAAAATTCAAAACAATGTCGTCGTTGACGCTAAATTCCAAACGTTCGGTTGCGGTTCCGCAGTCGCCAGTTCAAGCATCTTGACCGAAATGATTATCGGCAAGACCCTCGATGAAGTCAAAAAAATTACTAACCAAGATATCGCTGACCAACTCGGCGGACTTCCGCCTGAAAAAATGCACTGCTCCGTCATGGGCTATGAGGCACTTGAAGACGCATTGAAAAATTACGACGATTATATCGATTTTGAAGAAATTCGCGATGAAAAACTTCAAGACAAAATTATCTGCACATGTTTCGGCGTGACCGAAAACCAAATTTGGGACGCAATTAAACATAATGGACTCAAAACTGTCGAAGAAGTAACTAATTTTACCAAGGCCGGTGGCGCTTGCGGTCGTTGTAAGGAGATTATTAAGGATATAATTGATACCTACTACAACAAGCTCGAAAAAGAAGAAAATGAGGCGTCTACGCTTTCGCCCGCGCAAAAAATTCTTAAAATTAATAAGGTTATAGAAACCCAAATCGCTGCGGAATTGCAAAAAGATGGCGGAGATATCACTCTTGTTGATATTGATGGCGCAAAAGTTTATGTTAAGTTGCGCGGAAAATGTTCCGGCTGTAAAAACTCAATGATGACTCTCAAAGGGTTTGTCGAAACAACTCTTAAAGACACAGTTGATAAAAATATTGAAGTAATAGAGGTTGAATAATGTCATTAATTTATTTGGATAATAACGCGACAACAAAAGTTGATAGCGCCGTCGTTGCGGCAATGACGCCGTTTTTTGAAGAATATTACGGAAATCCGTCTTCAATTTATGAGTTTTCAAGAACTGCATCTCGCGCCGTGCAGGCTGCGCGCGCTCAGATGAGAGATTTTATGAACGCAGAAGATGATAAAAATATAATTTTTACCTCTGGCGGTTCGGAAAGCGCAAACTTGGCTATCCGTGGCGTTTTGAATATGAATAAAAATAAGCGCCATATCATAACAACCAGCGTTGAACACCCTTGCGTGTTAAATCTTTATAAACAACTTGAAAAAGAGGGCTATAAAGTCGATTACATTGGGGTTAAATCTGACGGCAGTCTTGATTTGGAACAGCTTAATGAGTCTGTTAACTCTGATACGGCGCTTGTTTCGGTTATGTTTGCCAATAATGAAACAGGTGTCATTTTCCCTATCCAAAAAATTGTTGATATTGTTAAAACTAAAAATAAAGAAACAAAAATATTTGTCGACGGGGTCCAAGCGGCCGGCAAAATTAACATTGACGTGCAAGAACTTGGAGTGGACTTGTTGGGGGTTTCCGGGCATAAATTTCATGCTCCAAAGGGCATTGGCGCACTTTATGTTAATCCGAAAACATTGATTACTCCATTAATTATCGGTGGCCATCAGGAGCGCGGAAAACGTGCCGGAACTGAAAATGTACCTTATATCGTCGGCATGGGTGTTGCGGCCGGTTTGGCAAAAGACGGATTACACTATGAGGCGACAGAGGTGAAGCGTTTGCGTGACAAGTTGGAAAACGCTTTATTGAAAAATATTTATAACGCTCGTTTGAATGCCGGTGTAAATAATCGTGTGCCAAACACAACGAATATTGGTTTTGAATATATTGAAGGTGAATTGATTTTGCTGCACATGAGTGACGTTGGAATTTGTGCAAGTTCGGGTAGTGCCTGCACATCAGGTTCGCTTGAACCAAGTCATGTTTTGCGAGCGCTTAATGTTCCGTTTACCGCTATTCATGGCAGTATAAGATTTTCGTTGAGTAAATATACGACGGAAAAAGAAATTGATTATGTAATCGAAAAAATGCCGCCGATTATTGATAAACTTATAGGGATTTCGCCATATCAAGACGAATTGGCCGAGATTAAAAGACTCCGTGGAGTTTAAAAAAATATAGCCAAAAGTCTAATCGACACGGTGAAGTTCGTATGCTATATTGTTTCTGTTATCAGTTTTAAGACGGAGTAAGATATGGCTAGGTACGAACATTTGCCGATTTATAAAACAACGTATGATTTATTTTTAGCGGTGTTGCAGGTTACCAAAACTTTTCCTAGGGATTACAGATATACTTTGGGCGAGCATTTTCATATATCCGCGATAAAACTGCTTAAACAGGTGTATATAACGAATACGGCGCGCGATAAGATTGAATCTTTGAAAGTGTTGTTGAATTATATACAAGAGTTGGGTGTGCTCATTCGAGCGGCTCACGACTTGAAAATTATGGGTGATAACCGATTTTTTGAGTTGATTCAAAAACGTGACAGTTTAGAAAAACAATCAACAGGTTGGTTAAAATCTTTTGAACATAATGCCGGAATCTATTCTTCAGTGTGAGAGTAGAGCGTGCTAGTTTATCTCGTCGGCAGCGGTTGGGGAAGTTTCTCCAACAAAAGTCCTGATTTATCGGGAGTCTGAAAGTTTAATCGCGGGCGTGTTACTGTGGGTGGTTTTGTCGTATTGTATGACTTTACCGGCCTGATTTGTGATGCCGTCGGCTTTATTCCTAAGATTTTTGTCTGCCTCCAAGCGTCCGGTAACTTTTGGTCTGGCTCTGTCATCTCTTCTGGAGAGTCTGGCACGGCTTGGAACCAGAATTTCAACACGGGCAATCGCAACCCGAACACACGGTCTAACACTAACAACGTAAGGTGTGTTAAGCGTTAGGCCAGGCGCTAGCCGTGCCAGCGCTGTTGGCGCGAGTGGTGTCGCCGCTCTGTGGTTGGGCTAGGGCTCTTTTTGCGGTTGAGTCGCTTCCCAGGAGATAATGCAAAAGATTTTTTCTTCCCTGTTGCATTTGTTTGTCCGAACAAAAATTCGCGAAACGGAACGTGAGGGAATTTTTGAGAGTGGCGTATTAGACAGCGGAGCAACGGGTCGGCTTGCGTGGAGCAAGACGAGCAGGTTGCGGAGAACTGCTTTTATTTGCCAAGGTAATCGCAATGCAAAGAAATAAGCATAAAAATCGCAAATACAGAAAAGTTGAGTTCAAGTTGAACTTTACAAAAAAAGATTTGTACAGAGCTTATTATGAGTGCCGTAAGCGCAAGCGCGGCTCGCATTCTGCAATGGAATTTGAGTTTGATTTGGAATCTAATATGTTAAAACTCTATGATGACTTAAAATCCGGCGCGTACCAGATAGGTCAAAGCATTTGTTTTGTTGTTCTAAAGCCTAAGCCGCGTGAAGTTTGGGCGGCCTCATTTCGGGACAGAATAGTTCATCACTTGGTGTACAACGCGATAAAAGATAGGTTTTACGCGGCGTTTATTCGCGATACATATAGTTGTATTCCCAAGCGCGGAACTCTTAATGCTGCCCGCAAGGTCGCCAAACATGCACGCACTGTTACGCGGAATTACACGAGAAAAGCTTATTATCTAAAGGCGGATTTAAAAAATTTTTTTGTTTCTATAGACAAAAATATTCTTTACAATTCGATTATCAGGCGTGTCAAGGAGCCTTGGTTGAGAAAACTTATTCGCCAGATTGTTTATCACGACCCCAAAAGCAATGTTGTTGTTCAATCGGCTTCGTGGAAGTTTAAAATGCTGCCCGCGCATAAGAGTTTGTGGAACTGCCCTGATGAAAAGGGCCTTCCTATCGGGAATTTGACGAGCCAATTTTTCAGTAACGTGTATCTTGACGTAATGGATCAGTATATCAAGCACGTTTTGAAATGTAAGTATTACTGTCGTTATGTGGACGATTTTGTCATAATGGATGAATCTGCCGAACGGCTTAATCATTGTTATGACAGGATTTCGAGGTTTATTTCCAAGAACTTGTTAATCGAATTACATAAAGATAAAAAGACGATTAATCTGGTTTCAAACGGCATAGATTTTGTCGGATATGTTGCTAAACCGAATCGGTTTTTCTTGCGTCAACGAACGTTGAAGGATATTTTTAAACTATTGCGTCGGTTTGAGCGTGGATTTTATGACTTAGGTGAAAACGTTTTGGAATGGCTGTATTTTGTGTTTAATAGCTATATTGGTATGTTGCGTGCGGTCAAGGGTTACCGTCTTCGCCAAGAGATCCGTTACCGAATAACGTATCCGTTTTATTACGTGGTGAAAGATTGCACAAGCGTGCGTCGGGCGTTTACCTACAAACGCCTATGGGAGTATGCTGGGGTTGCATAAGGGGCAGAGTTGAATTGATAAAGCTTAACCTATTAACCTATTAACACGTTCCCCTCTTGACAAACGTAAAAAATACGATATCATGATAATATGAATTATATAGACTACAATAAAAGAATAAGAAGTTCAATAGGG
>JAZUCM010000043.1:0-21839 GCA_045639085.1 Candidatus Gastranaerophilus bacterium
AACAAATTTTGTCGGGTTAGTAAACCCGACCTACAACAATGCATTTACTATGGAGCATACAAATAGGTCAATTCCCCATAACGACTTGATCACTTGGTCACTTGATCACTTGGTCACCTCGAAACCGCTTCGCGGTTTCACGATGGCGGAGATATTGTTATCTCTCACAATCATTGGCGTGGTCGCTGCAATCACCCTGCCAAGCTTGATGGCGAACATTAACGAACGAACTTGGAACACTGAGCGTAAAGCTTTGTACGCCCGAATGTCTCAGGCCATTGCAATGATGCCACAGATTGCTGGGTATGGTACTTTGACTGAAACAACTGATGAGGATGGTTCAACAACTGTTATAGATACCGCGGCAGAAAGTTTTCTGACCGAAGGCCTTTCAAAAGTTTTAAAAATCAACAATATTTGTGACAACGCACACTTGACTGACTGTGGAGTGCCGACAACTTATAACGACATGTTAGGTAGTCAAAAAATATTGCCTACAACATTGTATGAATTAAATAGTTGGTTTAAAAGTGTCCAATGTTCTGGCTGTTCATATTCAACGATGGACACAAAAGCAGTTGCGTTTGAAACTCAAAATGGTGAAAGTATAATTGCTTATTATAATCAATCTTGCAAATATGAATATTTGAATGAAACAAGTTTAACTGCTGCCGGAAATGTTTATGGTTTTCCTGTTGCAACTATGTGTATTAATTTTATTTATGATTTGAATGGAAATAAAGGGCCTAATGCTATAGGCAAGGATATAGGTTTTATAACAAGCTTCAATTCAAATGATCCGATTGTCGTTGCGCCAATGCCGTCATCAAGTACTGTTTCTGGAAACGCAGTATGGACGAATGCTGTTTCGTTATGTACTGCACAAAATTCCGAAAGTCGCCTTCCTAATATTGATGAACTTTCTGCGATGTTGATTAATAGAGATTTAATCAATTTTGTGGATACTGGGGGTGATTCTTTTTGGGCAGGAACTGTCTATGATAATGACAAGGCTTGGTTGGTCAATGTTCGCCATGGCAATCGAAGCTCGGGTAGAAAGGAGCTGGTTGGTTACTACGTCCGTTGCGTCAAACGATAAGATTTATAGGGCGCCGGGGGAAATCCTCGGCGTTTTATTTCTTGAACCAACCTTTAATTGTTTTACCCATGTTGTGCGCGTTTTGCCCGATTTTGTGCATGTATGATTTTGTGTGATCTAATATGGAATCAGGATTTTTGATTTCTGAGAGCATTCCTTTTGCGTGCATTTTACCTAAAATGGCGTATAGGCCCGTCGCGATTGCAATTCCCCCAAGTGTCATAAATAGGGCGGTGTATTCCTTTTTCTTTCTGACATCCGCCGCGCTGAGCGGTTCCAGGGCGTGGTATTCGTAGGCTCTGTGTTGGCGCGAAAATAACGTGGTTTGCGCGTTGTGACGACCAAAATTAACTGCAGATACCTGATTAATCATACTAACCTCCGAATACACCTCATTATACCATGACAAAACGCCTAAAGGAAATTTTTGCCAAAACGTCCTTTTTATGGGGTAAATTTTGTTACAAAACTTTACAAAATTTCTGGAATATATTATAATGAATTACCGTCATGGGTTATAGAGGAGAAAATAACCAAATGGAAGAATTATTAATTAACGAAAATCAAAATATTACACTTACGGAAGATGAAGTTTTAGAGCAGTCAAGGAATTCGGTTAGAACGATTGTGAATGCGCTGGAGAAGTCAAAGGCGTTTTATAACGCGCTGGCGGCCAATGCGGTTATAAGTTATTTGGATAAAAAAGGCCTGATAAAGGGCGTGTTGGTTAATTTGCATTCATCTGCGAGAATGCTTGCGGATTTTGAGATTGCTGATATTCAGTTGCAGAATTTGCATATTGATGTGCGTGCGGTGTTTAGTGATGACGAAATATTTATTCCTAAAAAGCATTTTGTTAATAATTTTCTTCCTGATATTTATTTGGTTGTTAAGTTTGACGAGGACTTGAAAAAAGGTACGCTTTTAGGGTATTTCAAGCCTTCTGTCGTTAATAAACAAAACCAAAATGATGAGTATTATTTTGTTAATAAAGAGGTTTTGTCTCCGGTGTCCGGGTTGGCGGAATTGATTTTGTCTGCGCCGATAAAAAATCAATATATGATAAACGATACGGCAGAAAATACTATCGAAAAATTGATTATGCTGTATATGGACCAAGATATTGATGATGTGAAACTTGGTAAACTTATCGATTTCTTGAAAAATAGTGTTATTGCGCGGGAAAAACTTGTTGAATTCGAGAATTTTGAACGTCTTTCATATATGGCGTTACAAGAGTTTAAGGATTTGGACGTTGAAAACAACGATTTTTCTAAGTATATCAGAACATTGGTTGCGACGGATGAATTTTCTGAATTTGAGGCGGATGACGAGCTGGACGGAATGTTTAGCGGTGAAACCAAGTCAAGCGGTTTGTTTGTTGATGATGAACGTGACTTGGTTATAGATGTCAGCGAGGCTGCGGCGCCTGATGCGGAGGAATTACCTTTGGAGAATGCCGGCATGGTGTCTGCGGATTCCCTGGAAACTATCGAGCCGGCAATGAATGGGATGTCTAATATTGAGGTGAATCCCGTTGTTAATTTGCCGGTATTGGAAATGTATGATGAATTGGTTCTTGGCGCAGAAGAAAAAGAAACGTCAGACCATAAATTCAAACATGTAGAAGAGCAAAATACGGTGTCTCTTGATGAGTTCCAGACCTTTGAGGCTTTGGATGAGTTCGATTTGCAAGACGACGAGGAAGAGGAAAAACCGGCTGAAGAGTCTATGCAAGAAGATGAAACCGAAGATGAGGCAGAAAAAACGGATGATGAAGTTGTTGACGCGCTGGAAGAAGAGGACGTTGTCGAAGTTTCTGACGCGGCAATTGACGGGGTTAGTCTTGATGAATTGGCTGCTGTAACGGAAAGTGACATCGCGGAAGTTGCGGAAAATTTGACTGAACCTACAACAGATGAAGATTTAGAGTTTCAGGTTGAAGGGCTTGAGGAGCTTGAGTCTGAGTTAGGCGAAGAGACTTTTGCGCTGAATGAGGAAACGGTCGAAGAGATTGAAGTTGAGACAGCAGCGATTGAGCCGGAAGAGATTATAACTGATATTGATAAAGCGAATGAACCGCAAGAGTTGAATGTTGAAGACGCTCTTAATCTCGATGAGATTAATCTGGACGGTGAGACGGTTGTCGGGCTTTCAGAGGGTGTGCTTGACGTTCAGGATGTGGAAGATGTCGTACCATCTTTGGAAAATTCTGCCGAAGAAATTAAGGCGCAAGAAGAGTCAATGGCTGGAGATGAGCTTTTGTTTGACGATTTTGATAATTTAGAATTATCGGTTGATGAAAAGAGTGAAGCTGCTGTATCTTCTGCGTTTACGTCGGTGACTGATGAACAAGTTGATTTGGCAATTGCACAGAGTGTTGAAGATATTATTGCTGAAGAAGAGTCAAACCTTCCTGAAAAAGATGAGTCGGCTGCTGATGTGAGTTTTGCGTCTGTTGATGATGCAGATAGTTTGAATTTGGAAGATTTGTTGGCTATGGAAGAAGATTTGAGCGCTGCAGATGATGTCCCTGAGTTTGAACAATTTAGAGAAGATGAGGAAGATGACTCACCTGTTGCGGAAAAACAAGCCGACGATGAAGGTGTATTTTTCTACAACCCTGATGATGACGAAGAAGATGAAAAAGAAAGTGCACAGGCACCTATGGCTGGCGTTGCAGATTCGATTTCAGCTGAAAGTATGCAGGCTAAGGCGGAAGAGATTTCTGCGTTGATGAAGAATGATGAAGATGGCGGAATGAATTTTGCGTTCGCGGTTGATTCAAAATCTTCAAACGGAAAAAATATGTTGGTGCCAATTGCGGCATTGATTACGGTTTTAGGTGTTGTAGGTGCCGGGGCTTGGTATTTTCTTTCTCACGGAAAGTCTTCATCTAAGGAGATTTCCGTTGATGCTACGGGCGGAAATACTGCCGGGGATATCTCTTTAGACTTGGACGATGTCGCGCCGACAACTGTTGATTTGGACTCTCAATTGAGTGATGATACATCAAATACTCCTGGTGGAGTGGCTGAAGATAAGCCGGTTACGGACGTGAAAGTTCCTGCGCAAACTCCAAAAATGGACGCGGGGCCGGCTCCTGAACCGTTGACGATTCAAAAAATAAAGAAAGATTTTTCTCAACCAAATACTTATTTGTCTGTAAGTAAAATTGTTTGGGATATCCCTGAATATTTGACTTACAATGACGACTTTAGCAGCTATTTACAAACGCTTGGTAGTACGTTGAAATTAAATCTTTCCAGCGATCTTTTATTAATCAGCGAAAATACCATGTTTGACAGAGTAAAAGTTCGTGTTCAACTCAAAGACAGCGGTAAAAAATACAGTGCAGAAGTCATGGACGGTTGTGGATCACAGGCTGTTGATGACCTTGTGTTACAATCTGTTAAGAATACTTTGAATCTGTTGAAACCGCCTGTAAATAGCCTTGATACGGCTGATGAAGATTTATATGTAACAATTTATTTATAATTTGAAAATCTTGTGCTATAATATAACGCATAAGGGAGCTTGACGTGGAAAGTTTAACACAGGAAAAGAAATTATTAATCGAAAAATGTATAAGAAATAACAAAAAGTTTCAGAACAACGAGGATCTGTACGACGATTTTTTCAACGAGACATGTAAAAATGCCATGTCTTTGTTGACGTCTGTGTCTTCAGAATCCACTATTGAATTGTACTTGAAGCGGGTTGTTACCAGTGCTATGGTGAATGTATTGAAGGATTCAGGCCGTTTGCGTCGAACTTCTCAAGGTTATCAAGCGACTCCAACGGTTTCCCTTGAGGCTATCGGGGATAAATTTAATCCTGATTTCATCAATAAAAAAATCTTGTTTAAAAATGTTGATTTTGAAGATGGGCCGGAAGATGCGTTCATTAAGCGTGAAATCCTGAAAAATATTACTCAAATTTTAAATAAAATAGAACAAAAAGAGCCGGAAAAATTGTATTTGGTGCTTTTTAAGTTGCGTTATGAAGACGGTTTAACCCAAAATGAAATCGCTGATACGCTTGGTATGTCACAATCAGAGGTGTCTAAAAGATTGTTTAAGCTTATGAGTAAGGTGAGAGAAGAACTTAATTGAGGATAAATTATGAAATGTCCCGTTTGTAAAAAAGAAGTTCCTCAAGAAGCGGTTGTTTGCCCGGAATGTAACTCTCGAATTGGCTTAGTTTGTTATAAATGTAAAACGGTTAACCGTTTGAACGTTTTACGTTGCAAAAAATGTGATGCGGAAATTCTAAGAATTTGCGCAAAATGTCGTACAATAAATCTTCCGAGTGCTGATGTTTGTCGCAAATGTGGAGAGGGTTTGCTTCCGTCTCCTGCGAAAAAAGAGACCGTAGCGCAACAGGTTTCCCCGCCTTTGCAACCTGCACCGCAAGTTCCTCAATCTAAAATTAAACCGACTCAAAGTGAGCTTGTCGATTTGATTTATAATGCTGTTGTCGAAAACGAAAAGTTTATAATTTCACTTAATGCACCAAAAGGTATGGGCAAGGATTTTGTGCTCGAAAAAGTTGTTGAGCGCCTCGGTGGGACGACTTATATGGTTTTGCAAGGAACTTGTTCGCCGGTTTCGCAACTCACTCCGGGCGGTTTTATTCAAGAAGTCTTGATGAATCTTCTAGGGCTGCCAAATTTTTGCATCAATAACACGCAGTTTCAAAAAGATGCACTTAGGTATTTCAAAAATGAATTCACGGAGTTTTCAAACGATGAAATCTTGATGTTGATTAACCTTCTCTACCCTCATAAAACGGGACTTTATGAAGATATTTTGACTAATAAGTCCAAGACTTTTAATTTGATTACAAAAGTTTTTGCGCATATTTTTAGACTGAAAAAAGTTTTGTTTATCATTAATAATTTTGATTTTATTGACGCGTTGTCGTTTGAGTTTTTCAATAATTTCATTAAGATTGACGATATTTTTGCTCACGTGAAAATTCTTATGACTTACTCCGAGTCGCGTCCGGCTCAGGCTTATTTCTTTTTAGAAGAAGAAAAATACGGAGATATTTATTTAAACCTTGAATTATCGCCGATGACTCCGCTTGAGGCGGTTGGTGTGTTTAAAATGACTGCGGGCATTAATAAAATATTGCCGGATGTTGAAAAAAAAGTTTTGTACAAAAAATCTAAAGGGTCGCCGGCTTTTCTTGAGCAAGGCATTGCGCTGAAACAGGATTGTATTCAGTATGAACTGGATTATCGTTTGCCGGATACCATTAATGAACTTATTCAAAAACGTCTGGAAATTCTTAAAGTTCATACTCCGCTTGCGTTTAATATTCTTCTTTGCTCGTCAATTTTGGGCAAAAAAATAAATGCAAATCTTATCAAGGAAGTTTTTGAACTGAGCGACGATGTTTTTGAAAACACGGCTAAATTTCTTGTCGCAAAAGGGTTTATAACTCCTGTTAATGAGTTTTTCTACGAGTTTAAAAACTCTTTACTTTGGGAGGTTGTACATTCCGTTGCCAAGGGCGAGCCGAATTTTATTGAACTGAACAAGAAATTGTATTCAATATTGAAAGTTTTTACTTTAAGCTCCAATGCGCTTTTGGCTATTATATTGCAAAACTTGCAAAATAAGCGTGAAGCGTTGCGGGTATGGTCTCATAACGTCAATTTGTGCAGTTTTATTGGAGATGTTAATCTTTATATTATTTCGCAAAAACAATGCCTTGCTCTTATAAACGAGTTTGACGATAGTGATACGTTGAATATTCGTTTCAATATCGCTGAGCGTCTGGGTAAAATTTTGACGCAGTACAAGCCGGATGATGCGATTGAATTTTTGCCGGATGCGATATCAAATGCGCAAGGGGTTGGCAACAGTATTAAAGAAATAGAGTTGCTCGGCTATTTAACAAGCAGTTGTCAAAAGGCGGGAAATTATTTTGGTGTTGTGGAAAGTGTCGACAGAGTATTGGTGAAAATTAATCCGAGCCGCGATCTTGAAATTGCGATGATTAAAGCCTCTAAATTGGATGCTCTTTTGAATATTGGCAATTGCGGCGAAGTTATTGATTTGGTTCAAAATGATATTATGCCGGTGTTTAATAAGTATTTGAACGGTGTTTATCGTCGTAAAGATATTTCTTATGAATTGCTTTATGAAACTTGGCTTAGGACATATTTGATTTTGGCTAACGCTTACGTTTTACAAGGCAATAACAAAGCATTTGAAATTACTGCGTTGTTGTTCAATGTGATTGAGCGTGGTCAGGTTAAAGATACGAACTTTATTATCAAGTGTCATTTGGCATTTGCGTTTGCCAGTACGGTTTGCGGGGATTACGCCGCATCTAACAAACATTTACAAGAGATTATGGATGCGTGCAGTGAGTTTTCAATGAGTAACGAAAATATTCTGCGCTGGAATTTTATCAATATGGTTAACAGGTTCTTGAATAAGGAATACGACCATATTCAAGAAGATCTTTTCGAAATTGTTGCTTTTGCAAACAATAATTTTGATACTTTCACAAAAAATGTTATGAAAACTTTACTGGGTAAAGTTCTTGTTGACAATGACCAGACGTTGAAAGGGCTTGAAATTTATAACGAGCAGTTGGAACATTTTTCTAAAGAGAAAATAGCGATTGGGGCGCTGTTGAGTTGGTACCTGATTTCGGACTCAGTGATGAACGTTGAGGGGCCTGAAAAAGCGATAGATATCGCAACGAAGGCGCTTGATGTTGCAAAATCCCCTAAAATTAACAATTTCTTCTTTACAATTTGCCTGAAAATGGTTTTGGCAAAAGTATATATGATAAAAGAGGATTATGAAACTTCGCGAATTTATTTGGATAAAGCGCTCCAAACTGCGCAGCAATATGAGTTGCAGGATATGATTGCGCGTTTGTACTTGCTGTATGGTAAGCTTTATCAAGAATTAGGGTTGCGAAAATCTTCTAAACAGCGTGAATTCTTGAAAATGTCCGGGGTTATGTACGAACGTTGTCTTAAAACCGTTAGAAAAACTCAAAATAATTATCTTTTCCGTGAACATTCCAAGGCCCAAAAAGTTCTTAAATCATTCTGTGAGATTAATAAAATTAAATTAAGTGAATAAGTGGTGCTACGTGAATAAGGCAATAAGTCATTAAGCCGCCTGCGGCGGGTTAAACGGTTATTCGTTTTTAACGAGTTAAATGGTTAAAAAGTTAAATGGTTAAACGGGGTTAACGTAATAAACAATGGTGTAATCGTAGCGTTTTATTACTGTTTATTTACCATAATCCCTTTTAACTATTTAACCTTGTCTTGCTCGACTCGCGTGTAACGGCATTCAGGCAAAAGCGCGGTTTTGCCTTGGAATGCCTCAGCTCGCTCGCGCTTAACCTTTTAACACGTGGCACAATTTTCATTATGCACAAAATTATCATGCGGCACTTGACAAAATCCTCACGATAATGCATAATGAAAATATGATATTACAAACTAAAAAAATGAGAAGTTCAATAGGGGGGGGGGGCGCCTCAAAGTCCTTGCTATAATTGGCGTTGCGAGGGTAAATATACATGTTTTGCCGAGTCTTCCGCCCCTGATGATACAAGCGAGAAGGAGAACAACATGAGTAAAAATCTTGGATTCACGATGGCAGAGATTTTATTGTCCCTCACAATTATTGGCGTGGTTGCGGCAATCACATTACCAAGCTTGATGGCGAACATCAACGAACGCACTTGGAACACCCAACGAAAAGCGCTTTATGCCCGCATGAGCCAAGCCATTGCAATGATGCCGCAGTTGAACGGTTATGGTGAGTACGAAGGAACAAACACTGACGGTTCTGTTACGGCAACAAAAGACACGGCGGCCGAGGCGTGTTTGACAGAAGGCTTGAGTAAAGTTTTAAAAATTAATAACATTTGTGACGCGGAGCACCTTGCCGATTGTGGTGTCGCTGGGTCATTTACAAACCTTGCCGGTTCAACAAAAACTTGGCCAACGAAGATGAGTGAGTTGAATTCAATGTTCACAGGTTCACACATTGGTATAAGTGATTCGGATACTTCGCATGTTTTTGAAAACCCTCAAAAAAATGTTGATACTAGTGCCGCAGCATTTGAAACACAGAATGGAGAGACAATTACTATTTTTTATAATCCATATTGTACACAAGATTTAGAGACTACATCGTGGGATTTTACGCAACCAATGATGTGCGCGAATTTTGTTTATGACTTGAATGGGAATAAAGGACCAAATACTTTTGGCAAAGATATTGGGTTTATAACCGCGTTGTATAATACAGATTCGAGTGTAGTTGCGCCAATGCCACTGGCTGTCGAAGCTTCTTCCGGTGCACAGACAGATGCAAGTTCTGCTTGTAGTGCATTAGGTGATGATGTGCGTATTCCAAATAGGGATGAGCTTAGTGCCATGTTTTATAATAGAGAACTGCTTGGTATTTCTGGTGGACGTTATTGGTCAGGAAGTGTTGTTTCACCTACCTTAGCTTGGAATCAAAGTTTTGATACTGGTCGGAGAAATTGGGGTTCTCGAACTGCAACAAACGAAGTCAGATGTATTAAACGATAGTATGTGATTTAAATAGGCAGAGGCTTTACCCTCTGCTTATTTTTTATTTTTGTTGTATAATGTTGGGGTAGAAGTTTTAAAGGAGTTCAAATGGAAGAATTATTCAAGATGGATGAAGTGTCAAAGATTTTGGCAGGTATCAATTGGAATTTGGTTTGCGAAGTTATAATCAACATTATTGCGTTGGCGATTGTTTCTAAAATTATCGATCAAATTGCTAAAAAAGCCAGCGAGAATTTGTTAAAAGCGGATAGAATTCAGCTTGCGAAAATGTTGCCGCAGTTGGCGAAATTACTTAAAATTGTTATAATTTTCTTAGCTGTTGCTGCGTTTTTGCAAAGTCAAGGGTATTCGGTAAGTTCGTTCCTGGCAGGTTTTGGTATTACCGGCTTGGCAGTTGGTTTTGCGGCGAAAGAAGCGATTTCAGACATTTTTGGTTCGATTTCTGTTATAACTGACAAGGTTTTTAGAATAGGGGATTATATTTGCGTTGGGACGGAAGAAGGTACAGTTGAGGATATCAATTTCCGCTCTACCAGATTGCGTAAGCTTAACGACACGGTAATCGCGATTCCGAATAGAACTGTGGCTTCATCAATGATTACAAATTATTCTCTTATAAAAAATCGTTTGGTTGACGAGACTTTTGGGGTTGTTTACGGAACTTCTAATGAAAAATTGCAAGAGGCTCTTGAGATAATTCGTAATATTGCGTTGAATGACGATAATGTTTTGAATGGATTTCAGGTTTTTGTGGACAAATTGGGCGCAAGTTCTATTGATATAAGGTTTATTGCTTATTTGAAGACTAATCAGGTTGGCGAAATGCGCGCAATTAAGACGGCAATTATATTGAAAATTGTCGAGAAGTTTCGCGAGGCTGGAATTGATTTTGCGTTCCCGTCTATGTCTGTTTATATGGAAAAGTAAATGAACATAAAAATTATTGCGTTAGGCAAGATAAAAGAAAAATTTTTGAAAGAGGGCGTTGACGAGTTTTTGAAGCGTTTAACGCCCTATTCATCTGTTGAAATTGTGGAGCTTAATCCAATAGAAATCAAGGACGAAAACCTGGTTGAAAAGGTATTGGATGAGGAAGGGGAGCGTATTTTGGCGCAAATAAAGTCGTCTTCTTATGTTGTAACGCTCGAGATAGGAGGAAAGCAGTTTTCATCCGAGGAATTTTCGGTGCGGGTTGCGGAATTGATTAATGCCGGGGTTTCCGAGTTGGTTTTTGTTATTGGTTCATCTTGTGGGTTGTCGAAGCATGTTTCAGCGCGAGCGGACTTGAAGATGAGTATGTCAAAAATGACATTTTTGCACCAGTTTGCGCGTTTGATATTGGTAGAGCAGATTTATCGCGCGTTCAAGATTATGAAAAACGAGCGGTATCATAAGTAGGGTGTTCGTCTTTGGCGGGTATACCGTGACCAAGGCGATAGGGCGATAGGGTTGTAGATAGTAGTTAATAAGTTAATGAGTTGTGAAAGTCAATAAGTGAATAAGCGAATAAGTGAATAAGTCATTAAGAGGAAATTAATCCGAATAAAAAATTATCGTTGGGTTTATAATATAGATAAATAACCTCATAATGACTTATTGCCTTATTTACCTATTCACTTATTCACTTCCGAAGGGGTTGACAAAAGCCCCGCAATAGTGCATAATGAAAATATGATATTACAAACTAAAAAAATGAAAAGTTCAATAGGGGGGGGGGCGCCTCAACAGCCTGATTATATCTGGCTTTGCGAGGGTAAATATACATGTTTTGCCGAGCCTTCCGCCCCTGTTGATACAAGCGAGAAGGAGCATAACATGAGTAAAAAAACAAACGTCACGAACGCAAATGAGTCTATTTCCCATAACGACTTATTGCCTTATTCGCTTATTCACTTATTGACTTTTGTGAAACCGCTTCGCGGTTTCACAATGGCAGAGATATTACTTTCCCTCACAATCATCGGCGTGGTTGCCGCAATCACCCTGCCGAGCTTAATGGCGAATATTAACGAACGCACTTGGAACACCCAAAGAAAGGCGCTTTATGCCCGCATGAGCCAAGCAATCGCCATGATGCCGCAAGTTGGCGGTTATGGAACTTTAACTGAAGATGAAAGTGGCAGCGTCACTGCTGATACAGCAGCGGAGACTTTTTTGACAGAAGGTTTAAGTAAAGTTCTCAAGATTAATAATATTTGTGACAGCGAACATCTTGCAGATTGTGGCGTTCCTTCATCCTATACAAATATGGCGGGTAGTACAAAAACTTGGCCAACCAAATTATCCGAGTTAGGCACTCAATTTGTGAATTTTTCTTATGTTGGCTCTGGTTGGTATGATAATGGTAGTACAGATGCGACATTTTCGTACTCACAGCCGGATACTAAGGCCGCTGCGTTTGAGACCCAAAATGGCGAAACTATAGCTTTATATTACAACCCATATTGCACGGCTGACCTTGAGAGTAATTGGCATTATTCTCAATCAAAGATGTGCGCAAATTTTGTGTATGATTTAAATGGCAATAAGGGGCCTAATACTGTAGGCAAAGATGTGGGGTTTGTTACTGCTCTTTATTCTGATAATACAAATGTCGTTGCACCTATGCCTCTAGCAAAGAATGTTTCCGGTGGAGTGACACAACTTGCGGCGGGTGCTGCTTGCAGCGCTCTGGATGTAGAAAGCAGGTTACCTAATAAGGATGAATTAACAGCCTTGTATTATAACCTAGAGCTTTTGGGGCTTTCTGGAGGAGTTGATGGTTATTGGTCAAGTTCTGCTGCGTCTTCTGGATCTGTTTGGATTGTGAATTTCGCATCCAGTCTTCGACATCCTCTTTCTCGAACAAGTTCTGCGCTTGTCAGATGTATTAAACGCTGAAAACTATTCTTATGAGCGGGTTTAAAACCCGCTCATTTTGTTATTGCATTTAAAATATGTTTTTATTACAATGGTTATATTGTAAAAGTTTTTAAAAAGGACATTTAATATGACACAAAGAGTTTTATTATGTATTATGGACGGATGGGGGATTTCCACCGGGAGCAAAACTACTGATGCGACGGTGTTAGCGAACCCTGTTAATGTTAATCGTTTGGAAAGAGATTACAAATTTATCCAGATTTCGGCCGATGGTGAGCATGTTGGTTTGCCTGAAGGGCAGATGGGTAACAGCGAAGTCGGACACTTGAATTTAGGTGCCGGTAGGATTGTTTATCAGGATTTGTCCAGGATTAATAATGCTATAAAAGATGGCTCTTTCTATTCAAATGAAAGACTTTTGGCTGCTATTCAGCACGCTAAAAATAATGACTCTGCATTGCATATTTATGGACTTGTTTCAACAGGTGGTGTTCACTCGTCACTTGAACACGTTTTGGCGTTGATTAAATTGGCTGCGGATAGCGGATTGAAGAAAGTTTATGTTCACGCGTTTCTTGATGGTCGCGACACTCCGCCTCAAAGTGCTTGCACTTTCTTGGAAACAGTTGAAAACGAATTGAAAAAATATAATCTTCCGCCTGTTGCGACCGTAATTGGCAGATATTGGATTATGGACCGTGACAATCGTTGGGAACGTGTTGAAAAAGGCTATAACGCACTTCTTTTAGGTGAAGGCGAAAAGGCTGCTACGGCAATTGAGGGGGTTAAAGCGTCTTACGAGCGTGGCGATAATGATGAATTCGTTCTCCCAACAGTTATTGGTGGTGAGGAGTCTCGTATTCACGATAATGACTCGATTATTTTCTTTAACTATCGACCAGACCGCGCAAGAGAAATTTCTAAGGCTATGATGTTTGAAAACTTCGATGGTTTTGAAAGAAAGGCTGTTCGCAAAAACCTTTGTTATACAACTATGACACCTTATGATGAGACGTTTACGTTCCCGGTTGCATATCCGAAAGAAAAACTTGTGAATATTTTGGGTGATGTTCTTGAGGCAAATGGTGTAAAACAGTTCCGCACGGCAGAAACTGAAAAATATGCACACGTAACTTTCTTCTTTAACGGTGGAGTTGAAGAACCGCAAGCGCATGAAACTCGCGTTCTTGTTCCGTCACCAAAAGTTGCGACGTATGATTTGCAGCCGGAGATGAGCGCACCTGAGGTTTGTGAAAAAGTTCTTGGTGCTATTGAAAATCCTGATTACGGATTTATTTTGGTAAACTTTGCAAACCCTGATATGGTTGGCCATACGGGTGTTCTTGAGGCGGCCACAAAAGCTTGTCACGTTGTTGATGAATGTGTTGGAAAAATTGCTGATGCTTGCGTTAAAAATGACATTGTAATGCTTTTAACTGCGGATCATGGAAACTCTGAAGTTATGGTTAATGAGGCGACTGGAAAGCCTCAAACGGCGCATACAACCAACAAAGTTCCGTTTGTTTTAATCAATGCTCCAAGCGATGTTGAATTGGTTGAAACCGGCGCTTTGTGTAATATTGCACCAACTGTTCTGGATATTATGAATATCGAAAAACCGGCAGAAATGACTTGTGAATCACTGATTAAAAAATAGTAGGACTTATGACAGATAAATTTAATATAGATTTTTCATTTAAGAAGAATGACGTTGATGAACTTTTCTTTAACTTGAGCGAAAACCCGGATGGTTTTAAAAACAAGGATTTTCGCTACACTTTGAGCTTGATTTATCAAATTGTGGAAGAAGAGTTTGAGGGGGTGTTTTTGAGCCCTAACGCGCCGGCGCGTAATACGGATTTCTTTTTGGTAAACAATAACGGCAGATTGTCTTTTTTCGTTACGCCTACTAATAATTTTGATTACTATTTGAAGTCAAAGGGTTCACTTTTCCGTTTGCGTTCATCCGTCTTGGGAAATAAAGTCGGATACGCGATGGATTTTGACATGGTGATGGATTATTTCGGTGGGTTTGGCAATATTGTCGGCATTGATGATATGAGTGAAACTTTTACTTATATGAATAAGTTGACTTATTTTGTCATGAAATTGGTCGAAAAACTATATTTCATCCCGACTGTAAAAATTCGTGGGCAAATGTTCAGAATTGTTTATGAGCCGATTATTGCAAACTCCACTTTGGCACGTATAATTAATCAGTTTGAAGAAAACTTGCCGGAAAATCTTTTTATTCAGGGTGATAAACCTCAGAACTTCGTTCGTGATTTCATTTATAATTATTTGAATTACGTCGTTTATAAGTTTTTGGGCATAAAAGCTTACAAGTTTAAAGATATTAAATCCGGCACGTATTTGATTAAAGATCTCGAACAGCGTATTATGATGAGAAATCATGATTTGGCTGAAAGTTTCAATATGTGGTTTGACGAATTGTATCTCGGTAAGTACGATATTGTTCCGTTCTTGAAAGTTACAAGGGTTGAGGACGAACTTTTCCGATTGAAAGTTCATATTAAGGACAGAAAAACCGGCGAAACCACCCTTATTGACAAACTTTATACCGAATTGGAAGTTTTTGGTGCTGCGGCTTCTGATATCGCTCGAATTGTAGAAAAACAAATCAATTACGCTATTCGTTATATGCCGGAATTGGAAGATTTGTTTGATGACGAGGAGAAACTTGCGCTTGATTTAAATCTTGCCGAAGTTTATAAAATGATTACGCAAACGGCGTATTACTTACAGAAAGCGCAAATAGAGGTTGTGTTGCCGGATGAACTGGTTAATGTCGTTATTCCGCGTGCATCTATTAACGCAAAAGTCAAAGCGCAGCGCGCTCAAGACTTGGCTGATATCTTTAATACTCCGTCATCGTCTAAAATTTCGCTGGATGATATCTTGGAATTTTCTTATGAAATCGCTCTTGGCAATGAAAAGATTTCGTTGGAAGAATTTGAAAAATTAACTAAAGATACTGATGGACTCATTAAATATAAAAATAAATATATTTTGATTGACAAAGAGGAAACGTCCAAAATCTTCGAACAAGTTGCCAAATCCGATATCAAAAAGATGTCCAGAATGGAACTTATTCACGCGTCAGTTTCAGGTCAATTAAAGCAGTACGACTTTGATTATGATGAAGCGTTTGCAAATGTGATAAAAGATTTCAACAAACCGGTTGAAGTTTCTGTGCCGGAAGCGCTTCAAGGAACACTTCGACCATATCAGGAAACCGGTTTAAAATGGTTGTGGACTAATATTTCTAAAGGTTTTGGGGTTTGTATGGCTGATGATATGGGACTTGGTAAAACTATTCAAGTTATCAGCCTTATTCTCAAAATGAAAGAAGAGAAAAAACTTGACAAACCTGTTCTTGTTATTTGCCCTACGACCTTAATCGGTAACTGGATGAAGGAAATTAAAATGTTTGCACCAAGTCTTGATGCAGTGATTTATCACGGTTCAGATAGGCAACTGGATGTAAAACACGATATTATTCTCACAACTTATGCAATTATGAGAATAGATGTCGAAGAGTTTAAGAAAAATCAATGGGGTATGATTATTGTTGACGAGGCTCAAAATATCAAAAACCCTGATACCGCGCAAACAATTGCGATTAAACTTCTCAAGTCAGATAATAAAATTGCAATGACGGGTACCCCTGTTGAAAACAGGTTGATCGAGTTGTGGAGTATTTTTGATTTTATCAACCCTGGATATCTTGGCACGTTGCGTGAATTCCAAAAGAGTTATGCGATTCCAATTGAACGATTTAAGGAAACCTCTCGGGCTACAAAATTAAAACTCTCAGTATCGCCGTTTGTGTTAAGACGTTTGAAAACTGATAAAAAAGTTATTTCAGACTTGCCGGATAAAATTGTTCTTAATGATTATTGCTATCTCAACAAGTCTCAAGCGGTTCTTTACGAAAAAACGTTAAATGAGTTGATGGGTAAAATCAGTGAGTTTACGGGTATTAATCGTCGCGGTAATATCTTTAAACTTATTACGGCGCTCAAGCAAATATGTAACCACCCATATCAGTTCTTGAAAAGTGGTGAAATGGGGCGTGAGATGTCCGGCAAATTGGACAAATGTATGTCGCTTGTCGAAACTATTTTGGAACGTGGCGAAAAAACTCTTATCTTTACGCAATACCGTGAAATGGGTGATATTCTTTTCAAGGTTATTGAAGATGAGTTAAATATTACGCCGTTATTTTTCCACGGTTCGTTGACAGTGACTCAACGTGAGGAATTAATTAAGCGTTTCCAAGAAAATGAAGATGACAAAATAATGATACTTTCGCTCAAAGCTGGTGGAACAGGTTTGAACTTGACCAGCGCAACGAACGTAATTCACTACGACTTGTGGTGGAATCCTGCGGTTGAAGATCAGGCAACTGACCGTACGTACCGTATAGGTCAAGATAAAAACGTTATGGTACATAGGCTCATCACGCTCGGAACTTTTGAAGAAAAAATCGACGAAATGCTTAAAACCAAGAAAGAATTGGCAGATTTGGCCGTATTCGAAGGCGAAAAAATTATTACTGAGCTTTCTGATGACGAAATTTACGAAATATTCTCACTTACAGTGTAGGGCGAATCTGTCTTTGTGCTTAACACTTGCAACATTGGTGTTGATTATATTCATAAATTGTGCTACACTTGTCTAACAATGAATATTTTGGTTAAGATTTTAATCCCGATTTTAATACTAGCTGCTGTCCCTAATTTTGCGTGTGCAATTGAGGACGAGGGCGCTGTTTTTCTTGAACCTGATACTTTGCAAACCGAGATTTACGAAAAACACCGTAAGATGTTCGGGCGTAAAGACGTCATTATCGAGAAAAACAGGGAGTTGAAAAAAGAGCCCATTGGGGAAGAATTGACTCTTGCTGATAAATTGAAAAAGATTTATAAGCTGGAAGTCACTCAAACCGACACCTCTGTTTATCTTTTGGAAGACATTTTAACCGTTAAACCTAAAAAAGGTATTATCAAGGATATGCAACTTTTTGGGGCGTACCGCGGAAATATGAACTTTAACTTTGTAGAAAGTGAAGACAACGACACGTTTTATGATTCTACGGCGATTGAAGTTGGGGTTGGCGGTGAGTTTCGAAACGGTTGGGATTACAAATTCAAAACCCGATTGGCGAAATCTGACAGATGGGATTTCTGGCAAAATTTGATATCAGACGCGTATATTCAGAACGATAATCTTAAAAACCACGCGTTCCTTATTGGTAATTCAAAACTTCCTATTGGTGTGGAAGGCGGTCAGAGTTCCGCTACCTTGCTTTTGCTAAACCGTTCGCAATTTGCCAGAACGTTTGCGAATTCGCGTAAAGTGGGTATGCGTTTGATAGGCGACTTGGATTTGGTTGACTACGACTTTGGGGTATATAGTTCTGATACGTATTTCAGAGAGTTTTTCCCCGGGGTTGATTTTACCGGCTGGGTTGATTTCAAACCTTTGGGTAAAACAAAGGGCGAATATGGCGACTTGACGATTGGTACGGGTGTAAGTATGGGCACTCATCATAATAATTATGCTGTCGGGGGCGCATATATTGGCTACGAATACGATAAGTTTTTAATCAATTGTGAGGCGTCAATTGCGGATGGTTATAATGGGCAAACCGGTCTCAGCAACAAAAAAGCTTCAGGATTGTACACGACCTTGGCATATCATGTAACTCCAAAAGTTCAGTTGGTAGCGCGTTTTGACACATTTGACCCGAACCGGGATGTTAGCAATAACCGTCGTAATGAATATACTGCCGGGGTAAACTATTACATAAAGGGGCAGGCGTTGAAGTTTTTGGTGAATTACATTTTCTGCCAAAATGATGATCGCGCAAATAGTCACCGTTTGTTTTTAGGAACGCAAGTTTTGCTATAAAAAACGCCGAAATGAAAATTTCGACGTTTTTTATAACTTATAAATTAATTGCAGCGTTATTACTTGCGTTTTCTAGCTGCTTCAGATTTGCGTTTTCTTTTTACGCTAGGCTTTTCGTATCTTTCGCGTTTTTTGATTTCAGACAAGATACCAGCTTTTTGGATTTTTTTCTTAAATCTTCTAAGTGCGCTTTCGATACTTTCGTTTTCGCCAACTTTTACTTCTGCCATTTTATTTTCACCACCTTTATAGCAATTAAGAGTGTAATATTTTAGTTGATAAGTTTATTGTATTACAAAAATATAAAAAGGCAATAGGGCTTATGCAGCCTGGCAGCCGTTAATTTCGTTGATTAAATATTTTGCAACCCAAGCGAAATCTTGGTTTTTTCTTGCGGCGTCTTCGAGATATTTAACTGACTGTTGGCCCAATCTAATGAGAGTCATGGCGATAACTCCTCTTTTTACGCCTCTAATACTTTGCATTTCTTCTACCAATACCGGCAAAGCTTTGCCGCCGATGCTAACGAGTTTGTTTTCGAGTTCGTTTTTGTTGGTGTTGTCTGCTGTGTCTAATTTTGTCAAAATTTCGTTTATAGTTTCCATAAATATCTCCATCAAATCTTCTATTATAATTATACGTGCAAAATTGCGAAATTAAGATTTCCTTATATATTCTTTATATTGTCGACAACGACGAGTTTGGCTCGTCGTTGTCGGAAGTGAATAAGGGGGGGAATAAGTTATTAACCCTACATTATGCACAAAATAATCGTGGAGGTCTTGACAAAAATGTCGCGATAGTGCATAATGATAATATGTTAAATGAAAATGAAAGTATAAAGAGTTCAATAGGGGGGGGGGGCGCGTCAAAGTCCTGATTATATCTGGCTTTGCGAGGGTAAATATTTATGTTTTGCCGAGCCTTCCGCCCCTGTTGATACAAGCGAGAAGGAGAACAACATGAGTAAAAATTTATTGTGCCCCTCTGCGTCATTGCGAGGAGTGAGCAAAGCGAACGACGAAGCAAACCAGCTGACCGAGTTCAGACGAGGTCAGTCAACCAGTGTGACGACATTGACCGGTTTCGCTACGCTCAATCGGCTGGGTTGCCGCCCTCACATCCGTTCGCTCGCAATGACGCAATGTGCATTCACCATGGCGCAAATTTTATTGTCCCTCACAATCATTGGCGTGGTTGCCGCAATCACCCTGCCAAGCTTGATGGCGAATATTAACGAACGGACTTGGAACACTCAACGCAAAGCGCTTTATGCAAGAATGAGCCAAGCAATCGCAATGCTGCCACAAGTTGGCGGATATGGAACGTTGACAGAAGACGAAAGCGGAAGCGTCACGGCTGATACCGCCGCTGAGGCATTCCTAACAGAAGGCCTTTCAAAAGTCTTAAAAATCAATAATATTTGCGACTCAGAACATCTTTCTGATTGCGGCTTGCCGGCAAAAATAAATGCGTTGGATGGTAGTGTTGCTTTTGAAGAATTTCCTAAGACATTATTAGCTCTCAATCCATTCTTCAATTTTAGTAAGTCCTATGATACAGACGGTGATGGTGTAAAGGATTGGAGCCCGTCTCATTCCCAAATTGATACTAAGGTAGCATGCTTCGAAACACAAAATGGTGAAAGCATAGCGCTTTTTTATAATCCAAATTGTAAAAATTATGAAGCGTCTATCCCTGTGACTAAGGCATTTCAAGCTCAGCCGTTTTTGTGCGCAAATTTTCTTTACGATTTAAATGGTAACAAGGGGCCAAACACCGTTGGCAAAGATATTGGTTATGTTACTGCGATTAATTCGATTAATACTTCTGTTGTTGCTCCTTTATTATTGTTGCCGGGTAATACGGGTTTGATTGGTTTGAATGAGGCGCACAGTGCTTGTTTAGCTTTGGGAGAGGATGTTCGTTTGCCAAATTTAGAGGAATTGTTTGCGATATTTTATAATGTTGACTTGATTGGTGATGATTTCCCGCGTAATGATACGTGGTCCCTTACACGTTATTCGACAGATAAAGTAATGTATATGTTTTTGGCTGCCGGGTCTGTTAATATAAAATCTATGTCGACAGGAGAATCGGTTGCAATGTGTGTTAAACGTTAGATTTTAGCCGCAAAAAAATCCCGCTTAATGCGGGATTTATTTATTTCTTTTCAATTCTTTTTAATCGTTGTTCGATTTGTCTGTACCATTTTAGTTGTTGTTTGAATAAGAACCTAAATCCTTCAAGGTTGCCGGTTGAGATTTTGTGTTCTTGTTCAATACAAGTTGCTTCCAATGCTTGTTCCAGTATGTGGGTTAGGCCCTTGCGATCTTGGTTTGCATCTGTTAAAGTGATGATTTTACCGATAGAGACGATTACTTCTGGGCGATTATCGCGCAAAAAAGTGTAATCAAGTGCGATTGGTACAAGATTAACTTTGCCGAATTTCTTTACTGCGCTTTGTGCGGTGTATGCAAGCCCGGTTTGGAACTCGATTGGTCTATAATGTGGCGGTCTGATGATACCTTGTGGGAAAAGGGCTAACACGTTAGAGAGTTTGCCGGTTTCTTCGACTGCGTATTTAAGCGCTTTCATTGAAGATTGAGCGGACTTTTTGTTAACCGAGAAGGCGCCGGCGTGTCTCAACAGTGGAAATCTATTAAGTTCTTCAACCATAAGCCTGATTTCGCGGTTGAATATTTTGTTTGCGATGTGGTACATGACGATTCCGTCCCACCAATTGCAGTGGAGTGAAAACATTATGGTTGGGGTGTTCGCTCCGTCGGCGTTTAGGTAGTTTTCAAGCCCCGAATACCTAAATGTGCAAAATCTGTTACGCAGCATGTTGCAGAAAAACAGGTCTGCAACCCACAGCCAAAACGTTGATGTTTTGGCTTCTTTGAATTTTTCTTCTTTACCTCTGACCATTGTAGGCGGCAAATCCGGATACAACTTTTCCTCTATTTTTTTCATAATTCTATACTAACGCGCTGGATAAAATTTGTGAATACTTCTTGTCGTTCTTTTAATAAAATTTTACATGTTTATGTCGCCGAAAGCGGAAGACAGTGGCCAAGACGATTAGGAAAGTCAATAAGTGAATAGGTGGGGCTAAGTCAATAAGTCAATAAGCGAATAAGTAAATAGGTCGTTAAGAGGAAATTAATCCGAATAAAAATTTATCGTTGGGTAATAATATAGATAAATAACCCCATAACGACTTATTCGCTGTCTTGCTCGACTCGCGTGTAACGGCATTCAGGCAAAAGCGCGGTTTTGCCTTGGAATGCCTCAGCTCGCTCGCGCTATTGACTTATTCACTTATTGACTTATGAGGGTCTTGACAAA
>JAZUCM010000044.1:0-5351 GCA_045639085.1 Candidatus Gastranaerophilus bacterium
CGTTGTGCCAAAGGATGGAAAAACGAGGCCCGCGACTTTCAGTCGCCTCCCTCTCTTATTTGCTAGATTACATCCCAACTGTTCAGGTATTTTTGTTGTTCTTCTGTTAGGGTGTCGATTTCAATACCCATTGATTGAAGTTTTAATTCGGCAATTTCTTTGTCGACGTTTTCAGGTAGGGTGTAGAGTTTATTTTCGAGTTTGCCTTTGTTTTTAACCAAGAATTCAATGCCTAGGGCTTGGTTTGCAAAACTCATATCCATAACGCTTGCCGGATGGCCTTCTGCGCAGACTAGGTTCACCAAGCGTCCTTGGGCAAATACGTAGATTGATTTTCCGTTTGTGAGTTTGTATTCTTCAAGGTTAGGACGGATTTGGCGAATTTCGGTTGTGTGTTTTCTCAAATCCCCCACGTTGACTTCCCAATCGAAGTGGCCGGCATTAGCAACGAATGCACCATCTTTCATTGTTAAAAGGTGTGGAACGTCAACAACGTGCTTGTCGCCGGTGACGGTTAGGAAAATGTCGCCTTCGAGTGCCGCTTTTGCGATAGGCATAACTCTGTAGCCTTCCATTGCGGCTTCAAGTGCTTTTAGCGGGTCAACTTCGCATACAATAACGTTTGCGCCTAGGGCTTTTGCGCGAAGTGCACAACCTCTTCCGCACCAGCCGTAGCCGGAAATAACAACGGTCTTACCGGCGATAAGGATGTTGGCGCCGCGGAAAATTCCGTCCATTGCGCTTTGGCCTGTGCCATAGCGGTTGTCATAAAGGTGTTTTGTCATGCTGGTGTTTACGCCAACTGCCGGGAATTGAAGCTTGCCTTCTTTTTCCAATGCTTGCAGACGTGTGATGCCGGTAGTTGTTTCTTCGGTTGAACCGATGATTTTAGAACAAAGTTCCGGGTATTTTGAATGAAGGTCTGAAACGATATCGCATCCGTCGTCGATAATGATGTCGGGGTTATGTTTAATGGCTTCTTGAATGTGTGCGCGGTATTGCTCAGGTGTTTCGCCTGCTACTGCGAACGTTGGTATGCCGTAGTGTTTTACAAGTGCTGCTGCAACATCATCTTGAGTGGAAAGCGGGTTTGAGGCTACTAAAATAGCGTCGGCTCCACCGGCTTTCATTACCACGCAAAGCGCTGCCGTTTCTTTTGTTACGTGAACGCAGGCGGATAATTTCAGGCCTTTGAACGGTTGTTCTTTGATAAATCTTTCCTGGATTAGTTTTAAAACGGGCATGTCTTTAAACGCCCATTCGATATTGTTTTTGCCTTGGTCTGCAAGGCTTAAATCTTTAACTTCATATTTCATTTCGGCTGTCATCATTTTGATTGCTCCTTTTATTTTACCCGTGTCAAATTATACGGGGCTTTAAATTTTGGTTAATATCCGATTGCCCAGTCAAAAGTGGAAGAAACTTTGACTTTTTTTGTTTCCGGGGCAGAAGTTCCGACTTCTGCGACGCGCATAACGTGGCCGGCTTTTTGTAGTAAGTTACTTTGTGAAACGCGAGAGTCGACATTTCGTAAAGATTTCAGTTTGTTTAGGTCGTTTTCAAGTTCGGTGTTTTCGTCGTTAATTGTTGATATTTGGTGTGACAAGTTGTTGAGATTGTATTCTGATGTCATTGCAAAATAATATCCGACAAAAGACGCAGCGACTAAAAGCAAGAGAAAATTCCGCAATGTTTTTTCAATTTTTGCGGTGGCAATTGCTTTTATTGATTTTTCTTTTTTGAAACTACCTTCTACCACTTGGTTGTCCTGTTCCATCGGGTTATACATATAATTTTTATAATATGTATTATTTTCTAATTCTTTTCTTACTTGAGCACTATTAATATTCACAAAAATCCCCTTGTTATTTCCCGGCGTCTTGAGTTGTTTATATTCTTTTTGCAACTCGAAGTTTTGCACTTCTTGACGGCGGATTCTCTCCCAATTCTTTATCACTTGCAACGATTGGTTTTTTATTAATAAGTTCCAATTTAGGTGGCGGACAGGTACAAATCATTTGTGTTTTGTCGCAATGGCACCGCGTTGCGTGGTATTTGAAAAATTGTTTCACAACTCTGTCTTCAAGAGAGTGAAAACTTATCACACTAATTATAGCACCAACTTCCAATAAATCCAATACATCAGTTAGGGCGTTTTTAACATTTTTTAACTCTTGATTTACTTCGATTCGGATAGCCTGAAAAACCCGTGTTGCCGGGTGAATATTGGATTTAACCTTCGGGGTGCAGTTGACAATGAGGTTGGCAAGTTCAGTGGTTGTTTCCAGCTTTTTGACTTTGCGTTGTTCGACGATTGTGCGTGCAATGCGTTTAGAAAAATGTTCTTCTCCGTATTCGGAGAAGATTTTGACCAAATCGTCTTCTGAATAGGTGTTTACGACGTCGTAGGCTGAAAAATCACTGTCTTGGTTGAAACGCATATCAAGCGGTGCTTCTTTTGAGAACGAAAATCCGCGTTCTTGTTTGGTTAGTTGATGATACGATGCGCCCAGATCGAACAGCGCTCCGCCGGTAATCTTTTCTACCCCTAAATCTTTCAAAACCTTCTTGATGTTCACGTAAGAATTTTTAACAATTGTAAGGTTTTTGTAATCCGCTAACCTTTTGGATGCTGCATTGATGGCGTCGTCGTCGATATCAAATGAAATTAATTGACCATTCGGCGAGATTTTTTTTAAAATTAACTCACTGTGGCCGCCACCACCAAGTGTGCAATCAACGTAAATTTTCCCACTTTCACACTTCAGAGCGTCAACCGCCTCGTTTAACATGACTGTATAATGTTTAAATTCTGTTCCCATACGATTAATTTTATCACATTAATTGATTATGGGAAGGAATTATTACAATATATCAATCAATCTGTCTAGTGTCAATCCGATTTCAAAACCATCCGTTAGTGAAATTTTAAAGATGTTAACGTCTCCGTCAAAATAAATCGTGTCATCTGAATCCGAAAGTAACTCGTTGATTTCGGCGCTGAACACATTGAACCCTGAATCAAAACTCATCATAACAAACATTCTCCATTCTCTTAATTTTTACTTTTTTAAGACCAACATGATTATATTCGTCCGGCAGGCGAAAAAACTTTAATAAAAAGCGGCCGTTTATTAAGTTTTGTAAAGTGTTAAAACTACACTATATGGGCATTTTAAGGATAATTTTATATTGATAAAAACAAAATATTGACATTTAAATTAATGTGTGCAATAATATACACATAAGATTTAAGTGTAGCCGAAACACTAAATATAAATAGTATATGACCCCAAAACATATTAACTCCTAAAATAATAAACACTAATAAAAGACCATTAGGATGCAGAAAACGACCCACCATTTAGATGGTGGATTTTTTTGCGGATTTTGGCAAGAGTGGAACGGAGCGAAGGGATTTTGATTGGAAGTTTGCGAAAACATCAAGCTGTCCGCCGGACTTATGAGCAAACTTCCCATTAAGATTTGCCAATATTAAAGCGAAGTGGAACTCGTCCCTGTGAAGCCGTTGTAATGAGTGGCTATTTTACGAAAGTAAAATACCCGAATGGAAACGGTTGAACCGCCAATAATCCAAGACTGCGGATTTTGGCAAGAGTAAAACTGCATTGTAGTTCCGAAGAAAGGAGGTTTTTATGGAAGATCTCAATTTAACCTTAATTGTAGTTTTTTTGATTTTGTTCATAATAAAGAGTAGCACCCACTAAAAAGTAAGTGCTACTTCAATCTCTAAAGGGTATCCGGCACTTTCTCAAGGTGCCACCCTGTAATTTTATTATAACTCATGCCTGTTGAAATTTCAACCCCTTTGGTTAAATAAATTAGAATAGAATTCCCACGATAGCGGCTGACATGTAGCAAGTGAGAGTTCCGCAGATTAGGGCGCGAACACCGAGGCGAGCAAGGTTTTTGCGTTGGTTAGGGGCAAGTTCGCCGATACCGCCGAGTTGGATTGCGATTGAGCCGAAGTTGCCGAAGCTGCAAAGTGCCACGCTTGCGATTAAGAAACTTTTTGCGCTGAGGGCTTGTGGCAGGTTCATCAAATCAACGTAAGCAACCATTTCGTTAAGTACGAGTTTTGTTCCCATAAGGCTACCGACGGTAGTTGCTTCGCCCATTGGAACGCCCATAAAGTAGGCAAAAACCGCAAATATTTTGCCTAAAATCATTTTTAGAGAAAGGTGGTTAAGATCGAGCCCTAAGAACACATCCGGGCAATGTAAGAATTTTACCATAAATGTTCCTAGGCCGCCCAAAATCCAGTCAATCATAGCAACAAGAGCAACCAAAGCTAAAATCATTGCGGTAACGTTGATTGCGACTTTCATACCTTCTGAGGCGCCTGAAGAAATTGCGTCGAACACGTTTGCGTGAGTTCTTGTTCTTTTGCTGAATTTTATCTCAAAATTTTCGCTGGTTTCCGGGGTGCCGGTTTCCGGGTAGATGATTTTTGAGATTACCAGAGCGCCCGGTGCAGCCATTATTGAGGCAGCAAGAAGGTATGTTGCCGGAATTCCCATGCCGATGTAGATTGGCATTGTTGCTCCTGAAATACAAGCCATGCTTCCTGCCATTGAAGCAAGGAGTTCTGAGCGTGTAAGTTTTGGCAAATATGGTCTAATCATAATTTGCGCAACAATTTGACCGACAAATGCGCTTGCCACGTTCGACAGTGCTTCTGCGCCGCTTACTGCCATAATTTTATTGATAAATCTACCCAGAATAGAAACTATGCGTTGCATAATTCCGTAATGATAAAGAATATTTACCAAAATCATCATAAAAATTATTGAGCAAATAAGTTGGATTGAGAAAATGTAGCCAAAATCAGCGTCCATTAGAGGGCCAAAGACCATCCGTCCGCCTTCTTTGGCAAATTCAAGGATTTTTTGTATAAAGTTACCAATTGCCAAGAACATTTTTTGTCCCAAGGGAACTTTGAAAATGAAAACCGCAAAAAGTACTTGCAGTAAAAACCCCGTTCCGATTGTTTTGTAGTTGATAGCCTTTCTGTTGTTTGACAATGCAAAACAGATAGCGAAAATACCAATAATTCCTAAAATTCCAAATAATTTACTCATAGAAGAATTATTGCACAAAAGGAAGTAAAGAGCAATAGGTCGTTAATAACTAATAGGGCGATAAGTCAATAAGTGAATAAGCGAATAAGTAAATAAGTCATTAAGAGGAATTGAAGTGGTCCCCAAAACCTGGACACAAATTAAGCAGCCAATAAAAAATCTCTGTATCTGCACGGAGACAGTTTATTTTTGTTCCACTGTGGCCTATTGTTATAGATTAGCACGTATTTATTAACAAGGTCAATAACA
>JAZUCM010000045.1:0-5762 GCA_045639085.1 Candidatus Gastranaerophilus bacterium
TTGTTGGTTGATCTGTTGACCTTCATACTCTACATTCGTTTTTCTTGCTGTCAGGCCCAAAAATCTCGCCTGTGATGCTGCCATGCCCATAACTAATGTTCCTTGTTTCCTTCTGCCCTATAGGGCCTTGTACTGAATTACTTCGACCTTTTTGGTAATTCTTTGTTCTAATTGTCTCTTCGGTTTCCTTTTTGTTTCCGTACTTTTGTTATCGGAAAATCTACTTGAGAACTTTAATTTTTGTTTCAAATTTGGTTACAAAACTTAACATTAAAAAACCCTTGCCAGTAATGACAAGGGTTTTCAGACTTTAATTTAAAGTTTAAGATTAGTCTTGAGCGTGTCCTGCAGTACCTAAAACGTCACGCATTTTGTGGATAACCATTTCTTTAACGGCAGTTCTGCCCGGTCCCATGTATTCGCGTGGGTCGAATTTTTCAGGGTGTTCAACAAAGAATTCTCTGATTGTTGATGTCATAGCCAATCTCAAGTCGGTGTCGATGTTGATTTTAGCAACGCCGTGTTTAGACGCGTAGTTCAACATTTCTTCAGGAACGCCTTGAGCGTTAGGCAATTTACCACCGTATTGGTTGCATTTTGCAACGAATTCAGCAGGAACTGAAGATGAACCGTGAAGAACCAACGGGAAGTTAGGGAAACCAGCTTCAGCCAAGGCTGTTTTGATTTCTTCTAAACGTTTGAAGTCTAATTTAGCTTCGCCGGCGAATTTGTAAGCGCCGTGTGAAGTTCCGATAGCAACGGCCAAAGAGTCACAGCCAGTTTCTTTAACGAATCTTACAGCTTCTTGCGGATCAGTGTAGGTTGAATCAGCTGCAGAAACTTTAACGTCGTCTTCTACACCTGCTAATTTGCCAAGCTCAGCTTCGACAGAAACTCCGCGTTCGTGAGCGTATTCAACAACTTTTTTAGTCAAAGCGATGTTTTCTTCTAATGGGAATCTTGAACCGTCGATCATAACAGATGAGAATCCGCCGTCGATACAAGCTTTACAAATTTCGAAATCAGCGCCGTGGTCAAGGTGAAGCGCGATAGGTACAGTAGTTGTTGCCAATGCTGCTTCAACCAATTTCAATAAATAAGTTTGGTTTGCGTATTTTCTTGCACCTGCAGAAACTTGCAAAATGATAGGTGATTGAGTTTCTTCTGCTGCTTCAGCGATACCTTGTAAAATTTCCATGTTGTTAACGTTGTAAGCACCGATAGCATATCCGCCTTCAAGCGCTTTTTTGAACATTTCATTTGTTCCAACTAATTTTCTTTCACTCATTTGAGTTCTCCTTCTTCTTGTATAATTTAATACACACATTAAGAGTATAACAAACACGCTTTCTTTGCAAGAGGGCTAGGCAGAAGTTGTTTGAACCCTTGAATTATTTAACTGTGTTGTTTTGTTGCGCTAAGCTTACCCGATCCTTCAGTCTTCTTGCTCAAAACTATACGCAAACGTCATAAAACATACAAACTCGACGCGAGCGTCTACTACCCAAGGGGTAGGCCGGGTGGGCATAACTACAGATACAATCTGGCGTAGTTCCAGTATGTTCGGAAAACTTTTTTGACATAGGTTCTGGTTTCCGTGTATGGGATTTTTTCAACAAATTCGTCGATATCACGGTATTCCAGACCTTTTTTCCAGCGACTGATTGAACCTATTCCGCCGTTGTAGGCCGCGACTGACAAGATATTATTGTTATCCAGGTTTGTTAGCACAAAATTGTAATAATAATTGCCGAGTTTCATGTTTGTTTGTGAGTTTTTAAGCTCGGCCAAGGATTCCATGCCAAGCCCTTTTATTTTATTGATTTCCTTCGCGGTTTCTGGCATAAGTTGCATAAGTCCGACTGCGCCGACGTAGCTGTGAGCGTTTTCGTTAAAATAACTTTCTTCTCTTGTGAGCGCAAGCATTAAAACCGGATTATTACCGGCCATTTGGGCGTAGGTCTTCATTTCGTTATATAAAAATGTAGGATAGACTAAGCGCCAACGAAGGTCGTTTTTTTCGGGTTTTTCGGTCAGCTTGGCCATTGCATCGCGCGCGGTACACATCGCTTTGGATTTCTCTCCTTTTTCGTAGAGAAGCCAACTTTGTACAAATTTGTCATTTTCGTAGAATTGGGCCAGAGCGCTGTAATCTTTCATCTCGACAAGTTTTGTAATTGTGCTGTCAATCTTTCCGTAGTAAGGAAATATGATGTCTTTTGTGTCTATTTGGGTGGTAATTATCGAGTTTTTAAGGTCATTGAGCTTCAAATAGCTTCTGAATGCGTAGTATGAATCAGGATAATTTATGATAACTTTTTTGAAATAATCATTGGCGGCTTGAGATTTTTTTTCGTGTTTGCAGATGTTGCCCAGCCAATAGGTTATCAAATCGGCGTTAGTGCCATTTGGGTGTTTTTCAACGTATTCCAGGCCGAGTTTTTTAGCTGTTGAATATTGCCCGGCTTTGATACTGTTTATAAAAAGTTCCGATAAAATTGGTTCGGAAAAGTTTTTTAACTCGTAATATTTTATTATGTTTGCATAACAGATGTTTTTATTTTGTTCGTTTGAAGTATAGCGGCAACGTAGGATTTTGAGTTGAATATCGTTTTTGCTTTCTGTTGAATTCAGAAAATATTCAACCGCGCCGGCTTTATCTTTTTGTGTTTGTAAAAATTTTGTAATTATTTCATTTTTATCTTTTGGGGTAACCGCAGAATTTTTTTGTTTTAACCCGGAGGCAATAAGTGCTTTTGCACGTCCTTTTTCTTCCAGTAATAGGGAAATTCTGGCTTGTTGCGCCCAGGTTTTGTTAAAATCGCTTCCGACAAGAATTGCGTCTGCACGATCGGGAAGATTAAACAGGCAATACGTCTCGGCCAACAATATCTTGTCGTTGTCGTTTATGTTGTCTGTAAGCTTTTGCCATAAATCCGCAGCCTTTAGGGCCCAACGACCGCTAGGCGCACTTGTTAAGTACGCGCGAAGATAATTTATTATCTCGTCTTTTTCGTGTGCTGATGAAGTGGTTGACGAAGAATATTTGTCGTTCAAAAGTGTTGCAAGCTGATATTTCGCGCCAACAGCGTAATCGGTTTGCGGTGATTTTTCGATAATTTCTTCAAAAAATCTTTGCGCAAGCTTTGGATTTGATTCGATGTTGTCCGCAGCATAAAGATATTTTGCGCGCAGCGAAATCGGGTTTTTAGGGTAGATATTGAACAAAAGATAATATTGTTTTTGTTCAGATTTGTAATCCTCAAGGGCTTTTGCGCACTCTGCTCTATGATAAATTGCAAATGGTTTGAGGCTGGAAAGGTAGGAGACTTTTGAAAACTGATAATAAGCGTTTGAATAATTTTCTTCGTTCAAATCGTTCAACGCCTGTTCATAAATTTTATCTGCGCGAGTTGGGTCTCCGACAAAATCAAAAAGAAATTTTACGCCGGCACCCAAAACACCCAGCGCAACCAATGCGCCGGCGCAAAGTGCAATTCTCTTTACCTTCCCTAATTCAACCATCTAAAACCCGATTTTTATTCTTGTTCCTTTACTACAATCAGGTTATTCATTATTTTCATTGGGCAAGTCGGAAGAACTACGTGTGTCAAGCCGTCTGCGATACTAATAATTTTGCCCGCGCCAAGAACAACGTCTTCCCCTTTGTATTGGAATTTGTAGTCAGTTTTTCTGTCTGATCTGATTGTAATTTTGTCCATGATTTTCTCCTTAGATGTTTTTAATGTTTTCTAATTCTTCAATATTGACTGTTTTTTGACTTCCTGTAGCAAGATTTTTTACGGTTACGTTGTTGTTTTTGATTTCATCTTCTCCGAGGAATATAGCGTAATTTGCGCATTTTGACGCTTTTTCCAATTGTTTGTTGAATTTTTTATTCGAAAGGTCAAATTCGATGCTCAAACCTTGAGCCCTGAGGGTTTGAGCTAATTTTAGGGCTTGAGTCATGTCGTTGGAGACAATGTAGGCATCGAGTTTTTTTGTTTCCGGCGTTGGGAGTAATGAGTTTAATCGTTCCATGCCCATTGCCCAGCCGACTGCCGGAGTGTCTTCTCCCCCAAGGTTTTTGACTAAGCTGTCATAGCGCCCGCCGCCGCATACCGCGTTTTGAGAGCCTAAGTTGTTTGATTTGATTTCAAACACCGTTCGGTTGTAATAGTCTAAGCCCCTCACAAGAAGTTTGTTTTCTTCAAATTTAACATTTGCCGTATTGAGATAGCTTTTGAGAGTGTTGAAATGCTCTGCGCATTCGTCGCAAATAAAATCTGACTGAATAACAGCCTTAATTTCCGGGCGTTCAAAAATCTCTTTGCAACTGTCGACTTTGCAATCTAAGAGTCTAAGTGGATTTTTTTCGTATCTTGATTTACAATCGTCACAAAGACTGTCAAAGTGGGGTTTTAGGACCTCTTTGATTTTTGTTTTGTATGTTTCGCGACACTGTGGGCAGCCAAGAGAGTTAAGCTCAACGGTCAAATCATTTAAGCCTAGGGCTTTTAGGTATTCAGTTGCGAGCAAAATTGTTTCGGCGTCAGCGGTAGGCGCTGAAATCCCAAACATTTCGACACCAATCTGGTGGAATTGTCTTTGTCTACCTGCTTGCGGGCGTTCGTAGCGGAACATTGGCCCTTTGTACCAAAGTTTTACCGGCATTGGTTGGCGAAACATGCCGTTTTCGATGAATGAACGAACGACGCCTGCCGTGTTTTCCGGGCGAAGAGTGATTGAGCGTTCGCTTTTTTCAAACGTGTACATTTCTTTATTAACAATATCTGTTGTGTCGCCTACACCGCGAGCGAAAAGTTCCGTCGCTTCAAAAATAGGTGTCCTAATCTCTTTGTAACCGTAGTTTGTAAACAGTTCCAGAGCTGTGGTTTCAAGATTGTGCCATGCCTCAACTTCCTGAGGCAAAATGTCTTTTGTCCCTTTTTGAACTTTAATTATTTTTGCCATTTTGTTTTATAATCCCTTTTAGAACGGTTTTGTTTGGTTTAGTTTTAGTCGTAAATCTCTAAAGCGCGCAACGTCTTCTTGAGTTTTGCCGGAAGACTGGAATACCGCTTGAGAAGATGGGTGAACCATCAACACATAATCCATGTGAATTTCTAAAAAATTGTATTTTCTTGGCGGTTGGTTTGTGTTGCGAGGATAAATCTCCGCGTTAGTGACTGCCAAAAAACGGCGTTCTCTGTCGTTTAACAAGTCAGTTAATTCTCTGTTAGTATTGGTGTATTTAGAAACGTGTACGACGCCTTTGATGTCGTGATCAGAAGTTAAAATACTTACTTCTATAGGAACTGTGTCAATATTTTTGCTCATGCTTATTATCCTCTTATTATATTCTATCATAATATATTTTTAACAAAATGGCAAGGGGGGGCTCGCCGCAGGCGAGATTCTCGTCTGCGGCGGGTTAAACGGTTAAAGAGTTAAATGGTTAAAAGGTTCATTAAGGAATAATAAATGTTTAAAACGTGGTGTTTCACCATTATAAATTACCATAACCCCTTTTAACCCTTTAACCTATTAACCTTTTAACATGTTGCGCCTCTTGACAAACTCAAAAAATACGGTATCATGAAAATATGATATTACAAACTAAAAAAATAAGAAGTTCAATAGGGGGGGGGGCGCCTCAACAGCCTGATTATATCTGGGTTTCAGCGACTTGTTTTGCCAAAACCTCCGACCCTTGGGAACGCAAGATTACGGAGGTAAACATGAACGAAAATCCAAACATT
>JAZUCM010000046.1:0-28265 GCA_045639085.1 Candidatus Gastranaerophilus bacterium
TATTAACTTTTCAATTCTTTCTCGCTCAGCCGGTAGAGCGCTTATATTGTACGCTCCGCCTGTCACTTCGCCTTGTTTGTCGTTCGTTTGCCTTTGCTCCGCTTGGGCAACTGAGCTAAACGCCTTCCTTTAGGTAAGCCGAAACATTTTTGTATATCGGCCACAGCTACTATCTTACCTCAAACAAAATTTAATGTCAAGCACTTTGTTTGATTAGCCATTTTATCATTTTTTTGATGTCTTTATTCCAGCTGCCATGCCAGTTTTTCAGCACTTCATCCGCCGGAGTTAACCCCTTCATTGTGTACGATTTTATCGCGTTTAAGTATTTCGCCTCGTTATTTTTTTGCTCTTTTAATGATTTTTCTGCAATATTTATCATCTCTTTTGCAATGTCGCCAACTTTGTGATGTTTAATACGGGCATGTAGCGCAAAGCGTGGAACTTCATAACGCAATTCCGAATAATCCAAGTGTTTGAATTCCCTTAGCAAGTCTTCAACCTCGTCCATTGCAGTCGAATTGTACAAAAGTCCTTTGTACATCGCCATTATTGATAATAACAACTCTTTGTTTACGCAGTCATGGTTTCTGATTTCGATGAATTTGTTCAGGCGAACCTCTGGGAAGTAAAGATTGGCATGCAACTTATAGTCTGCCATCGTAGGAACAAAACCTTCAAATCCTTTTGTCAGGTATTGGTCAAAATTGATACGTCCGTTTATTTCGTATGGTAATTCTTCTTTATTTAAAAAGATTATTGGAGATTTTAAAACTTTGTCGATGTATTTGTCGAAATCAAAATCGTCGTCAAGGTTAAGTGCAAATCCGCATCGGTCGTTGTCTGTGTTAAGCCAGCTTAGTGCGCGGAAGGATTTATAACCTGTTTCCACGCCGCCTCGTATTGGAGAATTTGCAAACATTGCGGTCATAAACGGTGTTAGTTTGTTTGCTAAAACGAATTTTCTTACGGCATCTTCCTCGCTGGTGTAGTCTATGCAGCACTGGATGCCGGCGGTTTCGCGCATCATTACGTCGGATAAAATTCCCCATAAATATTTGGCCATGATTTTGTATCTTTGTTTAGGGATTAATTTTATTGATTTATGAGTAACAAATGGCGATACTCCGTAATTTAAAAGGCTTATACCGTATTCATTCAATGATTTTGAAATGGCGTTGTCGATTTTTTCGATATCATCTTTTATTTGTGAGATTTTTTCTCGCGGCTCAAGGCTATATTCGAATTGGCATCCCGGTTCAAGTGTTATGGTTTGATGTCCTTTTTTTAGCCCGATAATGTTAAAATCGTCGGTTATGTAGTCCCAGTTATCAGCTTTTGCAAATTTTCTTAACAAATTACAGATACCAAATTCGTGGTAATAGTCGACGTTCGTGCCGGTAACATCAAAGATTGGCAGCCGCTCATATTCAATGCCGATTTTTACGTCATTTGGCGCTTTTGCGCCGCTTGCGTAATATGCTTTGATGTCTTCTCTTGTGACCTCTTTTTCTCCTAATTGAATATTTAACACGGTACCTCCTAATGCATTAAATTATAACACTAATATAATACTTGGTGAAAAAATTTGTGTATTTACCCATGTGTATGATATGATTATACCGAGATGGACTATTTTAATAGAGCAAAATATTTTAAAACTAAAAAACGACTTGGCCAAAACTTTCTGATTGACGGGACTGCGATTGCTGATATTATTCACGCGGCGAATATTTCGTCGGAGGATATTGTTGTGGAAATTGGGCCTGGGGTTGGGTTTGTGACAGAACAACTTGTAAAAAAGGCAAAGAAAGTTATTGCGATTGAACTTGATGAAGAGGCGATTGTCGAGCTTAAAAAACTTAATGCTCCAAACCTTGAAATTATACATAAGGATGTGTTGAAAACGGATTTGTCGACCCTTTGCGAAGAGAAGATTAAGATTGTTGCTAACATTCCGTATTATATAACAAGTCCGATTATTGCTCATTTGTTGGGCGAGATTGATGATTTCGCCAATAAAAACAGAAATAAAATTACTGACATTTTGTTGATGGTGCAAGAGGAAGTTGCGCGTAGAATGACCGCAAACGAAAATTCTCCGTCAAAACAATATGGACTTTTGTCGATTCTTACTCAGTTTTGGGCTGATGTGAAAATTGTTAGATTGGTGGGTCGAAAATCATTCTTCCCGGCGCCAAAGGTGAATTCTGCCGTGGTAAGTCTGATTGTGCGGGAAAAACCACTTTTGGAACTTTCAGATTATAGTCATTTTAGAAAAACTGTAAAAGCCGCGTTTGCGCAACGTCGGAAGAATTTAAAAAACTGCCTGTTAAGTGGCGGGTTTTCCAGAGAGAATATTTCCCAAGCGCTCGCTGCGCTCGCGCTTGATGAAAATATTCGCGGGGAAAAATTATCTATTGCGATGCTGGGTAAGCTTTCAGAGGAGCTTTTGAATGGCGCAAAAGATTAATGTACAATGTCCGGCGAAGATTAATTTGGATTTGAAGATTGTTGGTCGTCGGCCTGATGGGTTTCATAATATTGAAAGCACAATGCAGGCGGTTGGGCTTTATGATTATGTTACGATTACGAATGTGGCGTCAGAGGGTTTGCGGATAAGGCTTTCGGGGACGTCCGATGAGATACCTTACGATGAGCGAAATATTGTTTTCAAGGCGGCAAAACTTTTCTTTGAGACGACAAATTTGCAAGGTGATGTGGATATTTTTATTGAAAAACATATTCCTGTTGCGGCTGGCATGGCAGGTGGAAGTACGGATGCTGCGGGAACGTTGTTTGGGTTAAATGAATTGTTTCAAAAACCGTTGGGTGATGAGCAGTTACATGAACTGTGCGCAATGTTGGGCTCTGATTTAAATTTTTGCTTGGTTGGTGGTTGCAAGAAGACGTTTTCGCGTGGCGAAGTCTTGCACGATGCCCCTTTTGTTGAACGCGAGGTTTCGTTAATTAAACCTATAAATCTTGGTATTAGCGCAAAAGAGGCTTATTCAAAGTTTGCCGCTAAAGAAAAGACACCGATGCGTGACTCATTTGTGAATGATTTGGAATGGGCGGTGATTGATGATTATCCGCAGCTTCAAATTATAAAAGAAAAGTATCCACAAGCTGTTATGACGGGGTCAGGTTCAACGTTTTTTGCGTTTGACACGGAGTTTAAGCCAATGAAAGAATTTTGGGTTAAGAACAGTTTGCGTACCATATCGAAGGGTGTGTCAATCGTCTAGTTTTATATGGTTTGAATAATATCCCAATTAGGCTTTACGTCGGTTGAATTTGTCAAGTTGATATTGTTTATCAGACTTGCGCGTTTTTTGCGGAACAACATATCTACGAAGGCTTCCAAACGAGTTATGAATCCGGCCTCACCAGTTTGTTCGTCAATAGTTAGGTTTAATAACGGCTTGTTAAACATTTTGGCTTTACGTGTAATTTTTTCGATCATCAGAGAGTCAGGGCCGCAGCCGAAGGCTGTAACAGTGATTATGCCGTCAACTTTTGAGTCTTTCAAAAAGTGCCCTGCTGCGCCTGTCATTTCATACTCGTTAGCCCAATACGCTTGTTGACTGAGGGTTTTGATGCCTTCTGTCATTTGCTCTTTGGAAAGTTGAAGTGCTGATAAGACTTTTACGCCCATTTTGTCCAGTTTGTCGAAAATCTTCATTGATGCGCGCTCGTCGTAGATGTTATATCCGTGAGAAACGAGGGCAACCGTAATCGGCTGGCCTTTTTCTTCGGTATCAATCATTATTTTACCTTGTTTTGCGTAATTTAAAGCTTTAGGGTAACTCAAACCTGATTTGCACATGACCATAAAATTGTTGTATATTTTCCAACCTTCTTTGGAGGCTTTTTTGATGGTTTCTTCATCGGTTATACCAAACGGTTCTGCGCATTCTTTTAAGAACGAATAGAGTCCTTGATTTTTTTCGGATTTGTCGAGAGTAGCCTCAATCATTGTGAAATCTTGTTTAATAATATTTCTGATTAAATCCGGCAAGCCTCGGATTTTTGAACAGTTATAAACTTTGTGGGCCACGGATTGAAGGGACGGAATAAGGATTTTGTCAACGCCCTTGTCTAAAAGATTAAGCACATGGCCGACGTAAATTTTTATCGGAAGACATGTTTCAGTTACAACCAATCCGGCGCCACGTGAAAGAGTTTCTTTTGTTGTGATATCAGATAAGACGATTTCGATTCCAAGAGCTTTGAAAAATCCGTAATAGAACGGGTAATTGTGATAATAAGACATTGCGCGCGGAATGCCGATTTTCATTGTTTTTGTAGATTTGTTCATAACTATTTCTTTCCTGTTATAATTATAGTTTAAACAAGAAAATATTTGCTATTTTTCAGGCGTTTTTGTTATAATAATTAATATTGGAACTGAATTTTAGGTGGAGTTGTAGTATGCCTCATTTTTTTATTAATACAAAGTCTATAAACGGTCAGTTGATAGAGTTTAGTGATGATTATAAACATTTGGTTAAAGCCTTGCGGCTTAGAGTGGGCGAAAGACTTTTGCTGATGGATGAAAATGGGGTTCAATATGAGACGTGTGTGCAGGAAATTCGACCTGAGACAATCGTGGCGCAGATTGAGAAAAGTTATCCGTCAAAAAGGGAGCTTGAGTTTGAATTACATCTGGCGCAGAGTCCTCTCAGGAGTGATGCGCAGAATTTGATTATCGAAAAAGCTACAGAGCTTGGAATTCATACTCTTCTCCCGGTTTATACGGATAATTGCGCGCTTTCTAAGGATGTTATTTGCAAGAAAATCGAAAAATGGCAAAAGATTATGGTTGAATCCTCAAAACAGTGTGAACGCGCAAAAATCCCGACTTGTGCGCCGATGACCACATTGCCTGATGTTATTAAGTGTAATAAATTTACTCGTGTTATTGCTTTTTGCGAGCGTCATACAGAGTTGCCGCTAAAAAAATATTTGCGTGAAAATCCTATTCAAAAAGGCGAAAAAGTTTTGGTTATTATTGGGCCGGAAGGAGGTTTTAGCGAACGGGAGTTTGAATTTTTTACGCAAGAAGATATTGTTAAAGCGTCACTGGGTGAATTGATTTTGCGGGCAGAAACCGCTGTTATTGTTGGTTTGGGGAATATAATTTATGAATATTAAAGAGTTTATTGATGGTGATTTTATATTAAAAGCTCTCAGAGATGATTTTGAAGAAGAAATTTTTCTTGTGGGCGGTGCTGTCCGTGATTTTTTTGCGGGCAAAACCTCTTATGATCGCGATATTTTGGTTATGAATGCTGACGTCAAGACTTTTGCATTGCGCTTGGCAGAGTATTTTGATGCGACGTTTGTGGAACTTGATTCTGAAAACGAAATTTATCGTCTTGTATTGAGGGATAAAATAAATTACCTTGACGTGACTAAACCGGTTAATAATTCAGTTGAAGAGGATTTAAAGCGCCGTGATTTGACTTTAAATTCGCTCGCAATTAATCTAAAAACCGCGACGCTTGTTGATTCTACAGGTGGAAAAGATGATTTTTTCGATAAAATATTGAGAGTTTTTGACGAGACGTCGATAATTGATGATCCTTTGCGTCTGTTGCGCGTGTTTAGGTTTCAGGCGATTTATGGGTTTGAAATCGAGCCGCGGACTTTAAATTTTATAAAAAAGCATAAAGATTTAATCATCATGCCTGCAGTGGAGCGAAAAAATTACGAAATTTTGCGGATGTTTGGCGGGAAATATGCTCACGATGCGTTAGCTTTGATGGATGAATGCGGAATTTTAGAGATTCTTTTCCCGTTTGTTAAAGAGTACAAGAAAGTTCCGCCAAATTCTCATCATCATTTGGATTTATTTCATCATTTGATTGAGACTGTTTCACAAATTCAAACGATTTATGAAAATTCCGCAGATGAAGTTCGCACGCATTTGGATGCGTCTGATTTTGGTGCGAACAGCCGGCTTGCACATCTTAAATTCGCCGGCTTTTTGCATGATTTAGGCAAATATTCAACTTGGACGATCGAGCCTGATGGTCGTCATCGCTTTATCAAACATGATGATGTTGGGGCAAAAATGGCTAAAGAATTTTTGACAAACGCGAAGTTTTCTAAAAAACAGATTGCATACTTGACAGAAATGATAAAATTTCACATTTATCCGTCAGGAGTGGTGTGCGCACTTGAAATTAATGACAAAATTATGATGCGTTTTGTCAGAAAAATGCAAGATAATGCAATTGACATAATAACACTGGCGAAAGCAGATAGGCTTTCTGCGCGTGGTGAGGCAATTACGGATGAGATGGTAGAAAATAATATTTCCGCATTGGAACGACTGCAAACGTTTTATTTGGCGAAAAAAGATATACTAAATTTGCCTAAATTACTTTCAGGAGAAGAAATTATGGCGATACTCAACATCAAAGCCGGGCCGCAGTTAGGTTCCATAATAAAAAATCTTACCGAGGCACAAATTAATGGTGAAGTTGTGACACGCGACGACGCCGTGGAATTTGTACGAAAAAGTTTTTAATATTTAGTCTTCTTCTGCTGGCGGCGTAGGCGGTAATTGAGGTTTTACGTTGAAATAAAGAGCCTTCAGTGCGGCTTTGAATGCCGATTTAAAGTCTTTAACGTCGTTATAGTTTACATTATACGCCCCAAGAAGTTCTCCGTTATACGTACTGTAAATCCTTGTGAGTGGTAATTCTTTTGATTGGCTGCCGTGGTATTGCGGGAATTTTTGGTCTTTATTTCTACGTTTTTCGGAAGCTGCGACATTTGCTGCTCCTTTTAAAATATTGTATCTATCTTCGTAAGAAAGACCAACCCATTTGCGAGGGTCCATGTAGAAACGGTTTTCCTCTACTCCGATTTCGTAGTCTTCAAACTGTTCTAAAATAATGTCTTCAAGCATAACTTCCATTTTTTCGACGGCGTTTCTTACTTTTTCAGGATTTTTCATTGCTACATTGACAGCTGCTGTTGCGATTAAAAATGCCAACAGAATAGGTAATATTACAATTACAAAACCCGCTAAAATATTCCAAAATATTGATTGTTTTTTCTGGCTTTCTAAAAAGGCTTCAGCACCAAGGATGTCCGGGTTTCTGAAGGCCCATTCATTGCCTTTCATTCCGCAGATTATTGCAAAATATAAGTTTGCCGGGGTGAAGAAAAGAGGTATTGCAAATAACGTAATATACGTTTTGTTGAACAATCCCCATATCCAGGTACCCCAAAAAGCCCCCCAGTTAAAACGTTTTAGTGGGTCGTGAGGTATTTGGCCGGAAATTTTTCCGGGCGCACACATCAGTATAATCCCGATTATAGAAGATATTATGAATAATAGAACGGTAAATGGATTTGTTACGAAAATCCAAAGCCAGGATGTTATGACTAAGAACCCGGCTAGTGTGTAAGCATGATACGGTAGGGCTTTTCCCCAGATATCTTGTAATCTTCTGATATCTAAACCTAACGAAAAATATCCGCCTATAATACAAGCTAGTATGTAGAAAAATTTTATAAATATCGGCGCTGCAGCAATATTTGCGCCCGGATTGAATAATGTTTCAAGGTTTGTGATTTGCGAGCCTGTCCAATATGTATATGGCATGGTCAAAATTCCATATATCATGCAAATATACATTAGGTTTAAAATATAGCTTCGGCGCCCGATACAGCCGTCAAACGCAACTAGTTTATTGTTAATTTTTAGTTCCATATAAGTATCCCTCTTTGTCTCATTATACTACCACAGGCATGATGATTTGTGCGTGTTGTTAATTTTTCTTCACACTACTGGCAACCGTGTGGGATTTATGGTTAAATTTATATAGAAATGTATAGGAGTAAATATGATTGAAATGCTTGAAAAAAGTGATATTGAACAAACACATAAAGATTTGAATTCTGCATTTAGAACGATGGATTCCGAGATTGAGACTATTAACAAACTTCGTGAAACTCTTTCGGATGGTTCGCTAACGATGGCTTTGGACCTTATGCAGCAGGCTAATGGTAGAATTATAATTACCGGCATGGGAAAATCAGGGCATATAGGCAAGAAAATTGCTGCCTCCTTGGCATCAACCGGCACTCCGTCATTTTTTGTGCATCCGGCTGAGGCTAGTCATGGCGACTTAGGTATGATTACTGAAAACGACGTTGTTATTGCGATTTCTAATAGTGGTGAATCTCGTGAACTTCTTGATATTCTCAACTATTGCAAGCGTTTTGGGATTAATTTGATTGCAATAACTAAAAACCCGGAAAGTTCACTCGGAAAAGCCGGTAATATCGTTTTGAAATTACCAAACAACGGTGAGGCATGTCCATTAGGGCTTGCGCCAACAAGTTCTACTACTGCAACTCTCGTTTTGGGTGATATTTTGACTGTCGGAATGATTGAGCGCAAAGGGTTCTCCAAATCCGATTTTAATGATCGCCATCCGGGCGGAAAACTTGGTTCTATCCTTCAACGTGTGTCTGACCTTATGCACAGTGGTGAAGACATGCCACTTTTGGATGAACATTCAAATATGCAAGTCGCTCTTCTTGAAATGACATCTAAGCGTCTTGGTTGCGTTGGTTTTGTCGACAAAAACGGTGTTCTTACCGGCATGCTGACTGATGGTGACCTTAGACGTTGCCTTTCTTCTCAAATACTTGAACAAGAAGCATACAGCTTGATGACAAAAAATCCTAAGACTATATCAAAAGATGCAATGGCTTCAGAGGCATTGAAAATTATGCACGACAAAAAAATAACTAATCTTTTTGTCGTTGAAAATCAAAAGCCTATCGGTGTAATTCACATTCACGATTTGTTGAATAATGGCGTTGCGTAGGTTAAATTGTTGATGAAGGAGAGTTTATGAGAAAAACTTTGGATATTGTCGTACCTGTTTATAATGAAGAAGAGTGTCTTGCGCATACCGTCGAACGATTGCTGGCTGTGCGAGAAGATTTGTTCAAGGACTTGGATGTAAATCTTATTTTTATTGATGACGGTTCTAAGGATAAGAGTTTTGATATTTTGCGCGAACTCGCAGAAAAACATCCTTTTATTAAAGCATTGAGTTTTTCGAGAAATTTCGGACACCAGTTTGCGGTAAGTGCGGGGCTTGATTACTCAAAAGGTGATTATGTTGCGATTATTGATGCGGACTTGCAAGATCCGCCGGAATTGATTAAAGATATGTACGAAAAGGCCCTCGAGGGTTACCAAGTTGTTTATGGAAAACGTTTAAAACGTAAGAAAGAAACTTTGTTCAAAAAGTTTACGGCATTTGCGTTTTATCGCGTGTTTGACGCTCTTTGTCAGATAAATGTGCCGACAGATACCGGGGATTTTCGTCTTATTACACGTGAGGTTGTCGACGCTCTTTGTTCTATGCCGGAAAAACATCGTTTTATTCGGGCTATGGTGCCTTGGGTTGGGTTTAAAAGTACGCCGCTTTATTATAATCGTGATGAGAGGTTCGCCGGAGTTACAAAATATCCGCTTTCAAAAATGCTTAAACTTGCAACTGATGGGATACTTTCATTCTCGACTAAGCCAATTAAATTGATACACATTTTTGCGGTTATTATGTTAATTCTGTCACTCGTCAGTTACATTTTTGCCGTATTTTTTAATGCGTTCGTTCTGGTTTTTGTTGGGTTAATCCTTTTTATTGGAGCGATACAGACGTTTTCGATTGGTATTGTTGGAGAATACATCGGAAGAATATACGATGAGGCAAAAAATCGGCCGATATATATCGTTAAAGATAAATTAAATTTTTAAATTATACGAAAAATAAAGGCTCCCGGTTTTGGGAGCCTTTAAGTTTATTGTCTTGTTTTCATCAGTAAATTGATGTAAAGTAATTTATTTGCAGTAGCCTCATCCAAGTTAATGAACTCACATCCGGCTTTTGTTTTTGATGCTGATACAACTTTAACGTTTGCGTTGAGTTCAATATCGCCGTAGGTTACGTTAACCGGGATAATGTCGCCGACTTTAAGTGTATCGTTGTGGGTTACAGACATTCCGCCTCTTGAAATATCTACAACGGATGAAATTTGTTCATTTTGTTCCAGAACAAACGGTGTGTCAGTGTTCGTTATGTTAAAACGAATTGCTTGACGTTTGTCAGTGGCCTGGATATTATGTTCCATTATTCGTTGTTTGTATGTATATTCGCCAGAGACTTCGGTTAAAGGTCTTGGATTATCCGGCTCAGGATCTGTTGGGCCTGAAGGTGTTCCTGGTGTGTCAGGATCTGTCGGAGGTAAGGTTGGATCTTGACCAGGTACGTCAGGATTATCCGGCGTGTCAGGATCGACCGGGCCTGGAATATCAGGTTGGTCAGGAGTTTCTGGAATATCCGGGTTTACAGGGATGTCTGGTTGATCCGGATTTGTTGGAATATCCGGGTCGGTCGGTGTATCAGGTCCAACCGGCGGATTTGGTTTTTCGATATCAATTATACCTTCCGGATTTTCCGGCTCGATTGGATTTGACGGAGCCGTAGGCTTTTCAGGTTCTTGAATTGCCGGGATATCAGTTTCCGGGGTTGTATTCGGTTTATTTGGATCTATCGGTCCCGGAATATCTGGAGAATCAGGGTTTTCTGGAACGCTTGGATTGTTAGGATCATCCGGGTCGTCTGGATCTACAGGAGAATCTGGGCCTTGTGGATCATTATTTGATATTATAGGTTTTTCTGGTTCGATATTTTGATCAGGATTTGCTGGTTCTGTTGGTAGAAGCGGATCGCTTGGATTCATTATATCGTCAGGATCAATACCTTCAATATCGTCAGAAGGGTTTATTGGCCCAAATATATCATCTGGATTCCCTGGTGTCTGAACATCAGACGGGTTTTCCGGGTTTTCCGTATCTGTCGGACCTGATGGTCTGATTGGTGATACTGGATTTAACGGATCTATCGGATCAAATGGATTTATTGGATCCGCAGATGAAATTGAATCATCCGGCGCATCAGGAGATGATGGGTTAGATGGATTACCTGGATTTACAATGTCAGACGGATCGAATGGGTTTGACGGATTAACCGGGTCAAGCGGGTTAAGTGGGTCAAACGGATCAATTGGGTCCGCAGATGAAATTGAGTCATCTGGAGTATCAGGAGATGATGGGTTAGATGGATTTCCCGGGTTTACAATGTCAGACGGATCGAATGGGTTTGACGGATTAACTGGATCAAGGGGGTTAAGCGGGTCAAACGGATCAATCGGGTCTGTTGATGAAATTGAATCATCCGGCTTTATCGGTGATGAAGGGTCGGATGGATTGATAGGACTAACCACATCAGACGGATCGAATGGATCGACAGGGTTAACCGGGTCCAACGGATTAATCGGATCGAACGGATTAATCGGATCTGCTGGAGTTATATCATTATCCGGGGTGAATGGATCTTCCGGATTGTAGTTATTGTCTGGATTTTCTGGTGTAACCGGGTCAAAAGGATTGACAGGGTTGACTGGAGAAATCGGATCGATCGGATCGAAAGGATCAAGTGGATCGCTCGGATTTATCGGTTCATCCGGCTTGTCTGGATTAATCGGATCTGTTGGATCGGTAGGATCAATCGGATTTATAGGATCCACAGGGTCGACAGGATCTACTGGATCCGGGTCTGTCGGATCAGTCGGATCATCAGGTTTTCCAGGTATATATGGAGGATCATCCGGGTCAACCGGCGGGTCAACTGGTGGATCAACAGGCGGGTCTGTTGGCGGATCTGTTGGTTTCGGAACTGGTGTGACTAAGTTGTCGTCGTCGACGCCGTTACGGTTGCTTGTGCCGTCGTAGTTTGGATCAGCACCCTGTTCGCTGCCGGTGCCGTTAGGAGTTTCCATGCCGGTATCGCTTCCGTAATAGTAATTACGTTCGACGCTGTTTCTGCCTATATCTGTAACATCGTAAGGTCTAACAGCTTCGCCACGAATTGAAACAACTGTTGTGCCGTCCGGGTTAACTAAGGTAGATGTTCCGTTATGTTCTCTTACGGTTGAATGGCCAGGCATTCTGTTTTTGCCCATATTGAAGTAGTAGCCGCCGACGTAGCCGTTATCGACTGTGATTGTAAGATCTTGGTCTTTTCTGTTAGCGGCATAAGTTCTGTCATGGCCGTCGCCGTTGATTGTTCCGTTTTTGATTACCAACGTAGAATCTGCTGCGGTGTTAGGATTTTTAACTGTGCCCAGATCAAGAACGGTTACGTGCGCTCTTTCAGGTACAACGTTTGTTTTGTTACCGTAATAATCACCTGTTGCCGGGTAATAGGTTGGTGAAGCGCCGAGGTTTTCAATGTAAAGATTTTTGCCTCTGTTTACGATATCAATACGTTTTTCGGCTGTAACGTCTTCGATGTAAGTGTTACCTGAAAACTCCGCATTAACTTTGCCGTTTCTGGCGATAATTGCGCAAACATTTGCATCGTTTTTTGAACCATCAGCGTTGTCAAGCCCTTTGACGTTTACGTCGTTAATTGCTAACAGGTCAATACCTTGAACTTTATCTGATGGCGTGTAATTAAACTTATCACTAGCCCAAGCGGTATTGTTGAAGTTCCCGTTTGTTTGAATAAATGTTACAGGAGAAGTTTCTTTCCCGATGTCACCGCTGGCGATAATTGAAATTCCGCTACCTTGAACGTTTGGAACAGTTGCATCTTTTGCTTTGTTTAGAACGTCATAAGCGGTTGCGCCTTTGTTTGTTTTGTCGTCCGCAAGAAGAATTACTCTTCCGTCTGCGTGGATAAGATTGACGTTCATATTTTCGTTCAAACTAGCCATGTTTGCCAATGAGCCGGTGCCGGAACTTTTCGCGGTAATTAAACCTTTGATTTCGGTGTTGACTGATCTTGTCAAGTCTCTTGCGCTTTCTCCGCCAATACCGGTGCAGGAAGCTCCTCCGCAACCGCCAACTTCTTTACCGATTGCGCCGTTTGTAACGTTAATATTTAAGTCTGAGTTGTCATTTATTGTTTGAATAAGCGTTTTGGCAACGCCGTAGTTGTACAGATTGCCGTCAGTAACGTTAATATTTATGTCTGTATCTGATGTAATATTGAAATCTGTTGCGGTGTGGCCGACGATCATATCAGAATTAGAGTTTGTAAAGTTTACTGTACCGTCGGTGTTTCTGTGAGACACGATACCTTGAACATGCATTCCAGCTGTGCCGGAGTTAGTTACGTCTAATTTTGTGCCTTTAGAATTAACTTTACCGGTTGAGGAGATTGTTAAGTTGTTATTAGTGTTTGTTAAAGTTGCAGTTCCCGCGTTGTTGTTTACCGTGCCATCAATTGTAAATCCGCCGTCACCAGTGTTTCTCATCGCAAGGCTGGTGCCTGAAGCTGTTACCGCGCCGCTTTTTGAAACGCTAAGTCCTCCGGCTTCATTTGTAAGAGTTGCAGTTCCGGCATTATTGTTTACGGCGCCCGCAATTGTAAATCCGTCATCGCCTGTGTTTTTCATCGTAAGGCTGGTGCCTTTTGCTGTGACTGTGCCGGTACTTGTAACGCTGAGTCCGCCTTGTGAATTGGTTAATTTTGCCGTGCCGGCATTATTGGTAACTGTACCGTCTATTTTGAAACCGCCGGCGCCGGAATTATCCATCGTGAGGCTTTTTCCACTTGCAATTACAGAACCTGTTTGGGAAACATTGAGGCTTCCTTGTTCATTTGTAAGCGTTGCGGTACCTGTTGTGTTGTTGACTTTGCCATCGATTGTGAAACCGTTTTCGCCTGTATTTTTCATTGTGAGGCTGCTGCCTTTAGACGTTACAACACCTGTGCCGGAAACTTTTAGTGCGCCTTGTTCGTTTGTGAGAAGTGCAGTTCCTTTATTATTGTTTATTGCACCTTCGATTGTAAAACCATTTTCGCCGGTGTTTGTCATTGTAAGTTTTGTTCCGTTGGAATTAACAGTGCCGGTCTTTGAAACTTTTAATCCGGCCTTGCTGTTGGTAATCGTTGCTGTTCCTGCATTGTTTGTCACTGTACCGTCAATTGTTAATCCGTTAGCCCCTGTGTTGGTAATGGTGAGGCTGGTTCCGTTTGAGGTAACCTTTCCTGTGCTTGCAATTTTTAAACCACCTTGAGAATTGATGATTTGGGCAGTACCTGTGTTGTTCGTAACGTTTCCGCCAATTGTTAGTCCGTCCGCGCCTACAATGTTTTTGATAACCATGTTGCCGTCGTTTGTAACTTTACCGTTAATTGTCATGCCGGTATTTGAAGTTTGGCCGATAATGGTCATGTTGCCTTTGTTTTTGATATCGGCAGAGGTTCCGATGGTTAAAGCACCATCGTTGTTGGTGATGGTCATCGTTCCGTTAGGGTTGGAAACTTCACCGTTCAGGTTGATGCCGTTTACGCCTTTGTTTGTTATTGTTGTGGCGCTGTTGTTTGTCGCAAAGTTTCTTATTGCGCCACCTTCTGCAAGTGAAGTTCCTTGAGAAGATGTGATTTTAATTTCGCCGTTAGAATTTGCAAACGTGTTGCCGATAACCATATTATCTGTGCTGACTAATTGGTTGAATAACGCTTCGTTCGTTGCGTTGTAAATTGTGTTTGCGAGGCTGCCTCCAAGACCTGCTATTACAGTGCCTTCGCTTCCGATATCTACTTGTCCGCCGGAAAGATTGACATTTCCTCTTGCATAAATTTTGCCTGCACCGTCAACACCAATTTGAATAGGCGCGCCACCTGTATAAAGTAATGAGCTGTTTGGATCCCAGGTTTTTGTGGTTTTTTCAGCTTGAGAGAAACCAACGCTTGAACGATCTACTGTTTTCATGCCGGTTTTTAGTGTTGCATAATCATCAGCAGCTGGTGTGAAGACGCTTAGCGAGCCTACATTTAACACCCCACTGGAACCCACGACCATGCCTTCGGGTGATACAAAAATTAAATGTCCGTCTTGTTTGATTGAACCGCCGAGGTTTGAAATCGCATTAACCACGCCGCGAATGTCAACTTGGCTATTAACAAAGTTGACGAAAGTATCTATATCCCAACGATTGATGTTTGTTGTGCCTTCAAAACCATCAATATTGTATGCCTGGAAAATAAAGTTAAGTATGTCTCCTTCGGACAATTGTAACTTTTGGAATTCCTTAAACCCGACTTTATCGTTGAATATATCCGGCCTGACTTCATATGCTCCGGTCTGAAAATGCTTGTCCAGCGCTACTCCGTTACCGTCTGTGATGACTGAAGCAGATGCGGTATTTATAAACGATTGTTGAAGAACAATCACCGAGCACAAAATCAACGGGATTAATTTTTTCTTGTGGGACTGAGATTCTCTCATTTGCAACCTCTTTATCTTTTATGTCACATTACACTCAAATATAATACAAATATATATTTATAAACGCCTGAGCATAAAAATTTTTGAGTATTTATTGCTAAAATTTTACAAACTTTAACATTTTATAATATTTTTGATAAATTTGGGTATAAGTGATAATATGACTATTATTCCCATAATGGTCTGTATAATGATTCAAGTATAAATAAATTTTTACAATATTAAGAATTGTTAAATGAAGAAAAAGAGGTTGAAATGCTTTAATAACGTGTTTTTTTGATTTTGACTTAAAAATGTGATTAAACTTTATCTAAATCAATGCCGAAGAAGACATTACATATTAGGTAAAGTAGTGAAGGCGCTTGTACTGTGTAGGTTAGAAGCGCAGAAAGGACAACCATGGGTGGAACAACAAATGTAACTCCGGAAGGTTTTAACAAAAGACAATGGAAAAATCTCGATCCGGTGGTTAAGAAGGCTTGTGAAAGCAATGTTAATTTTAAGGCAGGTGTTTTACGAGCTCTTGAGAAAGGTCTTACTATTGATCAGATTAATGAGTATTATTCAACCGGGGCAGGAGCAAGTGTTATTAAAGGCTTGGCAGTTGAAAGAACAGAGGAAGGTAAGGTTAAGCCACCTCCTGAAAATTTGGCTGAGTTGATGCATGACAAAGACTTCCGCGAAGTTGCAACTGCTCAGTGGCAAGAGTATTTCAAGGATCGTTATACAAATAACAAAGAAGAAGCACGCCACGATATGATTCGTATTTTGCACCATAAGGAAGTGCAACAACTTCAAGACACTTTTGTTGATTTGTGGTCAGCGACTGATGATACTGACCCGGGCAAAAGATTGGCTGCGATGCGTTTGAAGATGAAATATATCAGTGAAAACGAGGATAAACAAAAACAAGTTGAGGTAGATGCTCAAAAGTTTATTGACCAATATAAAGATAAACTTAATGATCCGATGCTTGTTTCTAAATTCAAACTTGCATTTGCGCCAGAAACTGCAAAGCAAGGCGCAAAAAGCAACACGACTGATATTCATCTTACAGAATTAAGAATGGAAGATTTGAAGGCATTGGCTCAATTTGAGGCCTTGAATAATATCCCGATGACACTTGAAGAACTCGGTATGGCTTGCGAAGAACTTGCAATTAAAGCGATTGCAGACAGAAACCTTAATGCAGGTATCGCCGAGGCTAATGACTATCTTGAACAGATTAAGCAAATTAGGCAGCAAAATGCCCGTAATCCTCAAATTGTTCAAATCACGGAACCTTTCTTGGAGCAAAAAGATAAAATGGTTAAGGCTCTTAAAGAAAAAGAGGGTGTTATTAATGATTTGAAAGAGCAGCTCAAAAATGAAACTGATGAAGCTAAAAAGGCTGAACTGAAAAAACAGTTTGAGGTTGAGACTGCGGCTCAAAAAGAATTGGCTAAGATGATGTTAGACTTGACCAAGACCTATGAAGAGGCTTGTAACGAGGCTTTGCCGGAAGAAGCCAGAAAAGAAATTGAAAAATTAGAGGCTAAAATTAAAAAAGTTTCTGGTAAAACTTCGTCAAAAGAAGCTGAATACATAGAAAAAAATATGGATAAACTTGTCGAACTTGCAGCTGAAGCGCAAGTTGCGATTGACTTGCAAAAGTACAAGTATACCAAAACGCCGGCTCCTGATTTTGCGCAGCTGGATGACGATGTAAAAGCTTTGGTCCAACAAAACCCTGCTCTTTTCTGCGATGAAGTTACTGATCCTAACGATGAGAGACTTGTTCACGTGCAAACAGCTGCAGGTAAAAAATATGTCTTTAATCCCACTAAATTTAAAGAACACATGTTGGCGTGTTCGCAAACGGGTAAAACTTCCGGCGAAAACCAAACTAAACAAGATGGCCTGGACTATTTCTGCGATCTGCAAGAGGTAGACTTGAACTATAAAGGCATTGTTTACGGAAGTTTAGGCGACGACAAAGAAGTTAAGCGTAAAGTTCTAAAAAAAGCAATGGAGGCTGCTGGAATTACGACGGAAGTTGACAAGACTGCTGCTAAAAGGTTTGCGCATGTCCTTAAATCTGCTGGTATTGGTGCCTTGAGTGGTGCTGGTGCAGTTTTGGCATCTGACTTTATCGCAACAATGAGAACTTGTGAATTTACAGAAAAAATTTACGAACTCGCTAGTTTAACCAAGATGATTCCATATACAGCGACAACTCAATTCAAAAAGAGTTACAATCTGTCTGGTGATGATGCAACTTGGAATTTCCAAAAATCTTATGATTTATCCGGCGATGATGCAAGTTGGAGTTTCGAAAAAGACTACGCTCTATCCGGCGATGACGCAAGTTGGAGTTTTAACAAAGACTATGATTTGTCCGGCGATGATGCAAGTTGGAGCTTTGACAAGACTTATAACTTGTCTGGCGACGACGCAAGTTGGAGTTTTGACAAAACTTATGAATTATCAGGTAACGACGCAAGTTGGAGCTTTGATAAAACTTATGAATTGTCTGGCGATGACGCGAGTTGGAGTACTGTAGTTACAAACGAACACCACGTTTATGACTATGAGAATGATATACTTGCCGGAGAAAGACATTGGACTGATGAAAAAGTGGTGTCCGGTAATGACGGTAAATGGTCATACAATCACAATGTAAAAGAGTCAGGCAATGACGGTAAATGGTCTTATAACCATGAAGTTAGCGAATCTGGTAATAATGGTAAATGGTCATATGATCATAATGTAAAAGAATCCGGCAATAACGGTCATTGGGAGTACAAGCATAATGTAAACGAATCCGGCAATGACGGTCACTGGGAATATACTCACAACGTTAGTGAATCCGGCAATGACGGTCACTGGGAGTATAAACACGATGTCAATGAATCCGGCAATAACGGTCACTGGGAGTACACTCATGATGTAGATGAGACAGTTACCGTTGAAGGTGAAGTTGAAAACCCTGATGCAGAGCGTGAACTTTACGAACAAAAAGGCGAAGAAAAGCGTAAGTTACGTCCTCAATTTAGTAGCCTTGGAGCATACGCAACGGCTGCCGGAATGGGTGCATTGACAGGTGCGATTACCGGCATGTTGACGATGAATAAAGTTAAGGATGACGGGCTAAGACGTGACGCTCAGGTGATTCGTGTGGTTTCTCAAAAAGAAACTCGTCCGGCTCCGACGCCGCCGACACCGCCAACTCCGCCGACTCCGCAGGATGAGTTTGCTGCTGCTGTTAAAACAGAGTTTACTCCTGATATTGAACCGATAAAATTCAATATCGAAGCGAAGAAAACCGGGCGTAAAATTACTGGTAAAGACGGCAAAAAATATGATGAGTATGAAGCTCACCTATGGACTTCTTTATACAATGCCTATGGTATCAAAAAAGAAGACCGAAAAGCGTTCCAAAAAGAATATCGTCAAAAAGTTCTTAATGGAAAAGCTTACTTTACCGGCAAAGACCAAAGCATAGAGCCAACGTTTGTGTTCAAAGGCCAATTACTTACTTTTGATAGAGCTGCGTTCTATGCAACACCAAAAGACAAGTACTATCAAGTCGCCGGCGTCTCTAGTACAAACTCTAGTTACGCAGGTAAAAAAGGTGAACCACTTTATCGTGGTACTGCAACGTTTAAGTTGTCTGATGGTACGACAGGTACAATAACAACGGATAAAGCTTATAAAACAAAAGCGGAAGTCCGAAATGCGTTAAAAGCTAAAATTACGGCGGATCCGAAGCTTGGACCTGAAGAACGTCATAATGCTTTTAAAGCCGTGATTGATGCTAAGATTCAAGATGTTGAACCTGAAACATAAAAAACAACCCACAACAAAACTCGACTCACCCGCAATTCCCGCGGGTGAGTTTTTTCATGCTAAAATTATGGCATGGACATATTCATTATTGAAACAGCATGTGCGCGCAATATCCCTGAAAATTTGTTGCAGGATTTTAAGCATAAAGAATTTTCTAATCCGCAAAAACTCGTTCAACACAGCCTTTCTTACCTTATGGTTGATCGTATACTTAAAGGTTTTTATTGTATAGAGAATTGTGATATTGTTTTTATTGATAAAAAACCTGTTTTGCGTTCAGGGAAAAAACATTTCTCTATCAGTCATTCTCAAGATTTAATCGCTCTTGCATTTTCGGATAGTCCTTGTGGGATTGATATTGAGAAGAATGGGGCGCGTGACTTTTCTAAACTCGCTCAACGCCTAGGATTTGTGAATTTAAACCCTTCAATCGAGGAGTTTTATGCAGAATGGACGGCCTTTGAGGCTAAATATAAACTCAATATGGCAGCGAAATCTTCTAAAACTTTTCAGTTAAATGATTATACTTTAACTGCTGTGAGTTCTAATATTGATGAAAAGTTTGAACTTTATTTTCAATCTGGAGAAGAAAATGTCACTATATAGTGTCGTTTATTTATAATATGTCACTAATTGGTGAATATTTTAATATTTCTACATAAATCATTGGAATATGGCAAAAATATATTTTTATGTGTTTTAATCTCTTGCAATGAGAATTCAAAGAGTAGAAAGTTCAAATTATTTTGCAGGTAGCACATCTTGTGACAATAGCCCTAAAAAGCGTGAAATTATTGACGTGATAGTTGATAATGTCAAAAATCCCCGTGATGTTAATGATTGTGTTGCTGTTCCGCGTGGAATTTTTAAGGCTTACATTGCACTTATGGCAGGCACTGGGCTTATGGGGATAGCGAATTGTTTGCCGGCGAAGGTAAAAGGAATAAAAACTACATTGAATATTTTTGGTGGTGGACTTAACATTTTGAGTGCCTACTACTTTGCCAAACCGTTTGCAGTAAAGGGGCTTTCACCCACGATTACAAAAGACGAGTTAAAACAGCCAAAAGAGGAAGTTGTGAAAAATGATTAGCCCGATAAGTTTTAGTGGAATTAAAAATGTTGGTTATGCACGTGTTATCAAGAATAATTCCAATGGTATTCACTCATGCGTGTCGATGAACATGGAATTAACTGACGACAAAGATGGTGAGGATTTGACATTTTATCGAAATTTGGTCAAAGTGAGGCCGAGTTTGCGTAATGAAATTAATGATAGATTTATAAATATTGAATTTAATTCTATTAAAGTTCCAAATGATTATTCGCGTCCAGGTGCAGAAAATACAGTAAAATGGGCAATGTTTGCACGATTAAACGGGCAGAGTGTAAGTTTTAAACCTGAGAATAAAGAACTTATAAATTACATGACAAGTCTGGCGCAACGGGTTGCTAACTTTAAGGAACGTGATTATAAAATAGACCCTGCCCACCACTTAATGCGTGAGGCAAAAGAAGGGTTGGTATATAAAGAGTGTATTGATGACTATATGGATGGCTCATCTGGCCGGCTTGAGTTGCTAGAGGGCACCGGGCTGATTGAACAATTTGATTACTACTTAAATTCAGAACCTTTAACTGAAGACTTTGCAGAAGAATTAAGTCAGGAAGATGAGATGATAAATGATGCAATGGACGGCGTTGTTGCGGTGTTGCACGAACCTGCGTATGTGCATAACGGCGCAGTTATAATGGAATCACTGCTGCGTGGTTATGCTGAGTATTTCAAGAAGGATGTAGATATAAACATTAATTAAATTTTACAAACCCCAAATATTGTTTGTATTGTGCGTTTTTTATGGTAGAATACAAACAAGGAATTAATTATGGCAAGAATTGAGGGAACATATCAAAGATACTTAAAAACTATTCCTAAAAGGCTGATTACGACATTATCTCCTAAGGAATCTCAAAAAATAGATATGGCAATTGGGGAAGCATTTAGTAAAAAGATTGTTGTTGCGCGCCAAAAGCAAAGATGTTCTTTGTACTTGATGAGAGAACATTTTCTTAACGTGTTAGAAAAGATTAAATAATCTTAAATTTTGCCACAAAAAAGAGCCCTAATGGACTGTAATTTAATACATGTTTTGAGAAAAAAACAGTTATTTTGAGAAAGATTTTTGTGTTATAATTAGGGCAATAAAATTATACAAGCTAGCGGGATGTGTATCATGAAAATTAATTCAGTCAAAGATTACAGTGCGCAAAATAATAGTTTAAATTTTAAAGCAAAATTGGAATTAACAGGAAAAGATTTAAAGCTCTATATAAAAAATAATAATATAACTAGCCATCAGATAAAAGAATTGACTGATAAATTTACTGAAAACACAGGAAATATAGAAGGAACGTTGAGATTGGATTTTGGGGAAGCTCATGAAACTTTTATTGGGAAACCTGCATTTATAGCTTATGTGAACCCAAATGGTATAGATAAAATTCCAGTTGAATTGCCACAAGAAAAATGGACAACAGTTGATAAATATGTAGAAAAATTAATTGGAATTTTGAATATTTTTAAAACAAGAGAAAAAAGTAAGAATGAAATAGAACGCTTACTAAAGCAAGCAGATAATGTGGCTCAAAAAACACAAGAAGAAAGCCTTGAAGCTGCTGAGAAATTATTTACATTAAGAAGTTGGCGAAATAAAAAAATGCCAGACAAAGGTTTATCTAGTATTTTTGAACATGAGCCTTTCAAATTATACGAAACAGATAAATATCAGGGTTTTGATTACACTTTAAAAAACAAAGCCCCAAAAATACCAGATAAACAACAACCAATAACAAATAATACAGAACTTTCTGAACCATATGATTACAGATATTACAATTGTGTTTTCGAAGAGATAAGAAAGAGTATGCCTAGAAGACGGGTTAATTTAGATGATGTAATATATGATTAATTTTACTAAATTAAGTTTGGATTGGTAAACTTCCGACCACGTTATCACCCTGAATTTATTTCAGGGTCTTACCAGAATGTTGTATTTTGACATTTACTTTGATAAGAAAGAACAGTGGGTTTGATAATTTTTGTTGGGTTTCATCCAACATACTAACTACTAACTAACAAAAAATATTTTTAGAGGGTTTATTACTTGTATAAGTAGAACATGGGTATATGCATGCAAGTAAACTTAAATCCAAGCATTAATTATTGCAACTATAAATGTCAAAATAATACCTGCTTTGGGATGCAAAAACGGCAAGCAACAAAATTTAGAGAATTAGTAGAAAAATCTTATGATGCTCAGATAAAGTCTTTTCTCAATAATAGTGTAATTATTGATATTCCGCAGCTTAGCAATAATACAAAATTAGTTAAAGATATTTACCCTATTACAGAACCTCATTGGATACTTGTTCGTCCGCAAAATAAAACTCTATCATTAGTAGAAATTGATGATGACGAATCTTTAATTTCTGATATTGAAAAAATTAAAGCTTTTTTAAGAAACACTTATCCTGAACAAGACGTAGTATTTTTTGAGCACGGTTCAGGTACAATTACACAAAATGGCGAAAAATTTATCCAATCCGCAGGCAAAAGTGTAATGTTCATACATACACATTTTTGCGTTTTACCGAAAAATGTTAAGGGTGTATATTCAAAAATATTGGAAGAAACCAAGAATATTTTATCCAAATACAATTGGGAAAATATAGACGCTATAACATATAAATCATCGGGAATTTTACCTGATTTTAATAATATTGCAAAACTGAATAAAATTAAAAAAGAGGAATTTCCGCCATACATTTTAGTTTCTTACATCGACAACAAAACCGGCAAAGAAGAATCCACCGTATTATTAGAGTCAGTTGGTGCCAAAACACCATCACAATTATTAAGAAAAGTAGTTTCAGCACAGGTTAATGATTCTAAAGATGATTTAACTTGGGATTGGCGAATGTACTTAGCACAATTAAAGAAAAAATAAAAAAGCTGGTAGCTGGTTGGTTAGTTGTAGAGTGCATTGTAATGCACATTTATAATTTACGCTTTTATAATTTACCCCCGTGTGTTACAACGCACACTACTTATTTAGTCCTTTAAAATTCCCAAATGGGACTTTTAAAGGACTTGGGGGTAAATCTAGAAACAACCTAACTTTCCTCCCTGAATGGGGAGGATTAAGGTGGGATGATATGGATTTTTGAGTTCAATAAAAGTCCGTTTTCGTCCATTTTGGATTGGTAAATTTCCGACCGTTTAAAGTCGGTAAGAACTGGATTGCTTCGGGCTTTCGCCCTCGCAATGACAAAAAACACTTCCGACCAAACTGGACAATAAAATACAGCGCTCCAGCCTCAGCTCGCTCGCGCGATTCGAACCTTGGTTCTCATCCATCGCTCCAAAAGAAAATAAAAGACCCACTTTAATGTGGGTCTTTTATTTTCTGGGGCGAAAGGATTCGAACCTCTGAATGGCTGGACCAAAACCAGCTGCCTTACCACTTGGCGACGCCCCATTGTTTTATTGCTTCGCTAGTGTTTACTCTTTTATTTTACTCGCTCAATTTTTATTGTCAAGAATTTATTTGTTTAATTGGACTTTTTTCTTTCGCAATGCAAATTTCTGTTTCATCTTGGAGAAGTTTTGCCAGCGCTTTAAGTACTAGGATTTCGCTTTCGAAGTGTCCTATGTCGATGATTGCGATTTTACTATCAAGCGCGGCATGGAATTTTAAGTCGCCTGTCACGAGAACATCCGCGTTAGTTAGAAATGCATCATGCCAGAATTCCGCGCCACTGCCCGCACAGAAAGCAATTCGCTTGACCGTCGAAAGTTCTTGCGGGTTTGTATAACGTATATTTGATGAAATAGTTTTTAATTTTTCAATTAGATTTTGAAGTGTCATTGTTTTGTCACAAAATCTTAAAAAATCGTGTTGTATTTCGTGGTTTGGCGTCAGGTCAAGAGTCTGAATTAATGTCTCGGTTGTTCCGATGCTTGCTTTGTCAAGGTTTGTGTGCGCACAGTAAATATCAATTCCGCGGTTAAAGTTTAGCGGTACGGTAAAAAGCGGGTGGTGTGCGATAATAATATCGCAATTATTTTCTTGCGCTTGGTGTAAAATGTCTTCTGTTACGGTAAGGCAGAGCATGGCTTTTTTTACGGTTCTGTTTGAATACTCAATAAGCCAACCGCTCAAGTCCCATGGCTCCGCGGTTTCAGGTGGCGCAACGTTTTCAATTCTTTGGATTAATTTATATTTCTCGACCATGCTTTAGAACTCTATTCTGTCAAAAATTTCTTTTGCAATAATGTTTTTTGACGCTTTCTCAATTTTTTCGATAGTGCCGTTTGAATGTAGGATGTGGACTTCATTTTCGTCACTGCCAAAGCCGATGTCTGAGCGGGAAATATCGTTTGCAATCAAGTAGTCACAGCCTTTTCGGGTGATTTTTTCCTTTGCGTTGGCTAAAAGATTTTCGCTTTCTGCGCAGAAACCAATTATTTTAACCTGCAAATCTTCTTGTTTTTTGCGCTCGCAAAGTTCTTTTAAGATATCCGGGTTTTTGGTTAACGTTAGAGTAATTTCGTTTGAGTCCTCAGTTTTTTTGATTTTGTTTTGTGCGATTTCTTTAACTCTAAAATCTGCGACAGCTGCTGCCATGAAGATTGCGTCTTGCTCTTTCAAATATTTTAATACTTCGTTTCGCATTTCAAGAGCTGATTTAACTATTATTGCATTTTCGTTTGGAACAGTGGAAATAAGGGTTACATTTGCACCGAGTTCTTGGGCGATTTTTACAAGCGCAAAACCCATTTTCCCTGACGAATAGTTGGAAATGTAGCGTACCGGGTCGATATTTTCTAGCGTTCCACCGGCTGTTATTAAGATTTTTTTGCCCTGCAATGGTTTATTGGTTGTAAGTTCTTCCACTGTTGCGTTGAAAATAGATTCTATTGACGCGAGGCGGCCTACACCTTCGTAACCGCAGGCAAGAAAACCACTTTCCGGCTCGATGATTTGGTAATTTAAAGTACTTAATTTTGTGAGATTTTCTTGGATAATTTTGTTGTTCCACATGTTGCAGTTCATCGCCGGTGCGAGTAAGATTTTTTTGTGGAATGCGCAGGCAACTGATGTTAAAAGGTTGTCGCAGATGCCATTTGCCAGTTTGGAAATTGTGTTTGCTGTTGTGGGAGCGATGACGAAAATATCAGCTTCGTCAGCCAGAGAAATGTGTTCAGGCTTGAAGTCTTCGATTTCGAACTCTTTTATTGCGACTTTGTTTTGGGAAAGATTTTGCAATGTAAGTTCAGTGACAAAATTCAGGGCGTTTGGAGTTGCAATAACTTTTACATTGGCGCCATTTCGTTTGTATAGTCTAATAAGCTCACAAACTTTGTAGGCAGCGATTCCGCCGGTGATGCCGAGTAGAATGTTTTTTTCTTCGAGGTTAGTCATTTGCAGCCTCTTTTTTAATTATTTCTTCTAGAGTTAAAATAGCCGTTTCCAAATCGTCGTTAACGATTGTGTAATCGTAGGCTTGGGCGCGTTCTATTTCTGCGCGAACTTCATCCATTCTCTTTTTGATTGTTGCTTCGTCTTCGGTGTGACGGTTTCTTAGTCGATTTTCAAGTTCTTCGACGCTTGGAGGAGCGATGAAAATCATGACGGCGTTGGGCATTTGTTGTTTTACCTTTAATCCACCTTTTGTTTCGAGTTCAAGCAGTATATTTTGCCCTTCGTTTAGGCATTTTTCAACAAAAGCGCGTTTTGTTCCGTATAAATTTTGTGCAAATTCAGCCCATTCAAGGAATTCGTTGTTTTTTATGCTGTTTTCGAATTCTTCTTTTGTCAAATAAAAGTAGTTCACACCATCGACTTCTCCTGGACGCATTTTTCGAGTGGTGCAAGAGATTGAAAGTCTGAACTCCGGATTACGTTTCAAAAATCCGTTAATTATTGTGCCTTTGCCGACGCCTGATGAACCTGATAATACGAATAATTTTTTCTTCATAATATTTCTATTATACAATGAATATTTTTAAAAACCAGTAATACTTAAAATTTTACAGTAGCCTGTTGCAAATTTGCTTGAAATAATGTATAATCTAAGTATCCGAGCAAAAGATTTAGGATTTAAAAGGAATTGATATGAGAGAATTATTGGAAAAAGGTAAGAGAATTACGGTTGTTCCGACGGATTTCAGGAACGCTAACAAAGGTACTATAACGGATGTTTCACCGGAAGGTTTTATTGTGGAGTTAGATTATGAGCCGCAAGGTATGTTAAAGCGTAATTATTGCGAATTTTTTACGCAAAACCAGTACGGAACGCTTTATTTTACGTCTTTCCCGCATGAAATTAACGGGAAAACGTTGAGGATTGCCAATCCTGCAAAACATAAATATCTTCAACGTCGTCAGTATACTCGTATCAAGTATAATTATGATTTGGAAATCGCAAATGGGGATGACATACACAGAATTTATTCCTTTGATATTTCTGCCGGTGGTATGAAGTTTCGTTGCGCAGAGGCGATTAATATTGACGCAGAATATAAGATAAATTTGCCTTTGTCTTCTGTTCAAAAAGTTGAATGTTTATTTGTCCCTATTCGTATTGAAAAAGGCGATGGATACATTGTTTCAGGCAGGTTTACATATTTGAGTGAACGTGATAGAATGGTGCTTACTCAGTTCTGTGCAAAAAGAAGTATAGAAATTTGTAACAAATAATGAGTTTGATTAGTTTATTAAAACGTAAAAATAAAAAAGTTCTGTTTACGACTCCGTCGCATGGCCAGAACTTTTTTGTTGTTCCAAAATTCAGACAGTTTTGTAAGTTCGATATCTCTGAAACGGATGCGCATGACCCGGTTTCAGCCCTTGAACGTGCAGAAACGTGGGCTGCTGGTGTATATCATTCCAAATATACAAAATTTTTGACCAATGGTTCAAGTAGTGGAATTATAGCGGCTGTGTTGGCGTGTGTAAAACCTTGCGATAAAGTCATGGTTTGGAGTAAAGCGCATCCGTGTCATCTGAATGCGGTTCAACTTGCTGGAGCTACGCCGGTGTTTTATGAACTTCCTTTCATAGAAGATTGGGGGATTTACGGTTCCTTTGATGAAGAAATGTTAAAAGCGACACTCATGAGTGAAAAAATCTCCGCAATTATCGTTACGTCACCTAGTTATGAGGGCATTGTATCCAATGTGTCACTGATTAGTGACATTTGTCGGGCGAGTGGAGTTAAGCTTATCGTTGATGAAGCCCATGGTGCTCTTTATCCGTTTTCAGATAAATTGCCTCAATCGTCTGTTGGGGTTGCTGATTTCACGGTTCAATCGTTACACAAAACGGCTGGTGGTTTAAATCCTACGGCATTGTTGCATTCACGTGAAATTGATCCGAGTTTTGCGCTTGCAAAAATTAATACAACGTCGCCGTCTTATCCTTTGTTGATGAGTATCGAGGCTAACATCAGATATTTGAACTCTTCTCGTGGGAAAAAATCTTTGTCTCGGCTGATTAGGTCAATTGTTCAGTTAAGAGAAAGTTGTACCTGCGTGGAGTTTTTTGGTGATGATGTGACAAAAATTCTTGTAAAAAAAGAGGGGTTATCGGGGCATGAGCTTTCTGCGTTGTTGTTTGAACGCTTTAACATTGAAGATGAACGTACGAATGAAAAGTCAACCATGCTTTTGACCGGAATTGGTACTACAGAAAAGAAAATCAACCGGCTTGAACATGCGTTGTTCGCCATTGGCGAGTTAAACGGTTAAATGGTTAAAAAGTTAAACGGGTTTATGGAAATAAACAATGTTAAGCCGCTGCGTTTACACCATTATTGATTATGTTAACCCCCTTTAACCTATTAACACGTGGCGCAATTTTCATTATGCACAAAATAATCGTGGAGGCACTTGACAAATTTCCCGCCATGGTGCATAATGAAAATATGATTATGATATTACAAACTAAAAAAATGAAAAGTTCAATAGGGGAAGGGGGGCGCCTCAAAGTCCTGATTATATCTGGCGTTGCGGTTCATGTTTTGCCGAA
>JAZUCM010000047.1:0-11785 GCA_045639085.1 Candidatus Gastranaerophilus bacterium
GATAGTTGATTGGTAAACTTCTTTTACGTTTGGATTAGAACGTAAACGGTCTTTTTCTTCTTTACTAAATTTCATTGGTGTACCTCTTTCTTTATTTTACTACTTCCTAGCCGCTTGTCCAGGTTTTCGGGTACACTTCAGACTGCGTCGCACTAGTTAATAAGGGTTAACGTTTATTTACCTGCTTTTGTTCGCAACGTTAAGTTCGTTGTTTATTCCTCAATAAACATTAAACCCAACGTTTAATCTTTACTCGGGTTTATTCCATAATCCTTATTAACTCATTAACTCATTAACTTATTAACTATTATTTACAACCTTTCCCCGCCTTCGGCGAAAAAACATTAACTTTTGTAAATATCCACAACTTAACTAGCAAAATTAGTGCTTGACATGCTTTTAAGTTTTCACTAAAATATACAAAACCCAAATTAACTCAAGTAAGTAATTAATATTTAATACTCGATAATACAAAAGGAGATACACTCATGAATCTAGCAATTGGACCAATCAACTGCAAGGCTAACTGTTCACAAACTCAAAATTGCAGAAAAAATTCACAACAAAACTTTGACGGATTGAAAAGTCGTCTTTTACCGCACGCGACCGAAAAACAAAGCGATATCGTAAATACTTTTGTCGTTAAAAAAAGAGATATTCTAATCGACAAATTTATAGGACATTTTGACAACGCGGCTAAAAAAATCGGACTTAACACAGAAAACCTCGAGAAAAAAGGTTACCATGCAGATTTCGTTCCCGAATACCCTAACAGTTCAAAATTAATCATGATTTTCAAAGACGCAAAGGACGGAATCGTAAGCAACGCGCAAAAAAACGCTGTTTGCATAAAAGTCAGAAACGACAACGTCGAAAATCAAGCAGCTAACTTCGCAAACCAAGTTAAAAACTTACCAAACCTTTACGCTTAACAATAACTGAGCGCGGTTTGTGGATGCTGTGCAACAACTGAACGAATATAATTATAATAGTCATTATTCTTATATTTATCAATTTTTGCCAGTAGTTCGTTTGCGGAAATATAGCCTTTCAAATACGCGATTTCCTCAAGGCACGCAATCTTAACACCCTTGTTAAGTTCCATAGATTGCACAAAATTACTTGCCTGCAACATAGATTCATGAGTACCCGTGTCCAACCAGGCAAAACCACGGCCTAGGATTTCCACGTCAAGCAAGCCGTGCTCTAAATAAATTTTATTTAAATCAGTAATCTCAAGTTCACCTCTGGCAGATGGCTTGAGATTTTTTGCAAATTGACATACTTTATTATCATAAAAATACAACCCCGTCACAGCATAATTTGACTTTGGACAAGCCGGCTTTTCCTCAAGCGACAAAACTCTTTTGTGTTCGTCAAACTCGACAACTCCAAAGCGCTCAGGGTCTTTTACAGTATAGCCAAAAACTGTCGCGCCACGATTATTTTTCAAGGCGTGTTCCATAATTGTAGAAAAACCGTGACCGTGGAAAATATTATCACCCAAAATTAACGCAACATCATCACCGGCAATAAAATCTTCCGCCAAAATAAACGCGTCCGCAATTCCACGCTGAACATACTGGATTTTATATTCCAAGCGCAAACCAAATTGCGAACCATCACCGAGAACTTTTCTAAAATTCTCATAATCGGCCTCGTTGGTAATAATCATAATTTCCCGTATCCCGGCCAACATAAGCGTCGAAAGCGGATAATAAATCATCGGCTTATCAAAAATCGGCAACAAAATCTTTGAAATCGGCAATGACGCCGGATATAACCTTGTTCCTGCTCCACCTGCTAATACAATTCCCTTCATAATTTCTCTCCTAAACTTTCGAACTAATCACGAGACCGACTCGGACACTCGACAGTCTAACATAGGAATAACGCGCTGTCAAATATTTAGCCGGTTAGACACTTATATTACTTTGAATACGTGGCAAAAACTTTAACATTTTTTAATAAAAAGCGCAATTTTAGCAAAAATTTGTGGTTGAATGACTTTAAATAATTATGACAGTGTGTGTAAATGGAATTACTTCGTATAATTTAAACCCAACTGTGCGTTTGAACGCCCAACCTCAAACCGCGCAAAACCCAACTGCGCCAGGAAACACCCAGAAAAACGCCTCAAGTATGGCTTTCCGCGCATCAAACGACAAAACAAAAGTAACTTTTCGCACAAAACTGTCAACAAAAGAAGAGCAAAAAGCTTTCAACACTGTCTCCAAAGAGCTTTCGGGAGAAGATAAAAAATTACTCAACGGACTTTTAAAAAGCGGAATACTGTTAAAAGACAATTCCGACAACAAGTCTACCGTACTCGACAATTTATACCAAATCGCAACAACCCCGCGCGCGCAAGGACTCGAAAGTAAAAAAATTCTCAGCAATGTCGTAAAAACCCTTGCGTACCCTTATTCCATCAACCAAAAACTTGGAAATGTCCCGGATGAATACAAGGCTCGAATTTTACAATCACTTTTGGACAACAAAAATCACGAGTTCAACACAATGTATGAGGCTGATTCAAAATTCCGCGATTTACATTCCAGTACCTGCCCGACCGCCTGCGTAGAGTTCAACCTGGCAAGCAAGCATCAGGCAGAATTCGCGCGATTTGCAAACGATTTAACCTCCCCAAAACAAGCAACAGAAAAAATTGTTGAGTTTAGAAACTTATCCAAAAATCTGGGCGAAGCCGTCTGGTTGCTGAACGCGTTCAAAATGCCATACGAAGTTATCGACCAAAACAGAGTAAAAGTCACCCTAAAACCCGACAAAGACGCTCTGACACGCGCCCAAATTCAAACAAAACACCAAGACGGACTCGAACGCAACGCCACCGACGTTCTCATTCAATCAACTTTTATGAACTTAGGTTCTCAACAAACCTACAATTCCCTAATTGATGAGCGCAAAGGAGATTTTGCAACAGAGCCGACCGGGTTGATTGAATTTGAAAAAACTTTTGTCGAATCCATAGTCGAAAACAAAAGTACAACAAGCATGCTTTACCAACAAGTCGATGATAATATGATTGTGACCGGCTATGAATGCGACTTCGCAACAACAAAAGCGCAACTTTTAGACACCCTCAAACGCGATCAAAATATCATCATCGGTATAACTTACTTCGAAAAAGATAAAGAACAACCGGATCCGACTCGTTCCCCGGAAGCCATAGCCGGCGGTCACGAAATAACAATTGTCGGTGCAAGAACCGCCAAAAATGGTGAAACAATATTCATCTGCCAAGATTCCGACGACGATGTAAACTTGCCAATCGAATACCCGGAAAGCTGGCTACTCCCACGCCTTCATCATGCCGGACTACCTGAAGACATCGCAGAACGCACAATACAAAATCAAAAGGAAAACTGGCAAATATCTCTTGAAAATTACAAACAAATGAAAAATGATGCAAAATAAATAAAAACAAAACGCCTCTTTTCGAGGCGTTTTATTTTTTAGGGTAAACGGATTATGATAATAAAAAAATAAAAGAAGTTGGTTAACACATAATATTATGCGTTATACATAATATGAGGCATATTTTCTTCGGCTTGTGCCTTTTTATTTTGGAATATTTTAATTGCTTTTTGAATTTTATATATCGGTGACAAAATCATATTTGATTGAACTGCGTCTGCCTCCCTGGTAACATTCCAGTCTTTTTCAAAACTGGTTCTTGCACCTTCGCCTTGGATCGCAAGAGCCGCGATGTTAGGCATACCTTTTTCATAATGATTTTTTACAACACGATTATTATTAGTATTTGAATTACCAAAAGCTATTGGTGTAATGTTTGATTTTACTGGATTTATTGCGATCATTGTGACCTCCTTTGAGTTTTAGTAAGCTGTTTACTATCACTCGGTTTTCATTAAGTGTTTCTTTAACACTTTTTCTAACACTTTTACTATAACGCATATTAAAATTTTTGTCAAGAGTTTAAAAACAAAATAGCCCGATCGACTGAAAGTATTGCAATAAAAAGGAAAGAGCATAAAGTGTCAAAAGTGCACTTATTATTGTGTTTTAAGTGTTTTATTTACAATTATAGTATATTAAGTTTTGTTACAACCGTCGTTAAAAATCATACGTTTAGACTAGCCAAAGTGATATAATAAAAGACATGTTCAAGGATAAAAAGCTGGGTGCATTCATAGTTCCAACAGGCGTAGGCGCAAGTATTGGCGGCTTTGCAGGTGATGCAGGGCCGTGGGCAAGAGCGTTTGCCAAACACTGCAACCTCATTGTCAACCCCAATGTTGTGAACGCAGGTGGATTTTCAGCAATTTCTGAAAATATGTTTTACGTGGAAGGATATTCACTAGACGAATTTTTCCGCGGGAATTTAACCTTAATTCCATCTGATAACAACAAAATCGGAATAATTTTCGACCGTGGCATTCCTGAACACATCTTAAACGTCCATCTCAACACAATGAACGCAGTCAAGGCGGTTTACGGGCTGGATATTCCACATTATGACATAACCGATGAGCCAGTCGGCGTAAAATTTACGATAGAAAAGAGTGGTGTTTCGTCCGGCGGTCTGACAAACTCGCAAACACTATTAGTCTCCGCAAAGCGCTTATTAGCAAAAGGCGTCGACGCAATAGCAATTGTTTGCATGTTTGAAAACCCGACAGATGAAAACCCTGAGTACCAAAACGGCTTAGGGGTCGACCCTGTAGGTGGAGTTGAGGCAATTATTTCACATTACATATCCAAAGAATTAAAAATTCCTTGCGCGCATTCTCCGGCCTTTGACGATTTAGAGATAACAACCGAGCTTATCGACGGAAAATCCGCGTCCGAATACATAACTCCAACGTTTCTGCCGTGCATTCTGTTAGGGTTAAGTCAGGCCCCAAGATTAGCACCAAAAGGTGGGATTTCAATAGAAGACTTGGATTTTCTTTTAATGCCGCACAATTGCCTGGGCTCAACCCCGGTTTTTGAATGTTTAAAACGAAAGATTCCAATATATGCCATAGAAGAAAATTCGACAATACTCGATATTACAAAACAAAAAATAAACCCGACAACCGACGGAATAATTTCAGTCAAAAGTTATCGGGAAATATTAGAGAAGATGTACCCATAAAGGGCCATATTACTTTTTCTGGAATATCATAACATATTCGTGTTTAAAGATGTAAAAACCACCGGCAAGAGCGCGATAACGCCATAGATTTGCGTCTTTACCCTTGCAGCGTTCATTGCCTTGAATATCTTTTACAATGACGGCTTTTGTGACAAAACCGAGTTCGTTCATTCTGCGCATACATTCAAAACCTAACGGAATGTATTGAGAATCCGCGTATTTGTCACCAATTATAAGTGCTGCAAAACGTCCTTTTTCAAGTAAATCGTAGCCGTTTTTCGCAACTTTCTCAAACAAATCGTAGAATTCTTCTGTTGAAGAACAATTTGAAAGGTCTTCTTTTCTGTCTGAAAACTTGATTATATCGTCATAAGGCGGGTGCAAAATGAGCAACTGAGCGCTTTCTTCGCCCATAATTTCAAGACGCGCCTTAACTTTTTCTTTAGCGAGTTCTGATGCTGAATCAGCGCAAATGATATTCACATCCGTAACGAGTTGTTTTGGGGTGAATTTTTGCGAAACTTCTTCGGCAAGTTCGTCTTTCAACTCAACGCCAATACAGCGTCTACCCATATTTATAGCTTCAATGCCGGAAGTTCCTGAGCCAAAAAACAAATCCAAAACTATATCGTGTTTTTTAGTAAATCTTTCATACAACTGTTCTGCAATTTGCGGAATATAATTGCCGTGATATTCGTTAGAATGCCCGTTTTCACGTGAACGTGACGGAAACTCCCACAATGAATCCGTTAAAACATGCGAATAATCTTTCCAGTTATTCAAATCAATGTCGCTGTATTTTGTAGTTTTTACCGGCTTTACAACCTGCAAATCAGGGCGCTGCAACGGTTTTAACTTAGTATTGCCTCTTACTGACATATCCTTCTCCCTCTTCTCTAACATTCTCATTTTATAAAATTGTTTCAAAATTGTAATCAAGCATTTAGATGAGATTTTTTTTTTGGTAAAGTAGAGCTGAGGGGAAGTTTTTGGCATGGCACGTATTCAGCAATTATCAAAACACTTAATAAACCAAATCGCGGCAGGAGAAGTTATTGAGCGTCCGGCGTCCGTAGTAAAAGAGTTGGTCGAAAACTCAATCGACGCGGGTTCAAGCAGAGTAAGCATTGAAATCACAAACGATTGTCGCGACATCAGAATCGCCGACAACGGTTGCGGAATCCACCCGGATGATATCTACTTGGCGTTTTCAAAACACGCAACCAGCAAAATCCGAGAAAGCGAAGATCTTTTCGACATTCACACACTAGGATTTCGCGGCGAAGCACTTGCCAGCATAATTTCTATTTCAAAACTAACTTGCACAACGCGCACCAAGGATTATCCGCACGGCACGCGCGTAAAATGTGAAAACTCCGAAGTAGAAAAGTCTGAAACCAGTTGCGCAGTTGGCACAATTATGGAAGTAAAAGACCTGTTTTACAACCTACCGGCACGTTTAAAATTCTTAAAAAATTCGAACACGGAATTTTCCTATATTCAAGAACTTATCCAAAACTTAGCGCTTTCGCACCCGGAAGTAGCGTTTGAACTAAAAAAGAACGGCAAAACAATGCTCAAAACAACCGGCCAAAAAATGCCTCTTTTTACAATAAAAGAAATTTACGGGGAAGAAGTCAGCAAAAACTTAAAAGAAGTGCTCAAAACCGATGAGCTTTCAGGTCTAAAAATCAGCGGTTACGTCAGCACCCCTGATTTAACCCGCTCAAGCAAAAAATATTACCATATCTACATCAATTCAAGAACCGTAAAATGCCCGGTATTTCTAAAATCAATTGATATGGCATACAAAAGTCTTATCGCTATCGGCAAATATCCGATTGTTATTCTTAATCTGGAACTTCCGGCGGCCGACGTAGATGTCAACGTTCACCCTACAAAAAAAGAAGTTCGCTACAAAAACCCAAACCAGATTTTCAACTTTATCATGACATCAATTTTGGCAGGACTTTCAAACTACACCGACAAACCAAGTAATTTAATGAATTTTGCTCAACCTCAACCGGCACAACCTTATCAAAAAAGGTTTGAGAACACCGATTTTGCGCCACAATTCGAACACCCGTCGACGCAACAATCCGTACCCGCGCCGGAAAATGTCGTAAACATTATGTTCCCAACCTCAGCGCCAAAACCATCCAGCGATGACACAATTTATCTGAGTGAAGACAAAACACAAGAAATAATTGCTCAACGCGAAGAAATTATCGCGCAAAAACAATTTTTCACCCCTTTCGATAACACTCCAACCGAGCCCGAAGACAAAATTATCGGTCAGTATAAAAACACATACATTCTTATCGAAAAAGAAGACGGCCTAGAAATCGTAGATCAGCACATCGCTGAGGAACGCTATATTTACGAAAAACTTATGAGTGAAAAAGAAATAATCTCACAACTGTTATTCATTTCAGACGTTCAAACAGTTTCAGCCTCAGAAGCCGCACTCATAAAAGAAAATTTAGACAAATTTGAACGTTTCGGCTACGGAATAGAGTTTTTATCAGAAACAGAATTAATCTTCCGCAAAGTTCCGCAAATGATTGCCAACGTCAACCCGAAAGAAATTCTCGCAGATATTCTTGAGCACATAGACGGAAATATCAACAACCTTGAAGAAAAAATCCTTATCACAACTTCTTGCAAAGCCGCAGTGAAAGCAGGCCAAAAACTTTCCACTTGGCAAATGCAAGAAATAATCAAGAAATGGCGAACTACAAAACTTCCATACACCTGTCCACACGGACGCCCAATTTGCAAATTCTTCGAGCATAAAGATTTGGCAAAATGGTTCCAAAGAAATAATTAAAAGCAGTATCATAAGGAGAAATTTATGACAAAAGAAACGTATCTGCACGAAAAACACGTTGCACTCAACGCAAAAATGGTCGACTTTGCCGGTTGGCACATGCCGGTTCAATACCAAACGTCTATTATTGAAGAACACAATACCGTCCGCAACGCCGTCGGACTATTCGATGTGTCGCACATGGGCGAAGTTTTCGTTTCAGGAAAAGACGCACTTAAATTTCTCAACTCGGTCGTCCCGCAAGATATCTCCAAACTTGCTTACGAAAAAGCCGTCTACTGCCAACTTCCAAACAAAAACGGAGGTCTTATCGACGATCTTATCATCTACAAACTCGGAATCACCGAATACCTCATAATCTGCAACGCCTCAAGAATTGATGAGGATTTAAATTGGCTTGTACGCAACAAGCGCGGACTCGACGTAAAAATCGACAACCAATCTCACAACTACTCACTCCTCGCAATTCAAGGGCCTAAAGCCGCTGAATTAGTTCAAAAAATGGGTCTAAATACAAATCAAGACTCATTTACGATAAAAACAGGTGAAATCGCAGGAATAAAAGTCCTTGCTTCTCGCACCGGCTACACCGGCGAAGACGGTTTTGAAATCATGGTAGAAAACGAATTTGCAGAATATCTTTGGGACAAAATCCTCGCTGACGGTGCCGAATTCGGCATAAAACCTATCGGCCTGGGCGCACGCGACACCCTTAGGCTTGAAGCCGCACTACACCTCTACGGCAACGACCTGGACGAAAACACAACCCCAATCGAAGCCGGACTTTCTTGGTCTATCCCTAAAAATAAAGAAGAAGATTACAATGGCAAAAAGGTCATCATGGAACAGCTCGCCAATGGTGGCTCAAAAAAATTAATCGGGTTAAAAATGCTTGACAAGTCAATCGCACGGCACGAATATGAAGTTTATTACAAAGGTGAAAAAATCGGAAACATCACAAGTGGCGCACCTTCCCCAACTTTAGGCGCAAATATTGCACTCGCTTATGTAAAAAATCTTAACGAAATTTGCACAGATTCCATTGTTCAAGTTATGATAAGAGAAAAGCTTCACGATGCGCAAGTCGTAAAACGACCTTTTGTTAATAAAAGAAATAAAGTAAAAGGAGAATAAAATAAATGAGCATTACTGAAAAAATCTTATGTTCACCAACACACGAATACCTTCTGGAAAATGAAGACGGCACATTCACAATAGGTTTGACCGATTATGCAGTTGATCAATTAGGCGACATCGTTTTCCTTGAACTTCCTGAAATCGGTTCTGAATTCCGCAAAGGCGAATCATTCGCGGCCATTGAATCCGTAAAAGCTGCATCAGAAATCTACATGCCAATTACAGGTAAAATCCTTGAAATCAACGAAGCTCTCGTCGAAGCTCCGGAAGAATTGAACCAAGACGTCTACGCAAACGGCTGGCTGGTTAAAATATCTTCTGACGCATTGGCCGCTGAAACCGCTGACTTGATGGAATACGAAGATTACAAAGAAAGTGTAAAATAATGGAAAATTTTTTAGTACATAACAAGGAAACCAAGGAGCAAATGCTCCAAGAAATCGGGATGTCTTCAATTGATGATTTGTTCGCACAAATCCCCTCAACCGCTGTTCCTATCGATTTTGAACAAGAACTGGGAGAAGCAAAAAGCGAACTCGAAACTCAAAAAATCGTTAAAAAACTTGCGGCAAAAAACAATCTCCCGGAAGAAAGTTTCCTCGGTGCCGGCTGTTACAACAAATTTACTCCTGCTTGCGTTTTACAAACCGCGCAACGTTGGGAATTCCTAACCGCCTACACCCCTTATCAGGCAGAAATCTCCCAAGGAACCCTACAAGTTATGTACGAATTTCAAACGATGATTAGCAGAATTACCGGCATGGATATCGCAAACGCTACCGTTTACGACGGCGCAAGCGCTTGCGCAGAAGCAATTCTTATGGCATCCAGAATTTCAAAGAAAAACAAAGCCCTAATTCACGCAAACATCAACCCGGAGCACGAAAAAGTTATCAATACTTACGCCTGGGCAAAAGGTATTGAAATAGAAAAATTCTCCGATAATTTGCCAACAGATTTGTCAGACTACGCCTGTGTATTAATCCAAACCCCGGACTACTGCGGCGAAATCCTAAAAACCCCAAATCTGGAAAACACACTTCTTATTGTCAGCACAAATCTCAGCGCGCTTGCGCTCCTTGAACCGCCAAAAAACATCGACATTTTGGTAAGTGAGGTTCAAACACTGGGAATTCCGCAATCTTTCGGCGGACCTTACGCAGGAATTATCGCCTGCAAAGAAAAATATATGCGCCAACTTCCGGGCCGTCTTGCCGGCAGAACCGTTGATACCGAAGGTCGTACAGCCTATTGTCTGACAATCCAAACTCGCGAACAGCACATCAAGCGCGAAAAAGCAACAAGCAATATATGTTCAAACCAAGCCTTAATGGGACTTTGCGCAACGCTTTACTTGACCGTAATGGGCGAAAAAGGGTTCAAACAAGCAAGTTACTTGAGTGCAAAAGGCGCGCATATTCTTGCTGATAAACTAAAAGCAAAAGGTATTGTCGTTAAAACAAAAAACTTTTTCAACGAATTTGTATTCAAAGTTAAAGACGCAAACGCGACACTCAACACACTCAAAACCGCGGGAATTGCAGGCGGCATAAAGCTGTCAGAAACCGAAATCCTGACAGCCGTAACCGAAATGAATAGCGAAGAAGCTATCAACACCTTCGCCGCGTTAGTAGATGGTTAACACTAACGTTTTACGCAACGAACAAAACGCTTGTACGAAGCAACAGGAGTTGCTCCTCTACGCCCGGAAATCATATATTGAAACCACGCACTACCTGACTCACCAACAGAATAAACAGTACTCGCCCAGGTTATATCAGTCAATCCACCAATAAGCTCTTTATTATAAAACATTGCAGAAAGTTCGTCTCTATTAGGTAAACGACTTGTGCTGTCTTGCGTAGTACAGATAGTTTTTGCTGCGGAATGAGTCAAATAACCTGAGTTTGCAGCAAGAGGCATAGGAGCAACAACATTCGTTTCGACCGGATAAAGTGCCGTTACAAAGCCAATATCTTTACCGACAGTATTTGGCCCTTTGTTTCCGTTTAAATCATAAATAAAGTTTGCGCACATTTTGGGCTGTGAATAATGAGCACCGTTGGCACCAGATTCGGTATCAGCAGTACAATATGGATTATAAAACAGTGCAATAGACTCACCATTTTGAGTTTCAAATGCTGCAGCACGCGTATCAATATTTTTTTGTGGATTTGTATACTTACTGCCTGAATCAGTTTCATGAGTAGTTGTAAACATCGAATTTAACTCACTCAACTTCGTTGGCCAAGCATTTGTAGAACCCTGCATATTTGTATATGACGCTGCAATTCCGCAATCCGCCAAATGATCAGCGTCACAAATGTTATTTATTTTTAGAACCTTACTCAAGCCCTCGGTGAGGAAGGCCTCAGCCGCCGTATCTTTTGTGGCAGTAACAGAACCGTCAGTGTTTGTGCCTTCGTATTCGCCATAACCGTTCAATTGCGGCATCATCGCAATCGCTTGGGATATTCTAGCGTAAAGCGCTTTGCGTTGGGTGTTCCAAGTCCGTTCGTTAATGTTTGCCATTAGCGATGGCAGAGTAATTGCCGCGACCACGCCGATTATCGTTAACGATAATAGTATCTCTGCCATCGTAAACGCGTAGCGTTTACGGGGCGATAGCGTCACGTTGGTTGACTGCGCGAGCTGGCGCTCGAAGTCGGAGGCCAAGCGGGCTTAGGAAGACAATA
>JAZUCM010000048.1:0-9916 GCA_045639085.1 Candidatus Gastranaerophilus bacterium
CATGTTTTGCCAAAACCTCCGACCCTTGCGAACGCAAGATTACGGAGGTAAACATGACAGAAACATTAAAAAAACATGCGTCATTGCGAGGAACGAACGCAGTGAGTGACGAAGCAAACCAGCTGACCGAGTTTCAACGAGGTCAGTCAGCCAGTGTGACGACATTGACCGATTTCGCTACGCTCAATCGGCTGGGTTGCCGCGCCGGACTATCGCCTTTAACCGTTAAGTCTTGCCATTCTTCGGTACGAATATGGAACCGGCTCAGCCGGCTCGCAATGACGCAATGTGCATTCACAATGGCTGAGATTTTATTGTCCCTCACAATCATCGGCGTAGTCGCGGCGATTACGCTACCATCGCTCATGGCGAACATTAACGAACGCACTTGGAATACGCAAAGAAAAGCACTTTATGCCCGTATGAGCCAAGCAATTGCGATGATGCCGACTTTGGGTGGTTATGGTGAGTACGAAGGTACAAATACAGATGGTGTCGTCACTGCAACAGTAGATACTGCAGCTGAGACATTTTTAACCGAAGGTTTGTCAAAAGTTCTAAAAATAAATAATATTTGTGACGCTACGCATTTTGCGGATTGTGGAGTGGCGGCAAGTTATACAAACCTAGCGGGTTCAGCAATAACTTGGCCAACTAAACTATCCGAACTTAATTCGATGTTTACTGGAAGTTGGGGTAACAACGGTTCAAGTGAAGGTGGAATTATTTATCAAAATCCACAAAAAGATATCGATACGAATGCCGCGGCGTTTGAAACTCTAAGTGGAGAAACTGTTGTCTTGTATTATAACCCGTATTGTTTAGATGAATATAATGGTGTTGAATTTTTTATGTCGCAACCAAGAATGTGTGCAAATTTCATCTATGATTTAAATGGTAACAAAAGTCCAAACACGTTTGGTAAAGATATTGGTTTTATAACTGTTTTTTATCCGTCGGCTTCGAGTGTTGTAGCGCCAGTGCCGTTATCAACAAATGCCAGTGCTTCAGCTATTGCGCAAACGGTAGCCTCTGCTGCGTGTACTGCGCAGGATGTTGAAAGCAGGCTGCCCAATAAAGATGAATTAATGGCAATGTTTATTAATCGAGAACTTATCGGAGTTACTGCCGGTCATTTTTGGTCTGGTTCAGTGATTTCTTCTGACGAATCTGGTATGGCGTATTCTCAGAGTTTTCCGGTTGGCAGTTGTGGACCTCATTTACGTACCCGTACGCATTTAGTCCGTTGTATCAAGCGATAAATCTTTAACGCCAGTCGACACAAGTATTGATTAATTACACATCAAACAGGGCAAAAGTCAGGTTTTCGATGACGCTTTGGTTTTGGATGGCCAAGGCGTCTTGTTTTTTCGCAAGGGCAACGGATTTTAGGTCGCGCAGAATTTTTATCCTTAGTTGACCGTTTTGATAGTTATTTTTCAAAAGCCCGTTTAAGTAATTTTCAAGTTGGTTAAGCGTTGGGGTAAAACCGTTTTCTTTGATTATCCCCAAAAGCTCGTCTTTAAAATCCCAGAGTGAGTTTTTGTCGCGTGTTGCGTAGTTTTCCATAAGGCTTGAAACGAGCGAGAAGTCTCGATTTTCTTCCATTTGAGCGGGAACAAAGAAACATTGTGAGCGCGAAACAATTGTCGAAATCATATCGGTTTTGTCTTTGGTTAGGAAGATGAAAGTTGTGTTGGATGGGGGTTCTTCGAAAGTTTTTAGAAGTGAGTTTGCTGCTTCTTCTTGGAATACGCGGTAATTTATCCCTTGAACGTTTCCGTCGTCGTCTTTGTCGCAGAAAATTATTACGCGGTGGTAGTCGGATGTTACCATAAGATCGTTTTTAATTTCCTGGGTTTGACGTACAGAAATAACGGTTTTTGTTTTGTCGTCGGTGGGTTTGTAGTCTACGCGCGAAACTGTTCGCACCGCGGGGTGTTTGTTTTCGCGAACCCAGCGGCAATTAAGACATTCGCAAGCCACGGACTTGTCTTCCTTGCAGTTGAGAAGCCGTGCGATTTCAAGCGCAAGTTCGTATTGAGCACCGGCGTCGCTGCCAAAAAAGAGAATACAGTGTGAAATCTTTCCCACTCCGTCTTCGTTTGAGAGCCCGTTTTGAAAATAGCGCATTAGGAATGGGTATTTATCGTACAAAGAAGGCATCTGCCACCTCTCTTTCCGGGTCAATTGATTGTCCGCTTTTTATGCGGTATTCGCAAGTGGTTAGGTTTTCTTTAAGCGTTACGAGTTGACGCAGGGTTGTGTTTTTCATTTTTTGTAGCGTCAATTTTATGACATATTCGTTCATGCCTGTTAGGCGTGCAAGCTCAAATCCGCTGGATTGCGTGGATTTTGCCTTTAGTGTGACCCATTTTCTGACCATGGTCTGTAGGGTTGCCAGAATTTTAATCGGATGATCTTTGTCGAGAAGTTTTTTGTACTCTAAAAGTGCAATATCGTATTGCATTTGCATCAGTGCGTCAGATAGTGCGAATAAATCTTCGTTATTTGTACAAATCTCTTTGACATCGTTTTCGTTGGCGGTGTCTTTTGGGTGAACGGAAATCGCGAGTTTTTGTAATTCAGAATCTAGTTGTCGCAAGTTGTTGCCAATCATTGCGATTAGAGTCTGAACGGCGTCTGGGGTTAGGTTGAGTTTATAACCTTTTGCTTGTTTCGTAATCCAGGTTGCAAGTTCTGGTTTGTAGGTCGGAATGGTTGGAAACTCTTTAGCGTTTTGTTTGTTTAAAAGTTTGAACAATTTTCTGCGTGAGTCGAGTTTTTTGCCTTCATCCCGTGGAATTTTAGCGGTAAAAACTATGTCGAGTGAGTCGGAATTGTTTTCGATTGCTTCTGAAATTTGTGCGATTTCTTTGTCGTCGAAGGCTTCTGAGAAATATTTTACACAATCGATAACGATAAGCATTTTGCCAAACATCATCGGTTGAGTGCGTAAAATCGCGATTAAATCGGCGAACTTAGGATGATCATAGGTTTTGAAACTCATCTCAAGAAAATTCGGATCGAGTTCTTTTTTGAGCTTTTCGACCTCTAAATCAATATTAAAATCTTCATCTCCGTAGAAAAAATAAATCATTTATCAACCTCGACTAATGTATCTTGGATTAAATTAAAAAACTTTTCATCCATTAAGCAAAATTGACTAAAATTTACTATATAGGGAATTTTACTTTCATTAAATTGAGTTTTTAGTTTCTCTAATTCATCGAGATTTAATTCTGTATCTGACTTTATAAGTATATCTAAATCAGAACCTCGTGAGAAATCTCCTTTTACCCTTGAACCATAGTAATAAAAGCGATAGGGATAATCTTTTAAAATATCTTTTATTAATTGTTCTTCTTTTTCCGTTACACCTTTAATCATCTGTTAATGTTTTCTCCAAATTGTTAATTAAGATTTGAACGTCTTCAATGAAAGCCGGTGTTGTTTCAATTATTGGATATGTTAGAAAGTCGTCATATTCATGTGAAGTGGAGTTTCGTTTTAAGCGATACTCTACCCAGTTTTCAAAGTTTTCGATTATTCCAAGAGCGTACATTTCACGAAAAATGTTATTGATAGATAGATCCTTTTCTGATTTATCATATTCTTTTTTTAGGAATTTATTCATGATTTTTTTCGCTGTTTCGTAAGTATATTCAAAACGTTTGATACAAGAATCTTTTATGTATTTGCGCATTTTGGGGTCTTGTTCAACGTTAAAATCTGAGTAACATTCTCGGAGTGATTCCACGCTATTGGTTAAATTTGATAAATCAAGTTCGGACTTTTTCATTTTTTCCTCATTCAATAATTTTCTTTTATTTTATCAGTTACAAATTTAAAAGGCAAGTTGTTAAAACGGATACCGTTTTTTCGGTATCCGTTGGGTTGAAAATTAGTTTTCTATAAGAAGGCTCGCGCCGATTACGCCGGCTCTGTTGCCCAGTTGTGCCGGAACGATTTCGACCGCAGCGCCGGAGATTTCCATTGCGCGCGATTTGATTGTTTCGCGAACAGGGCCAAGGAAGAGTTCGCCTGCGTCTGCAACGCCGCCGCCGATTATTATTCTTTCAGGGTTGAGAAGGTTTACGACGCTTGAAAGCCCAAGACCTAAGTATTCGCCCATAATTTTGAATATTCTTTGTGCGACTTTGTCGCCTGCTTTTGCGGCTTCTGCGACGATGTAGGCAGAGATTTCAGGGTTTGCCATCTCGCGATATTTTGTTGATTTCCCGCCTTTGATGTAGTCTTCTGCCATTGCGACAATTGACGGTGCTGAAACAAAAGCTTCCATACAGCCGGTGTCGCCACAACCGCAAATTGGTCCGTCTTTCATTTGGAGTTTAATGTGTCCGATTTCGCCTGCTGCGTTGCTTGCTCCGCGAACGACTTTTCCGTTGATAATAATTCCCGAACCAACCCCGGTTCCGACTGTTACGCATACGATGTTTTGACATCCTTTGCCGGCACCGGCAAAAAGTTCGCCTAATGCTGCACATCTTGCATCGTTATCAATTCTTGTCGGAATATGGAATTCGTCTTCCATGATTTGTGCTATCGGAACATTTACCCAGCCGGGAATATTAGGCAAAAGTTTTACTATGCCTGTTTTGTAGTCAACTTGACCCGGGAAACCGAATCCGATACCTTCAATTTCGGATGTTTCTGTTTTGGTTTCTTTTAAAAGTTCGTAGATTGCTTGTTTAATATTGTTGACGGTGTATTCATAACCCATTTCCGCGCGTGTCGGAACGGAATCAGAATACAGAATCTGTCCTTCATCGGTCACTAATGCGACTTTTACGTTCGTGCCGCCAACGTCAATACCAATTCTTTTTTTTGTCATCTTTTTTACTCCCTCTTTGAGTTTATAGTATGACAAAATCAAGTTTTATTCAAGCACTTCTTTGAGGTGCGAGAACTTTTGACTTTCGCGAATTTTTTGCAGCGCAACGTTTTCCAGTTGGCGAATTCTTTCTTTTGAATAACCGAGGCTTTCGCCAAGTTGTTCGAGTGTTTTAGTGCCGGAATTACCTATTCCGAAACGATATTTGAGGATTTCTTTTTCTCGACTGTTGAGTATTTCCATCAATTCTTCTACATTTTGGCGAATTATACCGGCGTTTGTTTGGTCTTCCGGGGACTTGCATTTTGTATCTTCCAGATAATCAATGACATTCAAGTCGTCGGTGACCGGGGTTTCCAGGCTGATTGGCTCTTTTAGTATCGCGCGTTTTATTTGCAAAACTTTTTCGAGCGGCAATTCCATTGCCTCGGCAATTTCTTGTTCAGTCGGTTCAATCCCGTTTTTTAAAAGAAGTTTTGTTTTTGTTTTGTTGTATTTGCGGATTTTATCAATCATGTGTACGGGAATCCGAATAGATTTGCCGTTGTTCGCGATTGCGCGCATAATTGCTTGTTTTACCCACCAAGTTGCGTAGGTGGAAAACTTGAAGTTTTTCGAGTAATCAAATTTTTCGGCGGCTTTGATTAAGCCCAGCGCGCCTTCTTGCACCAAATCCATAAAAAGAACGCCTTGCCCAATGAATTTTTTAGCAATACTCACAACGAGTCGCAAGTTTGAGTTGACAAGTCTTTTCTTGGCGAGTTCTGCGCGCAACCCTTTTTCTTCCTGGATTTGTCGGCCGAGTTCTTTTTCTTCGTGTGGTTTCAAAAGTTTTATTTTTCCAATACTTTTCAGATACATTTGCAGAATATCTTCTTCGTGCGAAATGCAGCTAAAAGTTTTTGTTTCATCCTCAAACTCTCCTAAATACTCCATATTTTCTTCGTCAAATTTGGGTAAATCATATTTAATTTTACAAAATTCCATGCTATTTTCTCCTCTTCTAATTTTCTAAGACGTATAGAGTTAAGTTTTGTTCCCGGAGGGGTTGTTCGCCATAGGCGGGGAAGGGTTAAATTGATAAAGTTAATGAGTTATTAACTTTCTCGTAGGGGTTGACAAATCCCCCGCCATGGTGCATAATGAGAATATGATTAAATTAAACTACAATAAAAAAATGAGAAGTTCAATAGGGGGGGGGGGCGCCTCAACAGCCTGATTATATCTGGGTTTCAGACACCTGTTTTGCCAAAACCTCCGACCCTTGCGAGTGCATATTTTCTAACACCACTTGAAAAACACAAGAAAATATGGTAAAATACGTATAAGAGAATAATCGGAGGATTAAAATGACAAAAAAACTTGCATTTACAATGGCAGAAATACTGCTATCATTGACAATCATCGGCGTAGTCGCGGCAATCACTCTGCCATCACTAATGGCGAACATTAACGAACGAACTTGGAACACCCAACGCAAAGCGCTTTACGCGCGATTAAGCCAGGCCATTGCCATGATGCCGCAAGTCGGCGGATACGGAACTTTAACCGAGGATGAAAGTGGAAGTGTTACGGTTGACACAGCGGCAGAAACTTTTTTAACTGAGGGCCTTTCAAAGGTCTTAAAAATAAATAATATTTGTGACTCAGAACATCTTGCAGATTGTGGCGTTCCGACGTCTTACACAAATATGGCTGGAACAACAAGTACTTGGCCTAGAACAATCGGTGCATGGAACAGTACATTTGTGAATTTTTCATTTGTGGGTTCAGGTTGGGGTGGTCCTGGTATTGATGATCATTATTCCTATTCTCAATCGAATACAAGGGCTGCAGCGTTTGAAACGCAAAATGGGGAAACAATAGTCCTTTATTACAATCCATTTTGTAACGCGAATGTTGAAGGAGATTCATCTTGGCAGTTTTCTCAACCTCAAATGTGCGCCAATTTTATTTATGATTTGAATGGAAATAAAGGGCCAAACATGGTTGGTAAAGACATAGGGTTTATAACTGCTTTGTACGCTACAAATGTGAATGTTGTTGCCCCTTGTCCGTTAGTAACAAATGCTTCCAATGCACTTGCTCAAACGGCAGCAAGTGCTGCTTGCACGGCCCAAGACCCTGAGAGCCGACTTCCAAACCGTGATGAATTAACTTCGATGTTCTACAACAAGGAACTTGTTGGAATAGCGTCTGCTGCATATTGGTCTGGTTCAGTTATTTCTTCTGGGAACTCTGGTACTGCTTGGCGTCAAGTCTTTACCACCGGCCATCGTTTTCAACATCCAAGAACTTATGATGGTAATGTCCGCTGTGTTAAGCGTTAAAACTTTGCACGGGTTGGTACGAGTATGAGACCCGGTTACACCGGGCGTTGTGTTAAACGTTAGTTCCTAAATAGACTATTTCCCGATTTCGACGGCTCTGAGGGCCATGGCTTTGGAGATGTTGACGACGGCAAGGTTGGCTTCGTAGGCGCGTTGTGCGATTACGGCGTCAGCCATGTCGACCATCGGGTTTACGTTTGAGGCGCGAATATATCCGTTCGCGTCTGCGTCAGGATGGCCCGGACGATAAATTTTATCGCCTAATGTCGGATCTTCCATTACGCCGGAATATGTTACGCCGCCTTGTAAGTATGGCAGGGTTCCAACACCGAAAACATCTTCTTTCATCGCATTCATTAATCCGTGGAAGGACATATCTTCGGTTGCGTTTATGACAGGAATTTTACGGACGTAGTTTGGGGTATCCACGTTTGCGATGTTTTTTGCGTGGATATCCAGACGTGTTCCGTGAACCTGGAGGGCTTTTGCGCCGATATTCATTGATTCTAATATGCCCATTTTAAAGCTCCTTTGCTTGTGTTGGTTTAATTATTACTTGCCGACGTTAATTACGGTTTTCATTTCGGTGATGATGGATGACATCCTTCGGGTTGCCATTGTGTATAATAGAGAGTTCTGTTGCATTGCGTTTAATTCGTTGGCAACGTCGATTTTTTCGTTCTCGCGCTCTTCGATAATGCCGGACGGCCCCAAGATTGATGATAATTTTGTCTCAAGTGGGCTGTTCATTGTGCCTAAATAGGTTTGAAAATCAATATCTTTTCTCACGTAGTTAGGGGTGTCGATGTTTGCGAGGTTAGAACCAAGTGCGCGTTGACGTTGCGCGATTAAGTCTAACATTAAATTAATTTTATTTGTGCTGTCAACAGGTGTATACATTTAGCCTACTCCCTTATGTTAATTGCTTTGTTGTACATGTCATCAACGACTTTCATCATACGCATGCCAGCAATCATGGAGGCGTTGAGTCGAAGCATGTCGCTGATTCCGCTGTAAATGTTTGTGTTGGAACTTTCCAGATTGTTTTGCGCGATACAGTCGTGATCTTTCACCAAGATTGCGTCGCCGGATTCTTCGGTGGCTTGAAATTTGTTCATCCCGATGAATTTAAGATTTTCCTGGCTGGCAAAACGAACTAGAGGAATTGTACCGAGTTTTTTGCCCATAATGCTTTCGTTGGTGTCGTATGCGTAAACCTCACCGTTTTTGCGTATTTCGAATTTGAAACAGTTGGCCGGGATTTTTATACCTTCGCCGACAATCCAATCGTCTTCAGTCACCAAATAGCCGTCTTTGCCTTGTTTGAAGGCGCCGTCGCGCGTGTATGCGACTTCGCCGTCTTCTGATACAACAGGGATAAACCCGGTTCCTTTGACCGCAACGTCGTAAGGGTTGCTTGTAATCATTACGGAGCCTTGCGCGTAGTCAGAGCGAATCGCACCGGTCAGGTAGCCGTCTTCTGTCAACATTTGTTCGAAGTTGACGGTTTTGTACCCTTTGGTGTTGTAGTTTGTCAAATTGTTGCCGACATAGCCAAGCCGTTCGAATTGACTTGTTATGTTGCTGACATTTCTTCTGACTATTGCTTGAAAGCTGTACATTTTTTACCTCTTATCATTTTTGTTTCGATTAACTTGCGCTGCCGAGTTGGTTGATTACTTTTTGTAAGTTTTGGTTTTGAATCAAAAACATTTGGCGATTTGCTTCAAAATTTCTGATTATAGGCATCATTCCGATGAACTCGTTTTGTAATGATACGTTTGAATATTCGTTGAATTTTTGTTTAATGTCCGGTTTTGCGACGAGTCGGCCGTCAGAATCTACGACGCCGATGGTTCCTGCATATTCTTGTCTGAGTGCTTTGTGGTTAAAGACGTGAATTTCGCCTTTTGCGTTAATTTTTATGTCTTCAAGTTTTTCCGGCACGAACGGGAGTTGAATAGGCATTCCGGCGTTGGAGAGGACTTGTGCGTCTTGAAGTGTTAACAAATTTCCTTGGTTGTCGAGTTTAAACCGGCCGTCACGCGTAATTTTTATCCCGTCTTTGTCCATTGTTTGGAAGTAACCTTTTGTGGCGATAGCGCAGTCGAGTGGGTTATCAGAAACCGCAATACGTCCGACCTGATCGTCGGTTGCTTTAGATAGTCCGTGCACGCCGATGAATTCTGTGAACGATGAAACGACGGGATCTTGGCGTTGATAGCCTATTTTGTCGAAACCTGTAATGTTTTCGTTGTTAATCGCGATAATTTCGCTTTGCAAGTGCATCGCCATCAGCGATGCTGTCATTCCTTTGTCAACGTAATTTATTCCGCCGCGAATTATCATGTTACTACCTCTCTACATACATTACGACTCTCTATTAGTATAAACGTAATTTTGTTGTAATAAATCGTCTAAATGAATGGCCCTTGGATTTGTTTTAATGATTTTTTTGAGAAAGTCAAGTGCCGAAAGCTGGTTCCCGCCTTCGGCAGGTTAACCTATTAGCACGTGCCCCTCTTGACAAACTTGCAAAATACGTTATACTTATAATATGATTAACCTAAAATACGATAGTGGAATATACAGTTCAATAGGGGGGGGGGGCGCCTCAACAGCCTGATTATATTTGGGTTTCAGCGACTTGTTTTGCCAAAATCTCCGACCCTTGTGAATGCACATTTTCTAACACCACTTGAAAAGCACAAGAAAATATGGTAGAATGCAT
>JAZUCM010000049.1:0-62521 GCA_045639085.1 Candidatus Gastranaerophilus bacterium
GTCTTGACAAAAATGTCGCGATAGTGCATAATGATAATATGTTAAATGAAAATGAAAGTATAAAGAGTTCAATAGGGGGGGGGGGCGCCTCAACAGCCTGATTATATCTGGGTTTCAGGCACTTGTTTTGCCAAAACCTCCGACCCTTGCGAACGCAAGATTACGGAGGTAAACATGAGTAAAAATCTTGGATTTACGATGGCTGAAATATTGCTGTCATTGACAATCATCGGCGTAGTCGCGGCGATTACATTACCAAGCTTGATGGCCAACATCAACGAACGCACCTGGAACACTCAACGCAAGGCGCTTTATGCCCGCCTGGGCCAAGCCATCGCAATGATGCCACATTTGAACGGTTACGGCGAATATGAAGGCACGAATACGGATGGTTCTGTAACTGCAACAAAAGATACAGCGGCCGAGGCCTTTTTGACCGAAGGCTTGAGCAAAGTTTTAAAAATTAACAACATCTGCGACGCGGAACATTTAGCAGATTGTGGAATTGCTGCATCATTTACAAACTTGACGGGCTCAATAATCACTTGGCCAATGAAATTAAGTGAACTTAATAGTTTGTTCATAGGTCCTTATGAATCCGCGTCGAGTGATGAATATACCAACCCACAAAAGAACATCGATACCAAAGCTGCTGCATTTGAAACGCAGAATGGTGAGACTATCGCCCTATACTACAATCCATCATGCAGTGCGGACGTAGAAGGAAATGTATGGCACTATTCTCAACCTAAAATGTGTGCAAACTTTATTTATGATTTAAATGGAAATAAAGGTCCAAACGCAGTTGGAAAAGATATTGGCTTTATAACCGCTCTTTACCCAACTGATTCAAATGTTGTCGCACCTTATGCCCTCTCCACTAATGCTGCAAGTGGGACAGCAATAGCCCAAACGGAAGCGAGTGCAGCTTGTTCAGCACAAGATGCCGGATCTCGCCTCCCTAATAGAGACGAACTAACCGCGATGTTTTACAATAAAACTCTTCTCGGCATTGCGTCAGGTAACTTTTGGTCCAGCTCTGTCGTCTCTTTCGGAGAGTCTGGCACGGCTTGGGCCCAGCCTTTCAACACTGGAGGTCGCACCCTGGGCACGCGGTCCAATGCTGCCAACGTAAGGTGTGTTAAACGTTAGGCATTTTTTGCAAAGCGGAGGTTAAAACCTCTGCTTTGTTATAATACGTTAATTTTTATTGCCTTATTAGCTTTTTATTATATAATATAGCTAAGGGATTAATAAAAAAGAGGAAGATTATATGTGTAGTCAAAGAATAGCTGTAATTGGTTGCGGATGTTGGGGAAGAAATATTGTCCGTAATTTTTATAATTTGAACGCGTTAGAGATGGTTTGTGACCTTGATGAAGAAAATTTGAAAAAGGTTCGAGAGCAATATCCGGGAGTCAAAACGACGAAGGATTTCAATGAGATTTTGACAAGTGATGTTATTACGGGTGTTGTTGTTGTAACCCCTAGCCATACGCATTTCAAAATCGTAAAATCTCTTCTTGAAGCGGGAAAACATGTTTATGTTGAAAAACCTATTTCGACCGTTGCGCAAGAGGCCAAAGATTTGATGGAATTGGCTGAAAGTAAGAATTTGGTTTTGATGGTAGGGCATTTGTTGCTTTATCATCCTGCTGTAAACCGTTTAAAAATGCTTGTTGATGAGGGCGTTTTGGGCGAAGTCGTTTACGCGCAAAGTGATAGGTTGAATGTTAATTACTTCAAGAACGATAGAAGTGTTATGTGGGATTTGGCGCCACACGATGTTTCAATGATAAGTTATGTTACCGGAAAAGCGCCGGTGCGTGTGATTTCTGCAACGGGTTGTTCGTCTGACAGAAACAATATTATGGACATTACGCACATCGGTATCGAGTTTGAAGGTGGTATGATTGGTCAGATTTCTGATAGCTGGATTACCCCGAAAAAACACGTTGTTTTGTTGGTTCGAGGTACTAAGGCTACAGCAATTTTGGATGATACGTTGGCAGAGGATAAGTTGACAATTTATGATAATTTTGTCGCAAGTTCTCAGATTATCCATTCTGATTATCTCGAAATTGAGCCGTTGAAGTTGGAATGTCAGCACTTTATCAGTTGTTGTGAAGAAGGCAAAAAGGCTCGTTCTGACGGACAAAATGGCTATGATGTTGTTGCAATATTGGAAGAGGCTGAAAGAATGATGTTGGGCGATGCAGCAAAACAACTTGATAATGTTGATTTTGCGCTTTCTCGAACTAAGGGCAGATAATCGAATAAAAGAGGCATAAAGGAGTTTGAAATGGCTAATTTTATAACAATTTTCAGGGTATTTTTGATGTTTATTGCGGTGTATTTGATTATCGCATTGCCGCAAAGCGTTAGCGCATACGTTTGGGCGCTTGTATTGACGGTGTTGGCGTTTGCACTTGACGGTGTTGATGGCTGGGTTGCCAGAAAATTCCACGAGGAGTCAAAGCTGGGTGCGCTTTTGGATATTATGAGCGATAGAATCGTAGAAAATACTTATTGGATTTTGTTTGCTGTTCAGGGCTGGTTGTCAATAGTTTTCCCTCTGATTGCAATAACAAGAGGATTTATTACTGATACAATAAGAAGTGCCGCAATGGAAAAAGGGTTCACGCCGTTTGGTATGCAACAAAATCCTATTTGTAAATTTATTACCGGCTCAAGATTTATGAGAATTTCTTATGCGGTGGCAAAGGTTGTTGCGTTTATTGTAATTGTTGCGGCAAAAATCCCGGGATTGCCACATGCCGATGTTATCTTCCAAGTCGGATATTGGTTGGCGGTTGTCGCGATTGTGTTCTGTGTAGTTCGTGGATTGCCTGTATTGATTGAGGCAAAAGCGGTTTTGGGTGAGAGTAAATAGGTTTAGACTGTATGGCGAAACTCAATATTGTTTTATATGAACCTGAAATTCCGCAAAATACGGGCAATATTGCTCGGTTGTGTGCTTGTACCGGCGCGAGTCTTTATCTTGTAGGTAAGTTGGGTTTTTCGCTTACGGATAAGTATACTAAACGCGCCGGCTTAGATTATTGGGATTCTGTTGATTTGCACAAAATTAATACAATGGATGAGTTGCTTGCGGCGAATGTTGGTGCTAATTTTTATTATCTGACGACAAAAACAACGCGTAAGTACACAGAAATCGAGTTTCAAGACGGTGATTTTATCGTGTTTGGGCCGGAATCTCGTGGGCTTCCGGCAGAATATGTTACGGATAAAAATGCGCTGACAATTCCAATGAAGGAAGGACAAAGAAGTTTGAATTTGTCTAATTCCGTGGCGATTGTCGCGTATGAGGCTATAAGACAAAATGGACTTTAACCTTCCTCTTCGCAAAGAGAATTCACATAAAGGGACATTTGGCAAGGTTTTGAACATTGCCGGTTCAAGATATATGCCCGGAGCGGCTTTCATTTCTTCGATGGCGGCGTTGAAGTCAGGTTGCGGGTACGTTTTTCTGGCAACGGATGAGAGCGTAATGAATTGTGGTTCTTGGCAGACGGCGCCGATTGTTTTTGTTCCGCGTGATGATATGATGTTGCATTTGAAGTCTGCGCAGACTCTTTTGATTGGTTGCGGACTCGGAACAGATATGGCTGCGGCAGAAATTTTTAATACGGTTTTTTCTCAAAAGATAAATATCCCGACAGTAATTGATGCTGACGGACTAAATCTTCTGGCGGCTAATGGGGCTGCTAATTTGCCGGAAAAACTTGTTTTGACGCCGCATCCGCTCGAGGCTTCAAGACTTTTGGATAATTTGCCTGTTGAGAAAATATTGGAAAATACGGAAATCGCAGCTAAAATGATTTCTCAAAAATATAATTGTGTTACGGCGTTGAAAACGCACAGGACGGTTGTCACAGCACCTGATGGGCGTATTTACCATAATACGACAGGAAATTCTGCGATGGCTAAGGCTGGTAGTGGTGATGTTTTGGCCGGCATGATGAGTGCGTTTTTGGCACAAGGGGTGGAAACTTTTGAGGCGGCGCGGCTTGCTGTGTTTGCGCACGGGCTTGCGGGGGATTTTGCCCGCGATGAACTTACTGCCTATTGTGTAATGCCGGCGGATCAGATAAATTTTATTCCTAAAGCTTTTAAATATATACAAAACGGGACGTTGTAAACGTCCCGTTTTGTTATCTGAAGTCTCTTTTTATTTGTTTGATTTTTACGGTATGTCTTTCTTCATCGAGATAGAGTGTTGTTTTGTTCGGTGAACCGTAGCCGAAACTTGATTCCCAGCTGTGAATTTTTTTGTCTGGTTGCAGAATTTTTTCACTGACTTCGTGAATTGGTTTGCCGTTTGGTTCGAATGTCGCCTCAAAAGTTTTTCTTAATACACCATTTCTGTAGGTGGAATCATTTTGTTGCGCGAGATTGCCGTTTGTGTGATATTTAAAATTATTTGTAACTAGTTTGTCGTTGGAATCGTTTTCCAAGTCGTTATGTTCTTTTGCGACTTTTACATACCGGCCGTTTCCGTCGTATTGATAGCTTTCAGTGTCAATAAAGTGAGCTGCTGTCGTTGTTTGTTTTAAAAGTCTATTTTGCTCGTCGTATTCGTATTCCTTGATTACGTCCGGCGTTCCATCAGCCTTAAATGTGTCTTTTTCGCCGGTATTGTCAATACTTTCTTTAATTTTGTTGCCGTTTTCGTCGTATTCAAAATCGGTTACCTCTAAAACGGCGCCATATTCGGTGCGTGTTTGGACAAGATTGTTTTTGTCATCATAAGTGTATCTTTCGTGTAGTGGGCTTCCGAAGTCTAATTTTGCTTCGTTGCGTTTGTAGATAAGTCTGTTTTTTTCATCGTATTCGTATATTTCCGCGTAATCTTGATATGGCATGGTCATTTTTGTGCGGTTGCCTTTTTCATCGTATTCGTAAACTTTTTTATAATCGGAGTATAGTTCGCCTTCTTCAAGAATTTGTCCTTGCGGATTTTTTATTACGTATTTGTCACCGTCAAACTCTTTGCGTTCCAAGATTTTTCCGTCATAAGAGACTTTTGTTTCGGCGATGAGTGTTTTTTGGGGTTCGCCCCAAAACCGTGCACTGTAATGGTATTCCGCATCGACATAATGTCCAAGTTTGCTGTCTGTTCGGACGGTTTCTATGTCGCCATCGTTATGTGTTTGTGTTGTGCGAAATGTGAACGGTGTGTATGAGGTTGTTTTCGTTGTGTCTTTTCTTACAATACTTTGCGGCGTTGATACAGTTTTTACGCCATCTGCGGCTTGAATGTTTCCCATAGTAAAATCCCCTTATAATATCCTTATGTTTTATTAAAAGAAATTTGTGAGGATAAAATTGCCTTATTGTAACGAAATGTAAACCCGTAATTGTGTCAAAAAGCAATTTTTGGAAGTATATAAACTTTATATATCTAAGAGTACAAAAAGAGAGGTATAAGAGTATGGGCTTTAACGGCGCAAATTTTGTATTTCGCGGAACTGGAGCAAGGTCACCGTTCGGTTCGGGGTTTGTATCTGGTTCACATTGTAATAATCGACAGTTCTGGACGGGTTTTGGCGGAAGTCATTCGTCTCGCGTGAACATAGATATCCGTAATTATGGTGCCGGTGGTTGCTATGGTGGCGGCGGGATTTTTGGTGCAGGTTACGGCGGCTATTACGGCGGCTGTGGCGGTGGCGGCATAAGCGAAAAAAGCGCGTTAACTGCGTTGGGTATCGGCGCCGGAATTGGGCTTTTGGCAAGTCCGCTCGGCGGCCCGATTTTACGCGGTATCGGAACAGGGTTTAAATATGTCGGCAAAGGCATAGCTTGGGTTGGCAAAGGTATTGGCAACGCGGCGTCTTGGGCTTGGAATAAAGCTATTAAACCGGCAGCCACTTGGACTTACGATAAAATATTGAAGCCGGTCGGAAAAGCAATCTGGAGTGGCGTTAAAGCCGTAGGTACCGGAATCGGTAATTTCTTCAAAGGTTGTTGGAATTGGATTACCGGAAAAGGGTGGAATGGCGATAAATAAAGGAAACGTTATATATAAGTAAGGCGCCGGCAAAGCCGGCGCCTTATTGCTATTTTGTCTTATGCATTTCGTGAATTTTCTACTCGTTGCATAATTTCTTCGAATTCTTTTTCGTCGATAGTTTCTTTTTCGAGAAGTTCTTTTGAGATTTCTTCCAACATATCGCGGTTGTCAGAGAGAAGTTTTTTCGCAAACTCGTAACGTTCGTCGATAATATGCTTGATTTCTTCGTCGATTTCGTAGGCGATTTGTTCGGAGTAGTCACGTTGATGGCCGAAATCGCGTCCCATAAACACGTTTTCTTGGTTTTTGCCATAAGTCATGTTGCCGAGTTTGTCAGACATGCCCCAAGCTGTGACCATTTTGCGTGCGAGGTTTGTAACTGTGGAAAGGTCTTGTGATGCGCCGGTGCTTACGTTATCTTTACCGTAGACGATTTCTTCTGCTGCACGACCACCCAACGAAACCGTGATTTGTGCTAAAAGTTGGGCTTTACTTGTGTGAACTTTTTCGTCTTTTGGTCTTGTCCAAGTTATGCCAAGCGCGTAGCCACGCGGAATTATTGAAACCTTGTGAAGTTCGTTTGAATCTTTTACAAGTTTTGCAATTAACGCGTGGCCGACCTCGTGGTATGATGTCAATTCTTTGTCTTTGTCTGTCATCACGCGGCTTTTCTTTTCGATACCTGCAATAACCCGGTCGATTGAAGAATCAATATCTTCCATTTCGATTTGAGTTTTGTTGTATCTGGCAGCAAGGAGTGCGGCCTCGTTCAATAAATTTTGTAAATCTGCCCCTGTAAATCCAGGTGTGCGTTTTGCCAAGATTTTCAGGTCGACTTCCGGCGAAATTTGTTTGTTTTTAGCGTGAACATTAAGGATTTGTTCGCGTCCTTTGACGTCAGGTGCGTTAATGTAAATTTGACGATCGAAACGTCCCGGTCTCAGAAGAGCGTTGTCGAGGATATCAGGTCTGTTTGTCGCCGCGATAACAATAATGTTTGTTGTTTCGTCGAAACCATCCATTTCGACAAGGAGTTGGTTAAGCGTCTGTTCGCGCTCATCGTGCCCGCCGCCAAGACCAGCACCACGTTGACGTCCAACCGCGTCGATTTCGTCTATAAAAATTATACATGGTTGGTGTTTTTTAGCCTGTTCGAACAAGTCGCGAACTCTGCTTGCGCCCACCCCAACAAACATTTCTACAAAATCAGATCCGCTTATTGAGAAAAACGGAACACCAGCTTCACCTGCAACGGCTTTAGCCATAAGGGTTTTACCTGTTCCCGGAGGGCCGACAAGTAGTACGCCTTTTGGGATTTTTGCACCCAATTTTATGTATTTAGAGCCGTTTTTCAAAAAGTCTACGATTTCTTCAAGTTCTTTTTTCTCTTCGTCGATACCTGCAACGTTGGCAAAAGTGGTTTTAACCTTGCTGTCTAAAAGCATTTTGGCTTTGCTTTTGCCAAACGACATTGCTTGTGAGCCACCGGCCTGAATGCTTTTTATCATTATCAGGATAAAAATAAAGAATAATAATGGAATCAATAACGAGCCGAACAAATTGAATAATTGTGCGGATTCGCTTGGTTTTAAGACTGAAAACTCAGTGCCGGAATCCAAGATTTTTTGTGTTAATTGTGGATCGTTTGGTGTCGGAACCTTGAAACGCAACTGAGGTTTGCGTTTTTCCTGTGGCATAAGCGGGTTGACAATTGTTTCTGTCGTGGTTGTTCCGATTTCTTCTTCGCCAGGTTGTTCGTGCGGAATCGCAATAAGATAATTGTCCGCTTTTTCAATTGTCTTGAATTCTTTGTTGGAAAGTTTTTCCAAGAATGTTGAGTATGTAAGTTCTCTGGTTGTAGTGGTAGGCCCTGCCATCAAAATTGACGAAACAAATACCATTACTAAGATAGCCAGAATTATGTACATTCCTGTTGATTGATTTTTGTTCATTATTATCCCTCGTCTTACTTTTTACTATATTCTATATTATAGTAAAAAATAACTAAAAAGTGAAGGGTTTTATTTTATTTTTGCGCTAAAATGTTTGTATGGGAAAAAAGTTTAAAGTATTATTCGAAAATCTATGTTGTTCGTTTTGCAAAAGTGACATTGAGCGCGATGCGTTTGAGGTTGTGCGCAAGGATAGAGGCATGAACGTAGTTCGAATGATTTGTCCAAAGTGCGGCAAGGATTATGGCATTGGTTTTTTGAAGTTCCACGAAGGCGTCGGCCAGCCTCATGAAGCGTTGGAGATGGGGGAAGAGATAGTGTAAAAATTCGGCGGGAGTTAAGGCTCCCGCTTTTTTATAACATCAAAAAATCGGAATGACAAGACTCGAACTTGCGACCCCCGCGACCCGAACACGGTGCGCTACCAAACTGCGCTACATTCCGATTTAAATTTTACTGTTGAATGTTTGGCAGCGCACCTACGGTGCTTCCCCTCTCGGAAAACAATTCACAGGATTGTTTTCCTCGGCAGAGTCAAACTGCGCTACATTCCGATATTTTATTAAATTTCGATGTTCCATCGAAAAGCGCTACCAAACCTCTCACGAAACAGTTCACTGGACTGTTTCGTTCGGCAGAGTGCTACATTCCGATATAAATTTTACTGTTGAATGTTTGGCAGCGCACCTACGGTGCTTCCCCTCTCGGAAAACAATTCACTGGATTGTTTCCCTCGGCAGAGTCTTGGATTATTGCTTCACTCGGACAAGTTGCTCGTTTCGCTCACGCTGCCACTCGCTTTGTCCTCGCACCTTCGGCGTTTCGCTCACTACGTTCGCTTCAGCCTACGCAAAATCCGCTGCGCTACATTCCGATATTTAATTGATTTCAATACTTTGTTAAGTCTTGATGTACTAATTCTACTCCGAGAAAATTTAAAATCAAGTAGATGTTTTACTAAATTCTAATCCCTTTTACTCGGATAATTTTAACAGGAATTTTGTTTTTGTATAGAAATTCTATCCAATTGATTTGAGAGGGGCGTATTTTTTCTTTTTCTCGTTTGACTTCTACCAAGAAAAGTTTTTTGTCATTCCAAACGACGAAGTCGGGTGTTCCTGCACGGTTTTGATCCGGGTTTTGCGCGATTCTGTATATTATTTTTGAAAAAGTTTTGCTGTCGATTCTTTTAAGAAAGGCTTGTACAAGTGGGGTTTGGAAATATTCAATGCAATCTTTGCTGTTCGATATTGGGGTATCCCTCAGTAGGCGTGTGTCTGTGTGGTTGTATAAGCGGAGTTGTTCGTTTATGAATTCGGATATGTTGGCGGTTCGCAAATATTCGTTTTTTTTGTCAATCTCTTCTTTTCGGTTGGGGTAAAAACCGGCAGAAAACAAATCTGAAGGTATGTCGTTGTACGTTTGTACGTTTTTTGAAAAAATTTCTTCGTAAAATGCGAGTGCAAACATGCCCTGCCAAAAGGCAACTTCTCCACGCATTACCGTATAGTTGTTGTTCTCATAAAAATCCTTGACGGCTGCTTCTGTTGAACATTTTTCGCCACCTGAACATATAAAATAATGTTTGCCTTTTTCGCCGGATAAAGGAGCTGTTATAGTTGTTGTTATTTTCGGTATGTATTTTGACGTAATTTGTTCAGCAACACAGTTCGAGTTGTTCAATAAAAGAATTAAACATATAAAGAGTGATTTGTACTTCATTTTGTAATTATATTATAAATATATCATATTTAAACCGGGACTTCTGCGCAGAGGCAGTGAACTCCCCCTTGTGAAAAGTCCAGAAGGCGCGGGATAAGATTGTCTCCGCTTATGAAATGTATGTTTTCCGGCATGATGTAGTCTTTTATACTGTCACGAAACATTTTTTCAAAACTGAAATTGAGGATTTTTTCTTCATAATTCCCGATGGCTGCAATGTCGTCAAGATTTGATTTGTTTGTTATATAAACCAATGAGCCGTCGGGTTTTTCGTGAACAATTGCGTTCATAAAGTTTGCCATATAGTGCGATTCTGTGTGTTTGTCGAAATTTCGCGGAGTTCTAATAACGCTGCCCGGAACTTTTACGACTTTGAAGCCATAGTCGGTGAGTTCGTTTTGGATGCGTTTAAAGTTTTTGTAGTTTGGATTTTCTTTACAAGCATGTTTGAATTCTGCAAGAATATATTCCAGGTTTTGTTTGACTCCGCAAATAAGTGCATCCGGTTTTGTTTTTAAGTGATTTTCTGCCTGTTTAATTGCATTTCTGATGCAATTTATTGTCAAATCTTTGTCGTTAACCAAAACGATTTTATTTTTGAGTGGGCGTATCCCTAAGTCAATATGGAAATCCGGCTGCGAAATCGGGTAAATTTCTTTTACGTTAAAATCTTTTCTAAGAGTTTTAGGCTCGTAGAGCTTCCAGGATTGGCGTCCAATGATTAATGAATTTTTTCGGCCGTCTTTGACGAAAAAATAATTTCCCCCTGCCAAATGGTAGTTGCGATTTTGTAGATTTTTACCGGTCAAGGAACTTATAGTTTCGTTAAATGTTTCGAGAAAACTATCTCTAAGTGCAAGTAGTTCGTTTTTGGGGGTAAATGTCAGATTATCTTGAGTCCAGATGTATTTTGATTCGTTGGGGAATTTAGTTATGTGGGCATTTAAAGGTTTAAACTTGTTCTTAAAGACATGTTTCCCGGCTTGAACAAAAACGTCAAAACCTTCTGTTTTTCCAACATTAGCTAATTCTTGTGCAACGCCCGCAATTGTTCTGCAATCGTCGACATCGCGCATTATTAGGGCTTTTATTGGTCTGGCATCATAGCCTTTGAAATGTATTTTTGGGGCTTCCATAATAGGAATAAAATATGTGAATATATTTTTTTGCTACGGAGAGCAATTTTTTTAGGTAAAAATACTTTATAGTATTACAGGGGATAATAAAGGATTTTACATGGGCATTGTATCGAAAATTGTTACAACAATAGCTAAAAAACACGCAACCAGGCTTGGAACTCTTGTTGATAGACAAGCTGATCCGCGTTTGTTCAACGCTGTGATGGATCGAGTTGATAAAAAATTAAGTTTGTTTTGTTCGAATTTCGATATGAGTATGAACCCGGAAATGGAAGTTTTGCAAGACGCGCTTTTTGACGGTATGAAATTGGGTTATTTTGATGATATTATCGACCTTTTTAAATACGGAAACTGGGCGATAAAGGGCGCGAAATTCAAAGTTGGTAAGTATTTGAGTGATTATCGTCAAGCCTTGGATGCAAATTTGCCACCGCTTTGGGGCCGAGGTTTTGTTTTTGATTTCCGAAAAGGACCTGTAACGGAAGAAGATATTGCAAAAGCCGTTAAGAAAATTTTCATGTCAAATGACCCAATACAAAGAAGACGATACTAGGTGTTTAAAGATTTGGTGAAATTTTTTGTAAACGCATTAATATATCTTCACAAATAGACAATTGAGAATATTTACTCTGTTTATAGGGTTATGAATATTGTGCCCACAAATTTCAGTAAAGGGAACGTTTCCCAACACCAGACTTTTTCGGCAAGAAAATGGCAAATTTCGTCTGCGAAATTGGCCGAATTACGAGCCCAGGGTGTTTCTGCCGCTGAAATTGCCAAACGAGATGGTGTATCTATTGAACTTGTAACTTTACGTTCAAAAGAAGCTGGAGTTGTGCCGCAGGCAAGGAAGAATGCGGAGCTATTAGAACAAAAAATGTCTGTGTTTATCAAGTTGATGTATAGTTTAAAACACATTTCAGAAATTACAGGAGTGGCGCAGCATCAAATAAGATATTGGATGGAAACCCGTATGGGGGTGAATGTTAAAGAGTTTTTTGCAGCGCAACGCGAAAATTTATTACGTTCCAATTTACCCAATGATGAAGTCGCATCTCGTCTAGGGATTTCGGTTGATAGTGTTCGTTATGCACGCAGAAAATTAGGATGCCCGGTTTATGATTATGCAAAGAATAAACGTTATGGGAAAGTGTTGAATTATTGGAAACAATTGGGCTTGAGCGTAGATGAATTAGCGCAGAAGTTTGGGGTTTCGACTTCAACGATAAAACGTTATATTCGCCAGTATAACAAAGGACAAGGCTAATGCTGTCCGTCCGCAAATCCGCTCTATAGGTGGACAGGACATTTTCAAAAAGATGTAATTTATTTTATTGGGGTGTGAGTCGCTTGGTGTTTGAATATTTACCCACTTCCCTCAAAATTTTTGAGACAATGTAATTATGTCCTTTCTGTCGCTTTTGCGTACTTCGGTTGGGGTGGATTTGAGGGAAAATGTCTATTAGAATGTCATGCTGAACTTGTTTCAGCATCTTGCTAATATGGCGTGTTACTTGAGTTTTGGATAGATCCTGAAATAAATTCAGGATGACAGTAAGAAGAATTCGTTTTATTTTTATAATTACATTTTGGATTACATTGGTTACATCTTCCAACCTTTGAGGGAAGTGGTTACTTCCCTCTTGTGATATGCACTTCCGGCTTTAAGGGGAGTTTTGAATAAATTACATCAAATGTAATTTATTGAGCTTTAATTACATTTGGATAAATTCGACTTAAAAGGAGTCGCAGAAAGACTTTGAACTTAATTTTGCTAAAATTACAAAATTAAGCAAATTTAGGAATAATTATTCCACCAATGTAATTTATTGAATGTAATTAATTTGAAGATTTATTTTAAATACTTGTCTAAAATTTCTTGTTTTTGTTGTTTTGAATTATCAATTATTGCTTGTGCTTCTGTTATTTGTTTTTCATATTCTTCAATTTGAGAAACAATTTTTTCTTGTTCTATTAAAGATGGACAATACACTTTTATTTCTTTTAATATTGAAACAGAGGCAACATTCTTTAACCCAGCACCATGGCTATTTTCTTCAAATTTCGCAGATATTGCTTTTAAACATAACAGTAAATATTTATCAGAAACTTTATGACTGCATTTTCTTAACCTTAATAATGCTTGATTTATAATACCTTTTTCAGCATTTTCTGGAAATACGGCAAATTTTCCAATAGTTCCAGAGCAGCTCATAATAATATCATTAGGAAGTAGTTCAAAACCTTTCATTTCTTCAAACTTTTCAGGTGTTATATAGTAATTTCCCATTGAAAAATCATTATTTATTGCGTGTTTTTGCTCATAAACCTTATAACCTTCATCTACAAAAATTTCTTTTTTTAAAGAACCACCAAAAGGTCCCCTTTTAAAATCTACAATGTCATTTAACTGAACTAAATCTGTTTTTGCAGACAAAATTGTTAAAGAAATAAAATTATGCTTATCATCTTCTTTTTTTAATATTTCATTTTGAATGACATTATTTTGTTTATCTATTTTTTCTATTTCATCAACTATTTTTTGTTGAATATCAAGTGGTGGTAGTGGAATTTTTAAATTCCTAATATTTTCATTAGATAAATGTAAAATATTTGTTCCTGTTGCATATTGGGCAAGGGTTTCTTTTAACGTATTACATAATAATTCTGCTAAGTATTTTGCATTTACTATTTTATTTTCTGTTCTGATTATATTTATATCTCCACCAATTTGAATATCATCTTCGGAAATTGCCCGCCCAATAGCAATACCAAATGCATCTGCAGTGGTAGTTGCAGGAACAAGAACATCACCATTCTTAGATAATATATTTGTTTTCACATTAGTATGACTTATAATGGAATCTATAATTGCTTTTTTATATTTAGTGTATAACTCTCCATACAAAATACACTTATAAATGCCATTATCTGAAATATTTTCTTTTGTTAGACCTTGTCCTCTTAAAAAAGTTATAAGCTGTTCATTTTCTAAATTCTTTAATGGTATTATTTGATATTTACTTTCTATTTTAATTTTTTTTTTAATTTTTGTATTTATTACTTTTTCAAAATCGATTCTGTCAAAGGACATCAAATCAAGTAAGTTAACCCTTGAAACATTATCTTTTAGTGTTTCATCAATAGCAAAATCAAAATCATTTTCAAATGCTTTATGAATATATGTACTTGCTTTTTGCGGGTTTTCAAAAGAATTTATATCAAATAATCTTGTGCATTCTTCAATTGTGCTGCTTCTCTTAATAGGGTGAATACCTTCGTCACCTCTACGATTTGAAAATTCATAGCCCAAGAATTGCTTTTCTGCATCTTTCTCACCAGTTTTAACTATTATGAGTTTTTGAGAATAACAAAGAATAAAATAATAAATTTTTTCTTTTTCAAGCTCTATAACTTTATTCCAAAATTCTTTATTTGATTTAATTTTATTTGAATATTCTTTAAATAGATCATGATTTTTAACTTTTTCATTTGGTTCTTTACTTAATAAGGTTAAATAATCATTAAAAGTTAAGCCTTCCCATACATAATTAATATATTTTTTAATAGGGGTTTCAATTCCATTAATTGTTACATCTGTTTGATTTTTAATAAAATTCTCAACAGATTTTTCAAGATTTATACACTCGTAATTATTTCTTCTTCGTAAGAATAACACAACAGTATTTGTTCCTGTTGCCATGAATGTATTTGAACCAAGTTCAGTTATCGCAACTATTTCAAAATATTTAAGTAATAATTCTCTTGTTTTTGTGTAAATTCCTGTATTAGTAAGAATTGAACTTGGTAAAATAATGCCTGCAATGCCACCATCTTTAAGTAATTGTTTTGTTCTTTCAACAAACAGGCATTCAATCTCTGATGAATTATCTGTTAATTTTTCATATAAATCAAAGTCTTTTTCTGTGTAATAGTCTCTTGTTGTTTGTCTAAAAGCAGAAACTGAATAAGGTGGATTACTCAAAAGTATATCAAATTGTTGGTTGTCTTTTGAGTAATCATCATTATCTTTGTGTAATTTACCTTTATAATCTTTAGTATTCGCAAAATTACCTAAGCCATCACTTAATATAACATTGGCTAAGCCGTCACCATGTAAATAACAACCAACTTTTCCCACCTTGACAAGACGGTAATCTTTTTCGACACCATAAACATACTCTGTTGCCCAATCATAAGGATCACTTTGCCAATTCTTAATCTTCTTTGATGTTATTTCGATATACTTATTTGGCAATTTTTTTTCTATCATAGATTGTACTTCGTGCATGTACTCTGTGATAAAATGCCCTGAGCCTGCGGCATAATCTATCATATATGGTAATAATTCACCATTTTTTGCTTTCAATTTTTCATCAACAATTTTTTCTAATGGCAAACTTTTAATTATGAATTGGGCAATCGGAACAGGTGTAAAAAATTGTCCAGCTTCTTGTTTTAAACCAGTTGTAAGCAATAATTCAAAAAAGTCTGATAAATATTGTTGCCTTTTATTGTATCTAATTCTATAACCTTGCAAAAGTTCAACAACTTCTTTAACGATTTTAGCATTTTGTTCAAACGAAGCAGGATCATAAACCTCTTTTATTGCAAACTCATTATTTTTTTGAAGTCTTAATTTATTTACTTCATTTAATAAATATTTTTTTGTTTCTTCGTTTAAATCACTGCATCTTATTTCGAAATCTGCTTCATTAAAATCGCTAACTGTTCTTGATAGGAACTTTTCCATGCCATTTTTGTATAAATCAGTTAAACGTAACTGAAATTTCACATGGTCATCAACGCCTTCTTTCCATTGAAAATCTAGTTCTTCATCTTCATTTTTAGATGTTTCATCGTAAACTTTACATAAAAATAATGTGAAAATTTTATTAAAAGCATTTCCTTTATCTGAAACCACATTATGTCTTAAAATTTCAAGGAAACGATTAAAAATAAAACTAGAATCTTCTTGATTGATTGGTTTTAATTGACTTTTTACCAATGCTTTGCTTTCAAAACAATATGGCTCAACCCAAGAATCAAAAATACCATTATCTTTAGTTAATTTATTCCACTTTTCGTAAAAATCTTTTACGTCACCAGCTCTATAATCATCTTCAATTTTTACAATTTCATTTTTATAAACAATTTGATCATTTTGTAATTCAGAAGCATAAAGCATTATAACATTGGCTTTATTGCTAAATTTAAAATAAGTAAATAGCTGCCCACCATCTTTGTTTAGCTTTGAAACAGCTTTTTCAAATTCTTTACCATAGGTTTTACATTCAATTAAGAGATATTCAGAACCGTCATCTCGATTAACGCAAATATCAAGTCTACCAGAAGTTCCATGACCAGCTGCCCAAGTTTTTTCCAAGGTAATGTTTTGAGGTCTATAACCTTTTTCTAAAAGTCTATCAACACATTCTAAAACAACCCAGTTTTCATCTTGAGAAAAGTTTTGTGTTGTTTTACAGTCAGCACCTATAAGATTTCCATAGCAAATTTGCTTTTTGTCGAAATCTATTTCAATAGAATAATTGTGTTGAGAATATTGTTTTTCGTATATTCCAACAACACCATTTTTAGGTTGAAATCCTATTTTCTTAACTAAACCCTTATAATCCACTGACATACCTCTTGCAAGACGCATTATAACACAAAAAAAGTTTTATTGCACTTTGTAACAAAACTTTTTAATTTCGTTGTCCGACTTTTGAATTTTAGTTGTCCAAATTTCTCAATTTTGCAGTTAAATTCTCGTTTCAAAGTCAATGTTTATCAAACTGCAAGACAATCTATACCAAATTCGTTGCAAAATAAAAAACGGATAGAACTAATGTTCATCCGTTTTTTATTCAGAGAGGATGGGATTCGAACCCACGGTGGAGTCGCCCCCACACAACCTTTCCAAGATTGCACCTTAAACCGCTCGGACACCTCTCTTTATTCTCTTTTCTTTATACTAACCCAAAAGTTTTTTAGAGTCAATAATTGTATAGGATGTTTTTATTGCCCTGTTTGTTGATTTACACTTTCTCACTTGTCGTTTTTTTTATCTCTGTTGTGTAGCCACGGTAATTGTTTATGTCTTCAAGTTCTTTTAATGCAAACATATTTGCCACGCGTGTCGCTTCTTTTTGTTGCTTTGTAACGTAAAAGTCAAATGCTATTAACGGAACAAAGCTGATTAATACTGACGATACATATTTGAAAACGCCTTGCATCATTTTGTCAAATTTGTTTAGGTCTGCCTTACTTCCCATTTCCGGGATTTTTGTTAGGTGTTTTAGGCCGACAAGCATACCGATTGACGACAATATCAATCCCAATGGCTGTTTCAGTGCTTCTCCGAGGGCTTCGACGTTTTCAGCATATTTTTGCGACATTGTGTCTACTTTGTTGAAAGTTTTGAAAGTGTTAATTTGTAGAACTCTCGCTTCTGCCAATTGTTCTTCGCTGAAATTCAATTTTTCTAGCGCTTTGATGCGCTTTTTGTCTTCTAGGCCTTCGGTCTTTTGGTATTTTTCGTAAGCTCTGTTATCCTTGTACGCTTGCCATAAGAACTTGAAAATGTTTGGTCGTTTTTTTCTGGTTAATGTGATGTTGTTGTCGATTTCTTGGTTGACTTTTTCGTCATCAATATAAACTAATTGTTCCGGGTTTTTCAAAAGTTCCTGTTTTACGTTGAATCTGCCGACTCTTGATGCTTGTTTTTGTATGCTTGTGGCCATAATTGCCAGCGATAATGTGCTTGATAAGCCGATAGCCCAAGGGGCAATTTTTGCTGCTTTTGTGTTTTGGCCAAGTTTTAAAATATTATTTACTTTTGCACTCAGCCAACCGATTCCGGCACCGATAAGTGGCGAAAGTATGGCAAAACTTTGGGTCGCAAGTTCCACGTTTTCTGCATAATCCTGGGAGGCGATATCGATTTTTTCGACTAATTTTGTTAATATTTGTTGGTCACGTTTTGATTTTTCCAGCGCTTCTCCGATTAATTCACTTTGGGAGTCTGTGCTGTTATAGATTATTTTTTCAAATTCTTCTTGTTCTTGGCGCTCGATTGCAGCCTGTTTGTTGATGTTTTTGAGCGTGTTAACGGCTTCTCGGAATGAGAATTGAGGAGTGGAGAGTTTTTCTTCATCTTTGCTAAGTTTGATTGTTGCTGTTTCTTCTGTGAGTTTTTTCTTTTGTTCAGTGGTTAAGGTGGCGAAAAATGCGGGATTTTGGAGTTTTGTTCGCATTGCATCCAGTCTGCCTCGGCGTGAGGCTCCTGTTTCGGTTTTTGCAGCCCAAGCCATTAGAGGAAACGCTGCGATAGAGGCTATTGCTCCACCTATTAGCATTGGTGTTAATGAGGCCATTATTATTGGTACTGTCGGGCCGCTTTTTTTGAACATTTTATCAAGATGCTGTTGTAGCGGTTTGATTTTTCGCATCACGGCGAATCCTGCGGCGCCCCCGGCAAAGGAAAGCCACGTTAAAATTTCTTGACTGATTACTTTGGTTGTTATTTCCGTGTTTTCGGCTTTTGCCTGTGAATATTCGTCGAGGATGTCAATTGCTTGTAGAATTGTTTTTCCGCGCTCAATATCTTCTTCTTTTATTAATTCAGGGTGTTTTTCAAGGTATGCAAGCCGTTTTGCCTCCTGTTTGTCGCGTGCTTCTTTCCATTTTGCGTACTGAGGCTGATATTGCTTATAGGTGTTGTAATCCTTGAACATGTCCATATAAGTATAATGTCACTAAAAATAAAAATTGCTATTAATTAATTTTTTTGTTACATTTGAGGTATGGTTGATATCAAGGTTTCTAAAATTTTAAAAGGCTTGAAAGGCGAAATTCAAATTCCCGCCGATAAATCTATTTCGCATCGCGCCGTTATGTTCGCGTCGCTCGCTAATGGCAAAAGTTTAATCAAAAACTTTTCATCAGGCGCTGACCCGCGCTCGACCTTGAATGTTTTCTCTGCGTTGGGGATACAATCCAAATTTTTAGATGAAAAAACACTCGAAATTTATTCGACAGGAAAACTTTGTTCTCCCTCAATCCCCCTCGATTGTGGAAATTCCGGCACAACTATGCGCCTTATGACAGGCGTTCTTGCCGGGCAAAATTTTGACAGTATTCTAATCGGCGACGCCAGCCTTTCAAAACGCCCGATGAAACGCGTAATCGAACCGATAACTTTGATGGGCGGCCAAATCTCTTCCCAAGATGGCCACGCGCCACTTTCTATAAAAGGACAAACTTTGCACGGAATTGATTATGTCTCAAAACTCGCCTCTGCGCAAGTGAAGTCTTGTGTACTTTTGGCGGGACTTTTTGCTGATGGTGTGACCTCGGTTACTGAACCCGCAATTTCGCGTAATCATACGGAATTGATGCTTAAATATCTCGGCGCAGATTTGGCTGTTGATGGCAAAAAAGTTTCTGTCAAGCGCTCTTCTTTGTGCGCTCGTGAAATAGAAATTTGCGGCGATATCTCGTCTGCGGCGTTTTTTATTGTTGCTGCATTGATAGTTCCCGGCTCTGACGTTATATTGAGAAATGTCGGGCTTAATCCTACCCGCACAGGCATTTTAGATGTTGCCCAAAAAATGGGCGGCAATGTTGAAATTCTTGATTGTCGTGAAGTTTCAGGCGAACTTGTCGGAGATATTCGCGTTAAATATTCACAATTGCAGGCATGTGAAATCGCGGGTGAAATCATTCCACGATTGATTGACGAACTTCCTGTCATTGCGGTGCTTGCAAGCCAAGCCCAAGGGCAAACGGTTGTTCGTGACGCGGGGGATTTGCGCAATAAGGAATCAGATAGGATTACGGCGTTGGTTCGAGAGTTGAAAAAAATCGGAGTTGAAACCGAAGAACGTCCCGACGGTTTTTGTGTGAATGGTTTGGGGCAAATAAAAGGTGGCGCAGAAGTTGAGGTTTACCATGATCACCGATTGGCGATGAGTCTGTATGTTGCGGGCCTCGTTGCTGAAAAAGAAATTTTGATTAAGGAATTTGAATGGGTAAATATTTCGTTCCCTGAGTTTTTGGATAGCTTTGAAAAGTTGAAAATGTAAAAAGAGTTAAATGTTTTTGCCTATAAGGTAAAGAATTTTCAATTTGTCTTGCGGAAGGCTTTCTAAAAGATTAACGAAATTTTCTCTAAGGTTTTCGGAAGGTCCGATGACATCAAAGTCGAAAAGGTCTTGGATGGTGCAGTTTAGCGTTTTGGTTATTTTGAGCAGGGTAATTGGGCTTGGAAAACTGTTTCCGACTTCAATCAAAGAGATTTGTCGTTGCGTGCGGTCAATCTTCTCCGCAAGCTGTTCTTGAGTAAGCCCGGCCTTGACCCTAAAATGATGTATTCTACATCCTAATTTTTTCTTAAATTCTTTTTCATTCATAATCTGTCCTTTTATTTTATATGTAATTTGTAAATAAATAAACAAAATAATATTTCATAAAACCTTGAAAAATACATCTCAATATGTTATAATGTATGATGTACGATGTTGTATATGTATGAAAGGGAATAACATGAAAAGAAGTTTAGCGTTCACGATGGCTCCGCGCAAGGCTTTAGCATTTACAATGGCAGAAATATTGTTGTCCTTGACAATCATCGGTGTGGTTGCGGCGATTACACTGCCAAGCTTGATGGCAAATATTAATGAGAGAACTTGGAACACGCAACGAAAGGCTTTGTACGCCCGCATGAGCCAGGCACTTTCAATTATGCCACAAATGGGCGGATATGGTAAAGTTACTGAAGAAGGCGGAAGTATTACAGAAGACACCGCGGCGGAAGCTTTTCTAACAGAAGGCTTGAGCAAAGTTCTTAAAATAAACAATATTTGTGATTCAGAACATCTCGCGGATTGCGGAATTGTGTCGTCGTATACGAATATGACAGGCTCCGTAAATTCTTGGCCAACAAAGTTGAGTGAGCTGAATCCTTTGTTTACGGGTAGTCATACTAATGCTAATGGTTCTGTACATCAAAGCCCTTTAAAAGACGTTGATACTAAGGTAGCTGCATTTGAAACTTTGAGTGGTGAGTCGGTTGCGCTTTACTATAATAATTATTGCTATGCGAAGTCTAATGATATGCGTTGGAAACATGTCGCACCTTATATGTGTGCGAACTTTGTTTATGATTTAAATGGTGTCAAAGGCCCTAATACCGTTGGTAAAGATATAGGTTTTATTACTGCATTATATAGTACTGAAACAAGTGTTGTTGCGCCGATGCCGTTAAAAAATGAGTTGCCAAAAACTTATGATCAATTATCAGCTGCGAAAGCCTGTGCTGATTATGAGGCTGATTCAAGATTGCCCAATATAGAAGAATTGATGGGAATGTTTTACAACAAAATGTTTACAGGGTTTCCTGTTTATGGGCAGTGGTCTAGTACGGTTTCTTATTCTGCCAAAGAATATCAGGGGCTAACGCTTAATTTTTCTGCCGGTGTAATTGATAATCAGCTAAGGACTTATAAGGATTATGTCCGTTGTGTTAAACGCCAATAAAGGAGCCTGAGGGCTCCTTTTTTATAATATGCAGGCTAAAATCATCAGCAGCATTGTTCCGATTTGCATTGCGGTGGACATGCCTTGGGCGTATTTATTTGTGTCGTATTTTTTAGCGCTTTTTTGTGCGTTGTAGGCGCTCGAAATTCTGCCGATACGGGTTTGTTCGTCTTCGCCTTCAAAACTTTGGCCGAAGATACTTTTTTCGACGCGTGATAGGCGGTTTTCCATTGAATCGTTTTTGAAATTTTGGCTGTAGAGAGCGTTTTCGACGGTGGAAAGGTTGATTTTTCTACCCGGCGAGGAATAAGAGTAGTAGTCGGAATCAAAGGAACTTGAGGTTCCGCCAAGGGTCATTCCGTCGTAGTCGATTGGTGGCGGGTAGTAGCCGCTAAGGTTGTAATCATCTGTTGCGTGCGCAAGACTTTGGGGTTGAACTTGTTCGCGCAGGCGATCAACGCGGGTTGATAAGTCGTCGTTTGCGTAACTTTGTGAGAAAACTTTGTTTTCAAGTTGAGCCAAACGGTCTTTAACTCCGAGGTTTTTATATTCTTGATTGAAGACGCTTTTTTCAAGTTCGTTGATGACCGGGTAGTCGATGTTTGCTTCTTGAGAAGATAGGACTTCGCGTTGTTCTTCTTCACGGGCAAGGGTGTCTTCGCAAGGCTCAATTTCTTGACCGTAAAGTTCGGCGCCAAGATCTTTGTTAAGCTTTGCTATGCGTTGTTGCAGATTGCCTTCTGAAGTTGTGCCGTAGACATTTTCCTCAATTCTGTTGACCCGCGTTGCTTCGTCTTCACTGTTGTATTCAAAACCGAATAAGGAGTTTTCTATTTTGTTGAGAATTTCGGTGTTTGAGATGGCGAATCCGACGGGCGCAAAAATTAGATTCATCGAAATTATCAAAAGTAACGATAGGAATAATTTGTTCATAATAACCTCACCCCTTTAGAATACGTTGTGTTATTATTGAAAACTATTGCGCAGGTACGCGGTTTAGAATTTGTGAAAAATTCCACTTGCGTAGTGCGAAAAAAGTATTAGATTTTGAAAAAATCTAGTGCTGGTGTGGGTAGATAGGGTTTGCTTTACAAAACTTATTAATTGTTAAGATACTGGCAATTTTTTTATTTCTGGGTTATTATATTTACATACTAGTATGGAAAATGATAATATAATGCAACTACTGTTGGATAAAGAACTTAATTCAAGCGATAAGCTGTTAAAACCCGATTTTAATTCGCGAACGGGAAGAGAATTTCTTGCGTTTTATCTTCATGCAAAGTTTAAACAGTTGATAGCTTTTGATAAAAAACGCCCTGAGCCGATGATTGTCGAGATGAATCCGAATTTCCCGAACAGCTTTTCTCGTAGGTTGATTACTAATCCTACGAAACGCTTTTTGATAGGGATTACGGGTGAATCAGCGTCAGGGAAATCGACTATTTGCAAGGCGATTAAGTCGGTTATTGGCGAACTTTCAATGCCTGTTTCGATTTTGAGTACGGATAATTATTTTAATGATATTTCTAAGTTGATTGAGAAATATGGCAGTTTTGATAAATTGATAGAAAGTGGTTATGATATAGATGCTCCAAGCAGCTTTCAGTTGGAAATATTGAGGCAGGATCTTCTCGATTTATCAGAAGGGCTTGATATCAAGGCTCCGACGTACCTTCCGAATGGAACCGGGGTTTCTGTGCCGAAGTCATTGCCGGTTTCATCCGAAAAATTTGTGATTGTTGAAGGTACGGCAACAATGTTTGATGCTGTACGTGATGTGTTTGATATAAAATTGTATGTTGAGTCCGATAATGAAATCAGAAAACAACGCTTTATGAAAAGAGCGTGCGAAGAGAGAAACCAAACCTTGGAAAATGCGCTTCAACAGTGGAATTACCTTGAGACCGCGGGTTGTCATTATGTTAGACCGCATAGGCATTCGGCAGATTTTGTGCTCAATGGGAACTCTGATTTAGGGTATTTTTCACAAATTCTGGAATATCTTTATACTATAACAAATAGTTTTCAATAAAAAATTATAGTTATAGAGAGAAAAAATACACTTAATAGTTGATATCCTAATTTCGAAAATTGTTGTATCATCTAATAGTGGATTATATGTAAAGTAGTATAACCGGAAAAAGAGTAAAAAGATGAAGAATAGAGAGAGTATTGAAAGTAAATATCTGAAAATGGCGTTGGGATGTACCTTGCTTGCCGGCTTGGCTATGCCGACGTTGGCAGTTGAAGATACCCAAAGTGTACAGATTAAGCCGATAAAAAGTGACAGCAAAAAACAGGTTTCAATGGTGGTAACGGAAGTTGGCCGCAACAATCCTTTTGAGCCGGTTTTTGGCGGTTATGACGAAGATACGGACTACTTTTTGGCCGCACCTCCTGATACGCCAGGGCTTGATAATGATGCCCTCGATGTTATTAAGGCAAGGGTTGCCGGTATAATTTATGACAAAAATAATGTTAATTCGTCCGCGATTGTAAATATTGGCGGTTCGGATTATTTGACAAGAATTGGCGATAAGATTAACGGCTATGTCGTGACTGCAATTGACCGAAACGATATCACCGTTCAATTGGGCGCAAATACTTTCAAAGCCGGTGTTGGCGATATTATTTCAAACGAAGATTTGTATGATGTCAACAAAACCAAAACTCCGGCGTTGGAAACTAAGTTTGCAGGTAGAAGAAGAAGTAATTAAAAATAATTGGGAGCGAACATGAAGAATTCGGTTTTAAGCAAAATAATGTTAGGAACGATGTTGGCAACTACTCTTGTGTTGAGCAGTGCTCCAAGTGTTCTTGCTAAAAGTACAGGCGTTGACGGAACGAAATTGGCCGTTAACCAAAAAGAAGATGTCATTCTATTGAAAGGTGATATTTCTTTGACGGACAAAGAAGAAAAAGTTTCTTTGAGTTTGAGAGATTCAGACGTAGAACAAGTGTTGAGAATGTTCGCGGATATCGCAGGTTTGAACATCATCTTCTACGATAAGGTTTCAAATAAAATCACGCTTGATATCGTTGATGAGCCTGTTAATACGGCGTTCGATATGGTTATGGAGCTTTCTCAGTTGACTTATAGCGTAATTAACGGTAATACTTTGGTCATCGCAAATGCCGGAAACTCTGATATTAGCATGATGAAACAAGGAATTACTTTTATCCCTGTTAAGTATGTTGACGCTGCGTCAATGGCCGATTTCTTGAACAAAAATATTTTTGGAATGAAAAAACCGGGCCTTGCGGGTTCTGATATCGTAATTACAAACCCTGTAACAAACGAACTTTTGATTTTTGGTACGGATAATGATGTTTCCATTGCCAAAAGGGTTGTTGAAAAGTTCGACAAAAAACCGACATTTACAACATTAAAAGTAAATTACACGACTCCTAAAGAAATGGCGACAATGATTTGCGATATGTTGTTGCCGACTACAATCAAAAATGATTCCATAAGTGATAGCTTGTTACCGCTTTCTACCGGGTTGAAAATTGCTCAAGGCGGGTATATTACCGGTGCGGCTTCTTCATTAGAATTGGGTGCCGGCGAAATCGCTTGTACCGTAACGCCGTCTTCTTCTGCGGGCAACTTGGCATCTTTTGAACTGCAAAACTTTTCAATTTCTTATCAGGAACAAAACGGTTTAATCAATATGATTGGTGGTTCAGAAGAACAAATTGCGATGGTTTCTGAGTTTATTCAAAAATTCGATAGGAAAATTCCTCAAGCGTATCTTGAAGTTTCTATCGTTGAGTTGAACGAATCAGGTTCTAAAACGTTGTCTAACACTTGGCAGTTCTATAGCGATGTATTCTCATTCAACGCAATGAACGGTACTACTTCTACCAACTTCCCAATTTGGTTCTTTGGACAACAATTGCCGACATTTGACTCTTCATCAGGTTCAGTAACCGAGTTTCCTAAAGATACTAACCCTCAATACAGCAGACCGTCTCTTGTATATAGCGTAAGCTATGCACTGAGAAACTCTAAAGGCCGTGTTGTTGCTAACCCGAGAATTTTGGTTACAAACGGTGAAGAATCAACGATTGACTTGACATCTGACTATATTTCAGATACCACAACCGAAATGACTGCAAGTGGTACAGGTACATTCGCAACAAGAACATATAACACCGCTTCTGATAACGGTATTAAAGTGACTGTTACTCCGTTTATCAGCCCTGACGGTTATGTAACGATGGATATCAAACCTGACTATGCAACAATCGGACAACGTATTATGGCAAACGATGGTTACGGTGAATACATTGCGGCAACTTTGCTTCAAAGACGTAACCTTGACTTGACTAACGTTCGTTTGAAAGATGGCGAAACCCTCGTTATCGGCGGTATGATTAAAGAAGAAGATACCAAAACTGTAAGTAAAATCCCTGGCTTAGGTGATATTCCTTATCTTGGCGCTTTGTTCAGATCTTCTACAACTGAAAAAGCTAAAGAAGAAATGATAATCATGATTACTCCGAAGATTATTTATGATGATGAAGACCTGTAAGGATTAACGCTCGTCGGAAAAGCATTGAACAATGAACGAATTATTAATAAAGTTAAAAAATAGCGTAAATAAGAAAATATACAATCAGATCAACAAAGAGTTGATGGAAGAACATCTGTTTGTGCCTATTAACGTGCGTGATAATTACTTGTTTGTTGCGATAAATGCTAAAACCGACAAAGAGCGCGTCAGTGATATTCTTAGAGAAACGTTTACTTATACGATTAAATTCATTCAGTTGTCCGATGATGATTTGGTGGAATTAATCAAGGCTTCGAATATCAATATTGATTTGACAGCGACCGGGGACAGAGTAAAAGAAAGTCGTCATAAAATCGGTGAAATGCTCCTGGATGACGGCATTATCACAGACGCACAATTGCTTGAGGCTTTGGCTGAGAGTAAAAAAACAAAAACGCCTGTCGGTTCTGTTCTTTGTAAACTGGGTTATATCTCACTTGAACAATTGAAGCGCTATTTGCATGTTCAGACCGGGATTGATTTTGTTACCGCAGAACAAATTCAAAAGCAAGCGCAGTATATCAATTTACTTTCAGAAGATTTTATTCGTGTAAACAGATGTATTCCTGTATATTCTGACGAAAAAGAAATCTTAATCGGTACGGTGTCACTCTTGAAACCGGCGATATTGAAGAACATTCAATACTTGACCGGGTTGCAACCAAAGCAATTGTTGATTACGGCGTTTGAGTTTGAGAACGCTCTTGCGAAACACTTCTCTGAAGAGAAAAAAGAAACTGACAAATTGATGCAAATGGCATCAGAAGAAGCAAGCGCGTTTAAACAAGAACAATCTTTGGCGGAAATGGTTGATAAGGATTTGAACGATTCAGCCGGTTCCGTTGCGATGTTCGTAAACAAGATTGTTACAAATGCTATTGATAATAAGGTTTCCGATATTCATATTGAGCCGCGTTTAAACAATTATATTGTACGTTACCGTAAAGATGGTATGTTACGTAAGGTTTTTGATATTCCTAAGAAAGCGGAAAACTCTATTATTTCGCGTTTTAAAGTTATTGCACGTTTGAACATTGCTGAGCACAGACGTCCTCAAGACGGTACGTTCTCGATGAATTACAAAGGTGGGGCGTATGACTTTCGTATTTCATCTTTGCCGGTTTCAGGTAAAGAAAAGATTGTAATCCGTATTCTTGCGCCGGCAGTAAGTTTGAACGCGATGGACAAAACGATAAATCTCGTCGGAGCATCTCGTGAAGAAATAAGCAAAGTTCGCGACATGTGTTCAGCGCCGAATGGAATTATTTTGACCTCAGGGCCAACAGGTTCTGGTAAAACAACTACACTTTATTCCGTGTTGAAGAGTTTGAATGATGAAACCGTTAACATTACCACGATTGAGGACCCGATAGAAATCCGTCTTGACGGTATTAACCAATCTCAAGTTAACACAAAAGCCGGCATTACATTTGCTGCGTGTATGAAATCTATCTTGCGTCAAGACCCTGATATTATTCTTATCGGTGAGATTCGTGACTATGAAACTTTGGAAATTGCGGTTGCGGCGGCTTTAACCGGGCACTTGGTGTTGAGTACGGTCCACACAAACTCTGCAGCAGCTACGGTTACTCGTTTGATTGAAATGGGCGCGAAGGATTATCTTGTAGCGTCAACGCTTACAGGTGTAATTGCGCAACGTTTGGTCAGAAGACTTTGTGATAAATGTAAGGAACAATTTTTCCCGTCTTATGAACAGGCGCGTAAAGTTTTGCGTGATGAATTAGAGATTGAAGAATTTATGAAAACTCCTATTTATGGCCCGGTAGGTTGCGAAGAATGTGAATTTTCAGGCTACAAAGGTCGTATGGGCGTTTATGAGATTATGCCTATTACCAAAGAGATTAAAAAATTAATTGCTAAAGGTTCGCACGATTTGGATATTGAAGCTCAGGCCGTAAAAGAAGGTATGTCAGTCTTGCAAACAGCTTGCTTGCGTCATATAAAAGACGGTAGAACATCTATAGAAGAATTTGTACGTGTATTAGGTTTAGCGACTGAATAAAAAGGATTATTATGCCAATATTTAATTATACAGCATTAAAAAATAATAGAGATGTAGTTAGTGGTAAAATCGAGGCTACTGATATTACAGAGGCAAAAGCGAGTATCAAGCGACTTGGTTATACGCCTATAAGTATTGTTAATGAAAAACAGGGTTCTACGAATGTCCAGAAGGCTGTATTGGCGCCGTTGCCTACATTGGGATTGCAGGATAAAATCGAATTTACTTCTACAATGCAAATTTTGGTTCAGGCAGGGATTCCGATTATTGAATCGTTGATGTTTATTGAAAACGATGCGGCCAAGGCTAAACTTAGAAAAGTCGCGAAAGAATTGAGAAAACAGATTATCGGCGGTGGAACTTTTTCGGGAACTATTGCCAGATATCCTATGCAATTTGGGCATTTGTATATCGGTCTTTGTAAAGCCGGTGAAGATACCGGGGAACTTGAAAAAACCTTGGATCGTCTGTTGGAATTGTTGAGTAAACAAGCGGAAATTAGAGGACAAATTATCGGGACATTGATGTATCCGGCGTTTGTCGTTCTGTTGTCTGTTGTAATTACCTTGATTATGTTGTTGTTTGTATTCCCTGTTTTTAAAGACATGTTTGACAATATGGGACAGGAATTGCCGTGGCTTACATCTGCATTAATGGAAGCTGGTTTGTTCTTAAAGGCTAACTGGGTTTGTATTCCGATAGGTTTTATTGCTTTTTTTGCTGCAACAACGGCGATTATGCGTTATGCACCTACCAGAAAAATTGTTCACGGTATTAGTTTGAAAATACCTCTTATTAACATAATGTTGATGTTTGGTGATTTTTCGAACTTTGTTGCAGTTATGCGTGTTGCGTACGATGCGGGTATTCCGATTGTTGAGTGTTTGCACTTGGCGATTTTGACTATTACAAACGATGTTTTGAGAGAACAGCTTGAAGAATCTATAATTAACGTTTCTAAAGGTCAACATTTGTCAGTTGCTTTGCGTGCGACAGGTGTTGTTCCTAAGATGATTTTGTTTATGATTGCGACAGGTGAACAGTCAGGTCGTTTGGGCGATATGCTTGGACAATGTACTAACTATATCGATAAAAAGTTGAACGATATTATTTCGACGTTGACAAAGATGATTGAACCGATAATGTTACTTGTAATCGGTGCAGTTGTTTGCGTGTTGGCGTTAGCACTTTATATGCCTTTGTTCGCATCATATATGTCAGAGTAAGAACGTTTTATGTGGAATTTTACAAAACTGGCCTTAGGGTCGGTTTTGTGATATAATAAAGTTATGAAAAGGTGTTTTTTTACAGTTTTATTATACTTGTTTGTTCCGACGTTAGCATTTGCAGGAGCTTTAACCGAGGATTATGTTGATATAGCCTCTTCACTTGCTAGAGATGGTAAATATTCTCAGGCGATGACATATATTAATAAAGCATTGTCTATTGAGCCTCAAAATTCCAGATTGATGGAAATCAAAAACAGTTTGATGAAGGTTTCGGGGCAAAATGTTCACACGGTTGTTGCCGTGCCGCGAAATAATACGTATTCTCAGGCGGAACAGTTTCGGGTAGAAAAAGATTATCCAAAGGCGGCGGCATATTACAAAAAAGGTATAAATGAAAATCCGACATTTGCTCCGAATTATCTGGGATTGGCGGTAGTTTGTTATGAGATGAAAAATTTCCGTGAGGCTAAAAGTAATCTTGATATTTATTTGAATAAAGAGCCGCGCTCAGATTTTGCGTTTATGTTGCGTGCTAAATCTAATATGAATATCGGCGAAACTCAATCTGCATTGAGGGATATAAAATCCGCGCAGGCTGTTTATTCAAACCCTGAGTATCAGCTAACCGAAGCCATTATCCTGGCAGAGATGGGCAAATATCAACAAGCAAGAGATATTTTGGATAAAATTAGCGAAGATCTTCAGATTGCAATTGTGTATAAGTATCTGGGTATTTGCGATTATAAACTGGGGAATTACAAAAACGCAATATTGAATTTTGACCGGGCAATCATTCTTTTTGAGGACGACAAAACGATACTTCCGATGTATAATGATACCCGAACAAAAATTCACGAAACGGAACGTGAGGGAATTTTTGAGAGTGGCGTATGAGACAGCGACGCAACGGGTCGGCTTGCGGGGAGCAAGACGAGCCGGTTGCGGAGAACTGCTTTATTGTCCAAAGTGAGAATTAATGAAGGCTAGAAGAAAAAAAAGAGGATTTTTTAAACTTTTACGCAACCTGATTGTTGCCACTTTTGCTATAATCGGGCTGATGTTTTGCCTGAATAGTTTTGCTCAAAATATTGATGAATTGAAGTTTGTTCATATTTCTGATATTCATTTTAGCGCGGAGTTGGGCAATACTCCATATAAATTGCTAAAAGATTCCGGGGCTCTTTTAGACGATGCGATTGCGCAAACGAATGAAATGAATGATGTTTCATTTGTTATGTTTGGCGGTGACTTGGTCGATAAGGCTAGGGAGTCTGAGTTGCTGGGATTCTTGGAACATACCAGAGAAATAAATGTTCCTTGGTATTTCACTTTTGGCAACCATGATTCCATGTTGGGCGGTCATTTGACGCCGGCAAGGTTTTTGGCTGATGTGAAAAAATCTAATGCGAATTTTAAATTTGATAAAACATATTATGCGTTTACACCAAAGGCGGGATTTAGAGTTATAGTTTTGGATTCAATTATTCGTGACAGATTGACTTCCAACGGACAAATTTCAAACGAACAACTCGCGTGGTTGGACAGGGAGCTTTCTGCGGCGCAAAAACAAGTGGTGCTGATATTTTTGCACGTTCCGATTTGGGAGCCTATCGCTGAACCTAATCATAGATTACTAAATAGTCAAGAAGTGATGAATCTTCTGGCAAAATATAGAAATCCAATTGCGGTTTTTCAGGGGCATTATCACGTTTCACGGATTAAACAGATGAACAATTTGCTTTTTGTAAGTACTCCGTCGTTGGCAAGTTATCCGAATGCTTTTAGAGAAGTAAAAATTACTAATGAAGATGACAAAGTGATTTTTGACATTAAAACTAATAATACCAGATTGAGTAATTTAAGAAATAAAGCAAAATTATTTCTTGTAACGCCTGCGATACCAGAGGGTGAAGAATTAGATAAAAACGGTATTTACACGATAATAAAAAAGAAATGAGGAATATAATGAGTGAATTCAAAATTAAATTCAGAGGGGTTCGCGGAAGTTACCCGGTTGCTAAGGCTGAGTTTTTGAAATATGGTGGCAACACTTCTTGCGTGGAAATTCAGGTTGGTGACAGGTTGATAATTCTTGATGCCGGAACCGGGTTGATAGAGTTGGGAAATGACCTTTTAAAGGAACATCTTAATTCCTCGATGAACAAGGCTGAGCGCAAAAATATTAAGGCAACAATGTTGCTCTCTCATATTCATCAAGATCATATCCAGGGATTTACTTTTTTCCGCCCGTTGCATGTCGGCTCCAGTGTAGTGAATGTTTTCGGAAATTGTGACTGGGAAGAAGATCTTGCGCAAGAACTTTCAACGTTGTTGTTTAATAAATCTTTTCCGCTGGATTTGGGCGATATGGCCGGACAATTGAATATACATAATATTCAAGAAACGGATTGCGTAATTCTGGAGGCTGATGCAGAACCGATTGTGAAGAGAATTGAAAATGACGCCGATTTAGTGCCGCAAGGGGAACAGGTCGTAATTTCTTGTTATAAATCTTATGCACATCCGCAAAATGGAGTGATGATTTACAAAATTGCATATAAAGATAAATCTGTTGTTTATGCGACGGACAAAGAAAGTTATGTGGGCACGGACAAAAAACTTGCAAAATTTGCCAGAAATTGTAATGTTTTGATTCACGATGCGCAATATACAACGGAGGATTATTTGGATACTTATGCTCCAAAACAAGGTTTTGGACACTCAACATTCGAGATGGCAATTGATGCCCAAAAACAAATGAATGCTCAAAAACTGGTCTTTTTCCACTTTGATCCAACTTATGATGATGAAAAATTGGACCGACTTAAAGAAGAGTTTGGCAATGAATCTAGAATTTTTGCCTATGAAGGTTTGGAAATTGACGTTGCATGATAAAAAAAACACTTATAATTCTTAGTTTAATATTGGCTACTGTTTTCACATCGGGCTATCGAAAACCTGATGTGATGGTCATTAACGCGGTGAAAAATGCAAACCACCATAATAATTTGGGCATTAATTATATGCGCGAATATATTTATTATGCGGCAATCCAGGAATTTAAAATTGCGATAAGTTTGAACCCGGAATCCCAGGCCAGTGCCGTTTATTACAACAATCTCGGCGAATGTTATATGAAAATCGGCCACCCGGAATTGGCGCTTGATTGTTTCGAACGCGCTCTTATCTTGTATAATTTAAATCTGAATTATTATATTAATCTTGCAAAATGCCACATCGCAAACAAACAATTGGAACAAAAACTTGAGCAGTACAAGGATTTTTCTAATCCCTATAACCGTTTGTTGAGTGGGATTTTGTATGTCGAAAGTGGTGATTACCAGCGTGGCATAACGATTTTGGATGGATTCACGATTTCTGAACCCGACCTTCTAATTACTCCGGCTGTAAAATCATACATAAAAACCAGTGTTAAGCGTATGAACGAAGAACCGATTTTGCCAGGGGCGCCGGAAACCGTAAATTAGTGTTGATTTTTTAAATATTTTTCGTATAAATCAGGGCGTTTTGCTTGTGTTCGTTTCAAACTTTCTTGCAAGCGGAATTCCTCAATAAGTTTGTGGTTGCCGTTTAATAGGACTTCGGGCACCTCTAATCCGCGGTAAACACGGGGTTTTGTGTAATGTGGGTATTCTATTAGCCCGTTAGAAAATGTGTCGTAGTCTGCGGATTCGATTTTTCCGAGCGTCCCTTCGATTTTGCGGCTGACAGCGTCGATGAGGCAAAGGGCCGGTAATTCCCCTCCAGTCAAGACAAAATCCCCCACGGAAATTTCTGTGGGCTTAATTATTTCCCGAATTCTTTCGTCAAAACCTTCGTAATGCCCGCAAAGCATAACTATTTGGTCGAACTTGGCCAATTCATTTACCAGGCTGTCGTTTAGAGGTTTCCCTTGAGGGGTAAGCATTACAGTGATGGAATTTTCGTCACGCTCAACGCTTTCATACGCGTCAATATAGGGTTGTGGCATCAAAACCATGCCTGCACCACCGCCGTATGGGGTGTCATCGACTTTTTTATGTTTGTCAAGGGTGAAGTCGCGTGGATTAATTGTATTTACCGAAAAAACTTCGCTTTCGCGCGCGCGTTTCATTATACTAACGTTGCAATAAGATTCAATAATTTCAGGAAACAAGGTTAAAACATCAAAACGCATTAGTCCAGCAATCCTTCAATGTTATTGACTGTGATTTTTTTTGATTTTATATCCACCGCCGGAACAATCGCTTTTACAAACGGAACCAGAGAAACTTTTCCTGTTTTTGTTTTTACGGAAAGTAAGTCGGTAGCACCGTTATTAGAAACTCCGACAACAAATCCCAAATTTTTGTCGTTCGTATCGTAAACACCAAGGCCCACTAATTCATCAATCAAAAACTCGTCTTCATCCAGCGACTCGCGAATAAGCTCTTCTTGTACAAAAAGAAGACAGCCTTTGTACTCTAAAAGTTCGTTGATTGATGAAATCTCGGCGAATTTTATGAGAGCAAAAGTTTTGTTCAGTCTAATTGATTCGATTTCAAACGGTAAATACTCGCTGTCTTTTTTGATGAAGACAGATTTCAATCCGAGAAAAAAGTCTTGTTGGTTTTTTGAAAATCCGACTTTTGCCTCGCCCTTAATCCCGTGGAAATTCAGAATTTTGCCGACCGAAACGAATTTACTCATTAGTTTTTGGTTTTCTGCCTCTTTTTGGCTTTTCGACAACAACTTCTTCTGTTGGAGTTTCAACTACCGATTCTTCGACTTTCTCTTCAACGACTTCTTCGCTTGCTTTTGCTGCTGCCTCAGCGGCTTTGGCTGCGGCTTGCGCTTGTTTTTCCGCTTCTTTTTGAGCTTTTGCTTCGTTAGAAAGTCTTGTTTTTTCAATTAAAGCTTCCGGGACATCTGTTCTTTCTTCGTTCCAGCGCGGAAGACCCATTTGTGCTCTGATTAAACCAATACCGACGTGAACGCGCCACTCATCCATTTTTAATTGTGCTGCAATAATTTTGTGGCAACCGATTGGAGGCAATGGCAACAATAAACCGTAAAGATTTTTTATTGCGAACAATTGGTCCGGTGAAATCGCCAGTTTACGTTTCGGGAACGGAAGTTTTGGCAATAACATTTTTTGTCTGACAAGATTTATGCCGAAAAATACTTTTCTTGGTTCCAATCCGATTTTTTCTGCAATAACTTCGTGCGCATCAGGGTTTGGAAGAGGCATCATCATCTTGTACAATAATTCAATTTGAGCCAATTGATCTTTGCTTACTAAAAGTTGTTTAGGCGCTTTGTTGCGTGGCATAGGGCGTTTTCCACCTTGGAATCTTCCGCCGCCTTGCGGACGTTGGCCGAAACCGCCGCGATTGTTGTTGTTTTGGTAACGGTTTCCGCCTTGCGGGCGTTGGCCGTAGCCGCCGCGGTTGTTGTTATTCTGGTAGCGATTTCCGCCTTGCGGACGCTGGCCGTAGCCCCCGCGATTATAATTTCTGTCGCGATTGTCATAAGATGGACGTTGCGGTCTGGAGTATCTTGGTTGATCGTCGTTTCCGCCTGCGCTGTAAAATCTTGGAACTTCTTCTTGTGCACGGTTATCGTATCCGCCGGCAGAATAAGATTGTGGCGCCGGTGTTTCAGCTTTTGGTTCGCTGTTTAACATCATACTTTTATCAGGGTATAAGCATTCAGGACAAATTACTCTTTTAGGGTTTTTGGTCTCAAACTCACGACCACACTTGATACATTTGTTTACATACATAACAAATAGCCTCTTAACTTTTAATAAAATACTTCTCTAAATACACTGTATTTGAATTGAAAAATTCAATATTCTCCTCGTAAAAGATAAATATACAAATAAATTTCACTTCGCTGTCATAATTATATCACAAAAAATAAATCTTTGCAACCCCATGTAAATCTAATTTAAAAGGGGCTTTTGGCCCCTTTTTTACATTCCTTTTGTAACGACTTTGTCAATTAAGCCATATTCGCAAGCTTCTTGTGCTGACATATAGTGGTCGCGCTCGGTGTCTTCTTTGATTTTTTCGATTGATTGGCCGCAATTTTCTGCCAAAATGCCGTTTAACATTGATTTCATTCTCAAAATTTCTTTTGCTTCGATTTCGATGTCAGTAGCTTGTCCTTTTGCGCCACCTAGCGGTTGGTGAATCATGATTCTTGCGCCGGGTAGTGCCATGCGTTTGCCTTTTGTGCCCGCAGATAGTAAGAATGCGCCCATAGATGCTGCTTCGCCTAAACAAATTGTGCATACGTCTGATTTGATGAGGTTCATAGTGTCATAAATCGCCAAGCCGGCAGTAATGACGCCACCCGGGCTGTTGATGTACAGCATAATGTCTTTTTCTGAATTTTCGCTATCCAAAAGTAACAGTTGCGCAACGATTGAATTTGCTACTTCGTCGTCAATTTCTGAGCCGAGAAAAATAATTCTTTCTCTTAACAATCTTGAAAATATATCAAATGAGCGTTCGCCGCGTGATGATGCTTCCACAACGGTTGGTACATAGCCCATTATTTTCATATAAGTATCTTGATCCATGGTAAAACTCTACTTCAAAACTATTTTAACACAAAAAAATTATCCGTGAATAGTTCCCAATTTTTCTTTGACAAATGCGATGTCGCAAGTGAGCGAATTATAATTTCTCAATGCAGCTGATAGGGATTCTTTTGCGCCTTCTTTGTTGCCGGTTCGGTTTAGGATTTCTCCCTGTAGATAAAATAGATCTCCGTTTTCGCCGCATTTGTTCAAGGCGGTGTTAATAATCTTTAATGCTTGTGCAAAATCTTTGTTTTTTATTAATATGCGGGACCAAATTTTGTACGCATCAACGTCTTTGGGGTTGTAATTAATTGTTTGTTGTAAATTATTTGTTGCGGAAGAAATGTTTCCTTCTTCAAAATCAATTACTCCAAGATTAAAATATGCCCAACTGTAATCAGGAGAAATTTCCAAAACTTTTTCAAATTCTTTGCGTGCTGAAGTTAAATCCCCGAGGCTTTTGTGTATGTTTCCCAGATAAAAATGTGCGTATAAATCCTCAGGGTTTAATTCGATGGTGCGTTCGAAATAATATTTGGCTGAATCTATCTTGTCTTGTTTGAAATAACAAATTCCGATGTTAAAATAGGTGTTTGAATCTTCGTTGTCGCTGTCTAAAACGGTTTCAAAACAGTCGATCGCTTTGTCGTAAAGCTTTCTATCTGTGTAAACCAGGCCTAAATTATAGAATGAATCCATGTCATCCGGCGCCAGCTCGACGGCTTTAAGATATGCTTGTTGCGCGTTGTTTAAATCTTTTAACTTTTCGTAAACTATTCCGATATTGTAGTATAGTTCGCTATCATTTTTGAAAATTTCACTAAGATGTAAAAGATGTGCAAGGGCTTCTTCCTTGTAGCCGTTATCTAAAAGCAGCATTGCCAAGCGGCGTCTTGCTTGAAAGTTTGATGGATCATTGCGTAATGTGTTTTGTAAATTTTCTATTTTTTCTAAATCAGACATAAAAAAATTATAAATTAAGAGTTAATTTCTTGCAACCTATTGCAAAATGTTCACAATTTTATTAGAATAGTAACAGGCACATAAATGGGGAGAGAATTATGAGAAAACTATTTTCGTTTTTAGTGATGGCACTATTTTTAACTCAAGTGGTTGTGGCGGCGCCGTTTAATGCAAACGCAAAGACTAAAAGAATTCCTGCGGGAACTAAGTTTGAACTTAAACTGATGAATACTGTTTCAACGGCTACAAATATTGAAGGTCAAGAGTTTCAGGCTGTGTTGATGACGGATCAGTTTCAGGATAATGATGTGATTTTGCCTATGGGGTCGTTGATTCGCGGTTCGATTAAAAAGATAGAACCTGCGAAGAAATTGTCACGTGGAGCAATTCTTTATTTAGATTTTGACCACATTGTTACTCCAAATGGTCGTCAAATTCCTCTTTCTTTGTCTATAACAGGGCGTGCGGATATGACTTATGATGGTGGAATTGCTGCGTCTCAAGGGTATAAACAGGCAATTGTTGAAAACTGGAATAAAACCGTTGACATTACAAAAAATGCAACAGAATGGGGTAATGAAACCTTCGAAGATTTTGCCGGCGGTTGGTTTAGAATTTTGACTGTACCTGTTTGTGCGATTGGCGGAGGAATCGCCGGCGGAGCTTATTCGGTCGGGGCTGATATTTACGCACTGTTTGCCAACGGAAAAGACGTTAATCTAAAGCCTAATGAGATATTGAATGTTATATTGGTTGAACCGATTGATATTCCGGTTATATAAGTTTTTAAGGCCGCGAATGCGGCCTTTATAAATTCTCAACTTTTGGGTGTAGATATTTTTCGATACTTATGGTATATTGTTGGAAGTAGGATTCGTAAATTTTGCGGGAACTTTTGTAAAAATTATCCGTCTTCATAGTTGAAAGATTATGTTGGAGGAGGAAGAGTATAATATGATTAAGAAAAAGAATACAAAGAAATCAATTGTAACATTGTTGTTGGGCTTGGCCTTGACCGTTCCGTGTGTAGCGTTGGCAAATACGCCGCAGGACTTGTACGATTATGTGTGGCGGAATGTCAATACAAAATACGTTGACCAAACGAATAATGAACAGAATTGGGCGAGATGGCGCCACAAATATGATGCATCAATAAAAACTCAAGAGGACGCTTATGTTGCGATTGCGACGATGTTGGCGAGTTTGAACGACCCATACACCAGATTTTTAGACCCTAAAGAGTTTGCAGAAGAAACGAGTTCTATTCAAGGCTCGCTTAAAGGTATTGGGATTCAAATTGCTGTTAAGGACGGTAAATTGATGGTAATTGCTCCGCTTGAAGGTACTCCGGCTGAGCGTGCCGGGATTTTGGCCGACGATGAAATCCTCGAGATAGATGGCATAAGCACAAAGGGTATTACCGTTGATAAAGCTGCGGATAAAATCAGAGGGCAAGAAGGTACTTCCGTTAATCTTTTGATTAAACGTAAAGATACGGCACCTCGAGTCTATAGGGTTACCAGAGCAAATATTGAAATCAAGTCTATTTCTCAAAAAACACCGTTTGATACGGTAATTCCTGATAATATGGGCTACATCAAAATTAGTTCGTTCTTGAGCCGTAATTTAACAAAAGAATTTACGAATACTTTGGCGCAGGCACGAGATAAAGACGGGCTTATTATTGATTTACGTTCAAACCCGGGCGGGCTTTTGGATAACGCAATAAACATTTCTGATATGTTTTTGCCTGGTGGTGTAATCGTTAGTACGGTGGATAGAAACGGTTATAAGGTTTCTCAACGTGCGGTTAAGACGGTTTATTCTAATCAGCCGATTGTGGTTTTGATTAATAAGGGCTCCGCATCAGCCAGTGAAATTCTCTCTGGGGCACTTAAAGATCATGGCCGTGCGATTATCATCGGGGAAAAATCTTTCGGGAAAGGTTTGGTGCAAGAAGTCAACCATCTTCCGTTGAATTCCGGCATGAATATTACCATTCAAAAGTATTTGACGCCGAGCGGAAGTGATATTCACAAAAAAGGTATTACGCCGGATATTGAGGTTGAGTTGACAGAGGAAAACGTTAAAAATAAGGATGATGTTCAACTCAAAAAAGCGATTGAAGTCCTTGGAAATATTATTAAAGAGCAGGCTGTGGCATTCAGATAATGAAGTTTAAAGAGTGGATTTATAATAAATGTGCGAAAGAAGAAGTCGCTTTGACCAAAAGGCTTCTTCTTTCCCGTGGGTTGAGTGAGCCGGATGAGGTTGAAGAGTTTTTGAACCCGCTTGAGATGAAGTTGACTTCGCCTTATGAGTTTACGGATATGCAAAAGGCTGTCGACAGGATTGTTAAAGCTATTGTAAATCGGGAAAAAATTGTGATTTACGGCGACTTTGATGCTGACGGTGTGACTTCTACTTCCCTATTGTTTAAGACGCTTACTCATTTAGAGGCCAATGTTGAGTATTATATCCCGGATAGGGAAAAAGAAGGGCACGGCTTAGACTCTGCGTCGCTTGTCAAAATTATAACCGCGAAAAAACCTCGGCTTATTATTACCGTTGACTGTGGTATAAGCAATGTAAAAGAAGTCGCGTTTTTGAAGAGTTTTGGGGTTGATACGATTATCACCGACCACCACGAGTCAAAAGATGAAGTTCCGCAGGCTCTTGCAATCATTAATCCAAAGGCGCCAAATGCGTTGTCGGAAAACCTTTCAGCCCGTAAGATTAAAGAGTTGACGTATCTTGCCGGTGTTGGTGTTGCTTTTAAGTTGGCTCAGGCGTTGCTGGAAAAATTTGACAAAGTGGAGTTTGTTCTAAAAATTTTGCCGTTGGTTGCTGTCGGAACGGTTGCGGATATTGTTCCGTTGTTAGGTGAAAACAGATGTTTTGTGAAACGTGGTTTGGAGTTGATTCTTAATCATCAAGGGTTGCGCGAACTTTTGCAAAGTGCCGGTTATTCCCTGGAAAAGCCGATAACATCCGAGATTGTGGCTTTTGGTGTTGCACCGCGACTTAATGCTTCCGGAAGGCTTGAAAATGTAGATAGCGCAATGAAACTTCTTTTGAGTGACAATCCTACGGAAATTCAATTTGCTGTTCAAACATTGAATGAGTTTAACACAATTCGGCAGACTCTTTGTGCTGATACTTTTGCCGAGGCTGATGAAATGTGGCAGAAAGAAGGTTGCAAAAATCCGGCAATAGTGTTATTTAATCCCGGTTGGCATATTGGTATCATTGGGATTGTAGCGTCAAAGTTTGTGGAAAAATATCATAAACCCGCCTTTTTGATGACGTATTCGGAAGAAACACAACAGTTTCGCTGTTCTGCGCGTGGCGTAAAAGGTCTGAATATTTTTGATATTCTTAATGAAAATGTGGAACTTTTCGACGGGTTTGGCGGTCATGAACTTGCTGGCGGATGTGCGTTTTCAAAGGAAAAGGCTTCGTTCGAGCAAGTTAAAACCTCAATTAATAAAACAGTTAAAGAGATGTTGAACGGTGAAGAGTTAAAACCTTTTGTGGAAGTTGACTTGAAACTTGCGCCCGGGGATATTACCGAGCAACTGTTGGAAGAGTTGGAAATCTTCGAGCCGTTTGGGGCGTCTAATCCGAATCCTGTCTTTGCGGTTGAGAATTTAATCATAAAAGAGAAAAAGTTGATGGGGCAGGATAAAAATCATCTGAAACTTACCTGCGAAGCAAATGGTCATGAATTGACTTGCATTTGGTGGCAAAATGGCGATGTAACGCTTAATCCTGGAGATTATGTTGATATACTTTTCCACCCAAATATTAACGAGTTTAACGGTAATAAGTATTTGCAACTAATTATTCAGGACGTGCATTCCGATGCGATTGAGTACGAGAAAGAAGTTGACGAAAAAAATGAATTAAGATTTTTTGACCACCGGCGCAAAACTAATATTCTCCCTATGGTTGAGGATTATGTTAAGACGTCGAAGTTAAACATACGTGTTTTTGCCCAAAGTAAGAACGTTTTGGATATGTTAAAGCCTTATTCTGCGCTTACGCAAAGAGTTTTTAATCGAAATATGTCGGAAGTTTGTGATGCAGTGATGTTTTTTGATTATCCGGCGGATAAAGTTGCACTTTGTGAAATTTTGGAAAAAACCGGCGCAAATACAATTCACTTGATGGGCTATGAGGTTAAACGCTTTTCGCAAGAAGAATTTATTCAAACTGTGTATAAGATGCTAAAATATGCGGTAAATTATAATGATGGGGTTGTTGAACTTTATAAGTTCGCGGCGTTTTTAGGTAAATCCGATGAGGTTTTGGGGCTTTTGTTTGCGATTATGGAAGAAATCGGTTTGGTTAAAATTCACTCGCGCACCGAAACGACTGTTAAATTGGCGCTGGATGAGACTGTAAATCCGGCGAAGGTTTTACATAGCCCAAATTATTCTCAACTACTTGAGGCATGTGCTGAATGTGAAGAGTTTCAAAGCATGCTTTTAAACGAAGATTTAGATAAGGTTCAAGAGTTATTTACCCGCTAGAGGCTGTTATAACGGGCTGAGCGCAGAAAAAGAAAGTCTCGTCAATAGACAAGACTTATAAATATACATTTACCCTAGATGAATACTATCATGATAGTTTTTGTTTGTCAATACCTAGGGTTGCGGATTTTGGGGAAAATGTTAAGAATGTTAAGATGATTTATTAGCCAAGGAATTTGACATTCTGTTATGCAATGTTATAATTGTGGTGTTAAGTGTAGTGTTATTATTGAAATAAGGAGAAAATTTTATGAAAAAATTTATGGCAAGCTTGGCTATGTTGGCGTTTGTTTCTGTAGGTGCATCTTTTGCTGCAGAAACTTATACAGGCTCTTTGGTTGATAAATATACTTCCGGAATTGTAAAAAAAGAACAACAATTGAGAAAAGATGCAGAGGCAAGACAAAAAGCTCAAGAGGCTAAAAAAATCGAACTTCAAAAACAAATCGAGGCCGATAAAAAAGCGCGCGAAGCTAAGCAAGCCGAGTTTCAAAAAAAATTAGAGGCTGATAAAAAGGCTCGCGAAGCTAAGCAAGCTGAAACCAACAGAAAAATTCAAGAGAAAAAAGATGCTTGGAATACTTTGATTGGAAAATAGATTTTATGAAGGAGCCGCGTAAGCGGGGCCTTTTTTATACCCAAATAGCAAAAAAAATTTTGTTTGTGTTTTATCTGAATATGAAAATTTCAAGTGTAAAAAGTTTTAATTATCATAATACAGCGGCAAATTATAAGCCTACGTTTTGTTCTACTGCGACGATGGGTTCGCCTAAAGGCGGATATGAGAAAGATGAGTTTGAAAGTCAAAGTCCTAAGCCTTCAGGCAAAGACGAGATTCCTGATTGGCTCAGAAAGACGATATTGGGAACGTTAGTCTTTTTTACTTTTAAAAATGATCCGGCGGTGCAGGATTTGTTCCCTCCGGCTGAGTTGAGTCAGGAAGAAAAGGATAGGATAGAATATTTTGAAGATATTCAAAATATGCGCAAAGAAAAGGGCAAAAGTACAGCGTTTTTCCATCTGAACAGACTTAACGATATTGAGCAACCCAGGATCAAAATGTTGGCAGAAAACACATTTGCGCTTGGTTTTGAGCTTGATGATAAGAAAGTTTTGATGGTTGCAAAACTTGACGAACAAAACAAAGATACAATTTCCGGCTTTATAAAATATAATAGTGATGTTCCGGCTGTTAAGTATACTGCTGTTTTCCCTCAAGATGATATTGATGAATTTGAGATGACATTAGAAGGTAAGGATGGTAAGAAAATCACGTTGGGACGTGACTATTACGGCGAATTATACCAGGTTCAAGGGGATGAAAAAGTCATCTTAAATAATAAAAATGTTGAGCGTTACCAAGAATATAAGGAGTTGTTGGAGTTCGAAGAGGACATAAGTTTTTTCTCAAATTCTAATTCTATGTGGCGAAAACTGAATTATATTTTAATGATTTATTTGCTAATCCAAGAGGCGAGATTGGAAAAAGCTAAACGCAAAAAAGAACAGGATGAAGTCGAGTAGCCCAAGTGTGTAATGTATACGCAAGCTTTATTTGTGTTAGAATATATTTTGTGAAGAGATTACTTAAATATATATTTATTTTTCTAGCCTTTTTAATTACACTTTGTCCTAATGTTCAAAGTGCGCAAAGTTTTGCGGGACAAAATGTTTTGGCTCCTGCTATTTTGGAATCAGCATCGCATGGTTTTCTTCATGAAAGTGCTGCGCGTGAGGATTATTCGATTGTTGCAGTAAATAATTCAGGGTTTGAAATCTCTGCGATTAACGACCGTAAAGATATTTTTGCTAACGGTTCGCTTGATAAGGGGTGCGCACAAAATAAATTCATACAACAAGTTTTTTCATCAAAATATAATCAAACAATTACCTCCAAATCTCATAATATATCTTCCTATTTGAAAAATGAGATTTGCACTCGTGGGCCATAATAAATTCCTATTAAAAACACAGGTTTTACAAAATTTAATAGGAGAAATAAAAAATGGATATCAATTTGTTAAGGGATGGTACCCTTATAATGCTTATTGGTATGGGTTTTGTTTACTTCTTTTTATTCGTCATGATTTATGTAATGGGAATATGCGCAAAGGTGATTAAATTCATTTCTAAGTTTGCGCCTGAAGAAGTTGAAGAAGACAAATACCAATCAAAGAAAAAATCAGTCAAAGCGGATAGTGACGCTGAAATTGCGGTGGCAATTGCGTGCGTAATGGCCGAAAGGAGCAGGGCATGCTAAGTGAATTTATTTCATCTCATAGTGTTGTGATTTCGGCGGGATTGCTTTTGTTGGCGTATATATTTATTGCGCTTGAAAGAATTCCCAAAATGACAATCGCACTTGTTGGAGCAGCGGTAACGATTTGTTTGGGGCTTGTTAGTCAAAGTAAAATGTTGGCTGATGGCGTTATAAATCCTCATTATTTTATAAATTTTGTTGATTTTAACGTCATTTTCTTGCTTGTTTCAATGATGATTATCGTTGCGATTACGACACGAAGTGGTGTTTTTAACTGGATTGCAAACGAACTTTTAAAATTTACTAAAGGTCATCCGGTAAAAATTCTTTTTGCGTTGGGTATTTTTACTGCAGTAACCAGCGCATTTTTGGATAACGTTACAACTGTTATTCTTATTATGCCGATAACTTTTGTTATTGCACGAAAACTTGAAGTTGACCCTATTCCGTATCTTTTGACCGAAATTTTTGCGTCAAATATTGGCGGAACGGCTACATTAATCGGTGATCCGCCCAATATTATTATCGGTAGCGCCGGCGGACTTTCTTTTATGGAGTTCGTAAAAGAATTGACGCCTGTTGTTGCCGTTATTTTGTTGGTAGTTGTTGGAGTTTTATCGCTTGTGTTTAAACGCAAACTTGTTGCAACGCCTGAAAAGATGCAAGAAGTCGCGCAAATCGACAATTCTCACACGATTACAAACAAAAATCTTATGTTGCGTTCCACAATTGTCTTAGCGTTGGTAATTCTCGGTTTTATGTTGCACGATGTGATTCATGTTGAAACCTGTGTTGTTGCAATGCTTGGAGCCAGTTTGTTGTTAATATTTGAAAAACCAAACGAAATATTGAAAGATGTCGAATGGAACACAATTTTCTTTTTCATCGGCTTGTTTATAATCATCGGTGGCTTAGAGGCTTCCGGCGGTATTAAACTTATGGCTGAATGGATATTGAAAGTAACCCAAGGCAGTCAGGCGGCAACGTCAATGATTATTCTTTGGGCATCCGGCATAATTTCGGGGATTATTGATAATATTCCATACACGGCAACTATGGCTCCAATGCTTGTTGAAATTCAAAAAACGATGGGTGCTGAATATACATATCCGCTTTGGTGGGCGCTTTCATTGGGGGCGTGTCTCGGCGGTAACATGACGATTATTGGTGCGGCGGCAAACGTTATTGTTTCGGAAAACGCTAATAAAGAAGGGTATCCGATATCCTTTATGCGTTTTCTTAAATATGGTGTTGTTGTGGTCGCGATTTCGTTATTTATAAGTACTTTCTATATTTATTTTAAATATTTAAATTAGGAGAATAAATTAATGAATGAAACAAATGATAAAGACACAATGCCTGCAGTGCAAGGGAGTTTCAAATCTCTGCTGACGGGTGTATTAAGTCCATTACTTTTTCTTGTGGTTGTAACTGTCTTGATGATGGTTCTGGCGCATTATAAAGGTGTATAGCATAAAAGGCCTCGAAAGAGGCCTTGTGTTTTTATAGTAAAGAACATACATCTTGGTATGTCGCTAAAACTCTAAGAATATAAAGTTCGTTGTCTATAACTTTATATATAATAAGATATTTCTTCTTTAAAACATAAAATTTGACATTTTTGTAATTGAAATCTTTTCGTGTTGTGCCTAAATTAGGGAAATATGACAAAACTTCAAATGTTTTGTTGAATTTTTTAAGTAGTTTTTTTGCAGCTTCAGGATTATCATTTGAAATATGCTTGTTTATAATTTGCATATCTTCTGAGGCTTTATCTAGGATTTGTAAAGTTAATTTATTCATATTGTGCCATTAACTCTTTCATTACGGTGTGGCCATCTCTATATTTTCCCGCCTCTAAATCATCAAGAGCTTCTTCGATATCTTTTTTGAGCATGTCCAGGCGTTCTTGAGGAATTGTGTCGCGTTCAATAAGTAGCCTTAGGGCTTCTCTGATGACTTCGCTGACAGAGTTGTAAAAACCTGATGCAACTTTGTCTTGTACAAATTTTTCTAATGTTGGGGTTAAAGATATGTTCATGATTCACCTCTTAATTATATTATGCCAATTTATGTCACTATTATAACAAACTTTGTTATTTTGTGCAAGTTGTGTTTGTGCATTCTTTTCTTAATTGGTTAAATTTCATGAGGAATTTATGAATATCGTCCGGGGTTTCGAAGGATTTAATTATGTCGCCTTTGCTGTTAAGGAGACATTTTATTGTATCTTCGGATTTGGAATCCGGTTTGACATAGACGTATTGTTGGCCGGCAGGTTGGGTTATGATTTCAATTCTTCTTTTTTTGTTTTTGTCTATAATTTGTACAAGGTTGTTGATAGTGTTGATTTCAGGATCTTCGATGTTAAGGCGTAATGCGTTTGACACCATTTCAAGTTTCGCTTGGGCGTTTAATTTGGCTGGATTAGGGGTTTTAGGTTTTGGTGCGGGTAACGTTTTTTGAGGTGATTTACGTTGAGTTTTTATTGTTTCAAACATTTCTTCTGTATTAGTGATGATTTTGATGGCTTTGTCTTTGATTAAATTTAATAAGCCTTGGGGTTCATCGGCATCCAGTCCGCACTTAGTGTTTATTGTGGGAAAGTATTCAACGTCGCTGATGTTGTTTTCAGCGATATATTTTCCGATTCTTTTGTCGTAGTTATCTCTCACGACAATAACTTGGTCGCCTTGTTCCAGTATATCTTTGAAGATTTGTCTTCCTTGGGTAAATAATTGCGGAATTTCGGTTTGAGCTTTTGTGTTTTTTGCGTTAAAACGAAATGCGCCACTAAAAGATTGTTGGGTTGGGTAAATGTTATTTGCTTGCATGTTTTTCTCCTTGTTAATATAAAACCGAGCAAGATTTTTTTTTGCTATTAGGAGAATGCGGCGAACGAAGTTCGCCGCATTCGAGTACAATAATTTATTTATTTCTGCATTTTTTATAATAAGATAATTTTTTCAAATAATATCTTTTCTTTTTGCCAAAAGTCAGACTTGCAAGGATTGTGTATTTTATACATTTTTTTTCATATTTTTTGTATTCATTGCTGACGTAGGTTCCGTCGAGTTCTTTGAGTGTGAATGTTGGATTTTTGAGTTTTTGCATTACAAAAATAGATAGCAAAAATTCTCCTAAAAATCCGAGAAAACGTTGTTCCGCGCTGTTGAATTGTGAGCTGTCAATTTGGGCATCAACTTTTGTCAGTACTCCAAAGAGGAATTCACTGTATTCTATAAATAATTCTTTTTTCATCACAAATGAATTGCAACAGTACATACGGGTGCCGTTTTTAAACTCCAAGAATGTTTCATAATATTGCGGATAGTCAGTTTTGATAACGTTTTCAAATGTGTTAAAGACTTCTTCTTTTTGTGATGGCATTCCAAGGTAGAAGTGGTGTTTCATATCGTTTTGATGAGAAACAGGGCGGATGTTGACTTTTTTAAATACGATGCAGTCGGCATTTTCAAGATGTGGCAGAATCTTATCTTCTGAAAAGTGCAGCATGTAATCGTCTGGAATTGAGTCTAAAAAGTAGAAACTTGAATCCGGCAGCCAAACAGAATTTAAATGTGGTAAATTTTTATCAAAGATGAATTGTCTGCGGTAGTGCATAAACCCGATATATTCAGGGTTTTCGACTTTTTCAAGGTTTTTCCAAACCCAGTATTGAGCGGTAAGTTCACAGAAACGCGGATTTTTGTTTGAAATATTGTCGCCCGTGTTGTCACCCAACATTTCGTTAAAAGTTTCATCGGCAATGGCGCGCCCTGTTTGAATCGGGGTTACAATATTGTTTTGTAAGATTTTATGTTTATCCTTATATGAAACAAAGATTTTAACTTTTGTCACTTGAGTACTCCTTGTAAAATGGTTCTAAATTACGTGGGTGAATTTTATATATCCCGCCCAAAAAGGCCTGAATAGAATAGCCCCAGTTTGCGGATTGTTTGATTGGTAAGATTTCTTTATCTATTGTTTTAATCAGATTTTTGATATTATAATTTGTTGCGTATTTGTTGTTCAAATATTGCGCAATGAGTTCTGTGTTAAGGTTTCCGCCTCCGCGCCCAAGACCGTGCAGCGTCGAATCTATAATGAGAATTCTTTCTGAAAGATTTTGTTTTGTAAGCCAGATAGCGTTTGCGAAAGAAAGCTGTAAATTGTTGTGCGAATGGAAATCCAGGTTGATTTGCGGTAAAAGAAATTTTTGTGTTAAAAGGAAGTAATGTTCCAGATCTTCTTCAAACATAGAGCCAAAAGTATCGACTATTGCGAATGAGTCGGGTTGAATTTCGTTTGCAAAAGCTAACAAGTTTGTGAAAATGTCATCACTGTATGCGGGAGTATTTAGGGGTTGCATAAATATTTTGTAACCCAGCGATTTAACGTGCAGGAATACTTGTTTTAATTGTGCGAGATTTGTCGAAAAATCTTCTAAGGTGAAACCGATTCGGATTATTTGCGCAAGTCCTTGGATATATGGTGGCAAAGTGTTGAAATTAAATTGGCCGAAATTTGCAAAAACGGAATATTGCGCATTTGCATTAATATAAGGTTTTGTATCTTTAATATCTTGAAAATACGTCGAATTTGGGTACATCAATGTACTTGCAGAGGAAGTAAGAAACCCCAATTCTATGATGTTGATATTAGATAATGCAAGGTTTGAGGTTATTTTTTGAATTTGCGTATCAGAAAACCGGCAGTCGATAATCCGTCCGCCATCACGTAATGTACAGTCTAAAATGCAAATCTTATCCATGGTGCAATTTTAACTTAAAAAAAAATGCAAGTCCAGTTTGTATTAATAAAGGTTTTTTGCACGAATTAATCCAGTAAAAATTCGATAAATTCTCGGACAGCGCCATCTCCGCCTTTGTGCTCAAGAATTTTAATTCCCGGAATTTCTTTTACTTTTTTGACCGCATCCGCCGGACAAGCTTTGAATTTTACGGCAGTCAGGAGTTCTAGGTCGTTGATATCATCACCGATATAAGCCACTTCATCTAATGAAATATTTAATTCTGCGCAGATATTTTTAACAAAATTCAATTTTGTCCACGTTCCCATTGAAAGATAATCGACTTTAAGCTTATCGGCTCTTTTTTTGACGATACTAGTGCATTCAGACGTAATGATAGCGGTTTTAATACCGGCATCGCGAAGCAATTTAAAGCCCATACCATCTCGGAAGTTGAATTTTTTTAATTCAATTCCATCTTCTGCGTAATACATACAAGCGTCGGTCATTGTCCCGTCAACATCTGTCGCAAATAGTTTTATTTTAGTCATTCTGATGTTTCTCCATTAATTTTTCAATAAGTAGAAAATCATCGGGCTCATCTATCTCAACCGCAGTATACTCGGGCATTTCATAGACAGAGATTTTACCTGAAAGCCTGTTATTGTCTTTGAGGATATTTTCTACTTTATTAATGTAGCATGCTCCGTTTTCCATGAAAAGTCCCGCAAAATCTTGACGTCTTGGACGGTTTTTGTAGTCATAATTTATGGGTTCGCCATCTGCTGCCCAAAAGAAACGTTTTGAAATTACACACGATAGTGCAGAATCTGCGTTGTCTTGCTGGAATTTTTCCCACATACCATCAATGTGTTTTGATTTCAAAAGCGGTGACGTTGCTTGTATCAAGAAAAAATTGTCATTTTTATTCAACTCAGATTTTTGAATATATTCAAGCATTACACTCTCGGTTGAAGCGGTATCGGTAGCGTTTTCAGCCATGCGGGAGTAAAGTTCGACTTTGGAAAGATTGAACGCAGTTACTGCATTTTTAATTTCACAACTGTCGGTTGCAATAATAACTTTGTCGATACATTGCGCGTCGTTAGCTGCCTTTGCTGTCCAATAAACAAGAGGTTTTCCTGCCAAAATTTTTATGTTTTTAAGCGGAATAGACTTGCTTCCGCCTCGAACCGGAATAAATGCGATGTTTGCCATACTTATACCTTTGCCAAGCCTCTTTTAAGTTTCTTTCTTTGAACTTCTTCGATATCAAGAATTTCTTTGTGCTTGTATTGAAGCGCCATTGCGGTTTGCCTTAAATCTCTGGCCAATTTTTGAAGCCCTTGAGGTTCCAAAGACGCTGCATGGTCAGTACCTTTCCAGGTTCTGTCTAATGTGAAATGGCGTTCAAAATATGTTGCACCAAGAGCCAGAGCTGCGACATCAACCGCTATTCCAAGGTGGTGACCTGAGAAACCTATTGCTTTAACATCATCGCCGTAGGCTTCTTTTATACGAACGATTTCATTTAAACAAATATCTTCAAACGGAACAGGATAGCCCGAAGTGCAAGCGTATAGAACAAGGTCTTTTGCTCTGTTTTTAGCTTTAAAGAAATCGACAATTTTTCTTTCTTCTTCGTGCGTAGTCATGCCAAAAGAAAGATGAACTTCGCCGCTGTAGTTGTCACGTAGGTATTCAAGCATTTCGAAATTGAGGTTGCTTGCGGACGGAACTTTGATTAATTTAGGGTTTAAAGAAACGATTTCTTTTGCCGCGGTTAAATCCCAGGTTGAAGTAGAATAAACGATACCTTCTTCTTCGCACCATTGTTTAAGCTGTCTGTTTTGTTCCAGATCGAATTCTAAATATTCTCTGTGCTCACCGTAGGTTTCGCCGTAGCTGTTGCGCGGATTTGGGTGAGGCGCATTGTATTCTTCCGGTGTGAGAAGTTCTTTGTTAGTACGTTTTTGAAATTTAACGATATCGATGTAGGAATTTTCGTTAAGAAGTTTAAAAGTGCCTAACAATTTAATCATTTTATGAGCGATAGCCATATCGCCTTTGTGGTTGCAACCGATTTCTGCGATAATAACGGGTTTTTGCATAATTTTCTCCTTTATATATTAATTAATTCTTTTTCGTTTATAATTTCGATGTTTTCATTGAGTAGTTCCGGGTGCGCATCGACATAGCTTTGCGTGTAAACATCTTTAAACATTCCCTTCAACCCAACTGGATTTATGGAGATGACTTCCGTTTGAGGGTAGTATCTTTCAACGAATGTTTTAAACAATTTATAGCCTCTTAGTAGGTCATTCATAAAATACTTATGTTCTTTTCCGTCATAACAAGGGGCTTGCTTGGTATCCAAGCCTACCAAATATATTTTCTTAGGGTTGGTGTAGGTAGCAAAATTCAATGCACCAAAGGAAATGCTCATAAAATCGGCCAGAGGGAAGATGCTAATATCTTGATGGATAACAGGATCACAGGTTGGTATTCCAAATCCGGCGCGTGATGCGGAAAAGCAACGATGAAGAATTCCTTTGTGTGGATAATTTAATTCCATTGGGCTAGGAACATTATCGTGCAAGAACATTCCGACAAATTTTGTGCAATCATAATTCAAAAATTCTTCTATGAATTCAGGTTCTTCAACCTTGGTTCCCGGTAAATCCCAGATGAATGCGTATTCAAAATTGATATTTGAACACCTAATTGCGCGATTTAAGGAAATGTGTACTGCGTTTTGTAATGGATTGTAGAAGTTCAATGTTGGGCCACAGCCAACAATTGCAATACAATCGTTTCTATGTTTGTTTCTATACTGCGGGAAAACTTGTTGGTGCAGAGCGGCAACTTTTTGCGGAATGTAGCTTGTCTGATAGATAAATTCTTTCAAAGAGGCGATTTCTCTTAACATTGCATCACTGACTACATCTTTTTTCTTTTTCCGTTTGATTTTTATCTTGATGCCTAAAATTGTTAATTGTTTGTGCTTTGCGTCCGAATGATTTTTTACTGAAAAAATGTTTTTTAATAATCGACTGTATCCTGAATTTTTCGGAATATATTTTAATGTGCCTTTGTAATTGTCGATTAACAAATTCCGAATAAATTCTTTTTGTTCATTATTCATGTATTTAAATGAATAACTGGGGTCGTTTTTGAGTTCAGCAACAAAAGCTTTCCATTTTTGATAAAATTCTTTTCGGTATTTTTGTTTGATATTTTTATAAAAACGATAACCGGCTTTAGACGCTTGGTAATAAAATTCTTCTTTGAGTTTTTCATAGTGACCGAATTTCTTCAAAGTTTCTTTAGCCATAGACCAATCGTCAATAATCCTAATTAAAGAGGAGTCATTTCTTTTGTTTGTAGAACTCGCATTCGGATTGTCATCTCGGTAATAATAGATAGGTTCTTTATGACCAATGATTTTGTTGGTTCTACAGAATAAGTCAACGATAAATTGAGAGTCAATATATCGTCCTTGTTCGCAAAATTGAATATTTTTTAAGAATGAAGCGCGATATAATTTGGCCCAAATACTTGGGTGACAGGTAAGTAAGAATGGATAATCAAAAATTGAAAATGGTTTTGTATCGTCAATATTGGAAAAAATTTGTTTGTTGTGTAAATGGTCAATATGAATATTGCCGTTGTTGTAAATATAAAATCCTGCAATACAACAGTCTGCGTCAAATTTTGTGATTTGGTTGTAGAGCTTTTCGTATGCGTAACTTGCGACAAAGTCATCGGATTCAACGATTGCAATATATTCACCTTGCGCGAGTTTAATTCCTTCATTTAGGGCTTTTGCATATCCTAAATTTTTTTCAAAATGAATAATCTTAAATCTATTGTCTTTTTTCTCGTATTCGTTAATCAGATTTTTTGAAGGTTTGGTTGCGCCATTGTCAACAAGAATAAATTCAATTTCTTCTTTTAAGTTTTGGTTGTGTAAACTTTCTAAACATTTTTCCAAATATTCAAGCCCGTGATTGTAGATTGAAACGATTACCGAAATTTTTATTTTGCTCATGACTATAAACCTCTAAATTTCTTTGCATTTCGAATTTTTTGTTTGAAAATATTTTTTTTGTCGTTATAATGTTTGTACCATTTACCGAAAGTTAAATTTGATAAAAATTTATATTTCCAATATTTTAAAACAATTGTCCGATATTGAAACGCGTCGAATAATATCGCGGGATTAAATTTCGTTCTTGACCATAATCGTTGCAAAATCACTTCATAATACGGAGTTCTGCGCGCATACTGCCACCATTTGTAAGCTAAATCTTCATTTGGATTGTTCCAGGCTTTTCCCCTGCCTGCCCAGTGGATAATATTTGGATTTTTACGAGCGATATTGTATCTGTCTTGGTATTCTTCTTGTGTATTTTTCATGAATTCTAAATATTTAGGGTTCATTGTAGGGAAATTCCAAGCATCTTCAAGGTAAGTAATGTTTTCTTTGAAAAACTTATTCAAAATATCTTGTTCCAAAATTTTATATAATCGTTCATTCGCCATATTTAACAGCTTTTCAGGAATATTATTATTCCTAAAATATTCAAGGTTTAAGAGCATAACTCCCGTGTTGAAATATTTATATGGATTTGTCAGTTCAAGTTCTTCTTTTGCATATTTGGTAATATCTAACTCTGGTGTATCTAAAAAAGAGCAGTAAACTAAATCTTGACACGCTCCAAGTGCATTATGAATTTCTTTGTTATAAAGTTTTGCAATATCTTCTTCGAAAATAAGATCGACATCAGTAAAAATAAGTTTAGAATAATTGTTTAATATTAACGGAGATGTTAATCTGAAGTAACATTCAAGATTGTAGTGTGAGGGGAATTTCAAATCATATTGAGATATAATCGGCATTGGATTGATAAATCTTAGTGATATATTAGAACATGAAATTTGGTGTGATAAAATTTCTTTATTTTCTTGCGTAATACCTCTTTCAAAGATAATAATATCGTAATTATTATTTGGAGAGCTGTACTCGACCAACGATTGTAAACAAACTGAAAGATACGGTACGTATTCATTGCTACTAGACATTGCTATTGCGACATAATTGTCATTCCATACCGGCTGTAATGTCTCTAATGAATTTTCCAACTGTTCTCTATCTCTTTCCATGCGTCCCTCTTTTTAAACTCTTACACAACTTTTTTCTTATTATGTTGTATAAAAAGGAGAAAATTATGACTACTGTTGAACCAATTCGTAACAGAAAAACTATTCAAAAACTTGAACACTATTTACTTGCCACAAATTTTAGAAATTATGTACTCTTTTGTTTTGGCATTAATTCGGGTTTGAGGATTTCAGATATCCTCAATCTTAACGTTATTGACGTGAAAAATAAAAATCTTGTAAAACTTGTTGAACAAAAAACCGGCAAACACAAAACATTCCCCCTTAATGCAAAATTGAAATCGCTAATTAAAGATTTTACAAAAAATAGGGACTTAGATGAACCTTTATTCAAAACAAGACGAAAAAATCGTCTTGATAGGGTTGCAGCGTATAGAATTCTCAACGCAGCCTGCCGAGAGATGAATATAGAAGAAAATATTGGCACTCATACATTGCGCAAAACTTTCGGATATCATTTTTACAAACAGTATAAAGATGTAGCGATGTTGCAAAAAATATTCAATCATTCCTCGCCATCAGTGACTTTGCGCTATATCGGCATTGAACAAGATGAGGTTTACAAAAGTTATCAAAATTTTATTCTCTAATTGAAATACAATATTGTTTATACTATCATGAACACAACATAATAAGAAAAAAGTTGTGTAAAAGTTTAAAAAGAGGGATGCATGGAAAGAGATAGAGGCCAGTTGGATAATTCATTAGAAACATTACAGCCGGTATGGAATGACAATTATGTCGCAATAGCTGCAAATTCATCAAATGAATATGTTCCGTATTTGTCAGTATATTTAGAGTCACTTAGAGCGAATACAGATGATAACACAAATTATGATGTTGTAATCCTTGAAAAGTCCATCTCAGACGAGAATAAAGAAATACTTAAAGAAAGTTTCGAAATAAAGTCAAATTTATCTTTGCGTTTTTATAATCCATCTAAACTATTTGAAAACAAAGAACTTATAGTAAGTCACCCGTATTTATGCCAGGAATCATATTACAGATTGAGTGCACCGTCAATTTTTCAGAATTATAAAAAATTAATTTTTACGGATGTAGACCTTATATTTAACGAAGATCCCAAAGAATTATTCAATATTGATATGAAAGGCGCTCCGATTTTATCTGTTTTAGAACCTGTTTGGAGTAGTTGGGTTAACAAAAATGCGACAGTGACAGGTGTTAATATTATTGATTATTCACAAAAAATTCTAAAACTTGAAAATCTGCATCAATATTTTAATACAGGGGTAATGTTGATGGACATTGGTCAATTAAATTCCAGAGATTTAACAACCCAAATGATAAACAAACTCTCGGGTAAAACCAGATATTTGTACCAAGATCAAGACGTTATCAATGGGCTTTTGGCCTCAGAGATGGGGATATTGCCTTTCAAGTGGAATTACGAAATAATTCTTCAACGTGTTATTGATGAGGCAGAAAGTTCATTTACAGAATATTGTAATCACGATATTTCCCCCGGCATTATTCATTGGATAGGTTCAAACAAACCCTGGGTTCAACCTACGCGAACTTATGCCTACAAATGGTGGCAATATGCGCGCAGAACTCCGTATTATGAGGTGATTTTGCAACGTATGATTAATTCAAATAATACACAAGTTCGTCGTTTGACAAATCAAGTTCGCGAAACGTTTAATTTCAGAAGTAATGTCCTCAAATATTGGCGTTATAAATTGATGGCGAAGATTTCTTTCGGCAAGAAAAAAGAACATTACAATACTAAAAAACAACAGTGGAAAGAAAAAATCCGTAGCGCTAAACAATTGAGAGGAAAGAATTAATGCGAAGCATAAAAGTTTCGGTTTTAACACCTATATATAATCACAAAGCAGAGTTTTTAGAAATGTGCCTTGAAAGTTTGCACTCGCAAACATTGCAAGAAGTGGAATTTCTATTGATTGATAATGGGGCAACGCAAGAGTCAAAAGGACTTATCGCGCAATATGTTGAAAAAGATTTTCGCTTTAAGGTGATTAGGTTCGAAACAAATCAAGGTTATGGCAAGGCGATGAATGCCGGGTTGAAAGCGGCTAGTGGAGAGTATGTTGCTTTTTTGGAGTCTGATGATTGGGTTGAGTCGAATATTTATGAGAAATTGTATGAGTTGGCCACGAATAATGATGTCGATGTTGTTGTTTCTCAAATGTTTTACTATTACGGGCAAACGGGAGAAAACAAATATTTTAATAAGTTTCCGGCTAAATTCCTTAATAAAAAGATTACGGATGATATAATTTCTGTTCGTCAATATGTTGAAGGTGTTGCGGCGCATTGGACAAAATTATACAGGAATGATTTTCTTAGAGAGAATAATATTGATTATAATGAGGCACCTATTTCTTGTCCTGATGTCGGGTTTATTTATAAAACTTTTGTTCACGCAAAAAGTATGTTTATTACGCCTTTTGCATATCTTCATTATCGTCGGGATAACGACAATTCGTCTATTAATTCCGGGGATGTTATGGCACAAAGAATTTTTGCTGAACAAGAATATATTACAAGATATCTGGAAAAAGTCGATGCTGAACGGGGTATTTGGGACATAAAGATTCATCAAGAAATACAAACTTTCTTGTACAATTATTTCAATCGTTGTCAAAAAACAAAATTACAATTCTTGAAAGATGTGGCAAGAATTTTCAATGAACATATTGAGAAAAATAGGGTTACGTATAAGTTCTTTAATGTCAAAGAGTTAAAATGTTTTGCGCAAATTGCTCGAAATCCTGTTGCGTTTTATTTTAAATCTTTAGTTAATAACGAAACGCATAACGAAAAAGAGTTGGTGCGTAGCTATCTTTTTGGACTTCATAAAAAGAAATTTACGTCGACCCATAAAAAGTATTATCTTATGGGTGTTCAAATTGATTCGCGAAGAGTAAATGCAGGTAAAAAACAGTCGAAGTTTTTCTCAAAAGAAGCTACAAGCACACATAATATTTATACGATTTTAGGTATAAAGTTTAAAATCAGAAACAATTTGCAATATCTTAATGAGCAAAAACATTTCTATTATCTTCAAAAAACGAATATTCAAGCGGCCAGTGTTCATCCTAAGACTTTTGGTGAGTTCAAGAACAAACATAAAGGGCAAAAAATTGTTGTTGTTGGTTGTGGACCATCTTTGAAGTCTTATAAACCGATAGAGGGTGCGCTACATATTGGGGTAAACCGCGCGTTTATGAATAATAATTATAAATTGGATTATCTTTTTATCCAAGATTTTTTGCAGGGCGAAAACGATATGGAATTGGCAAATTGTTATTTCCCTGATACTTGTACAAAGTTTTATGGAATTTTGCCGGAGTTAAGATACTCGCAAGTAAGAAATGTTATAACAAGAATTTCTAATCAAGTTATCTCTGATGCAAATGCCAGAACATATATAATCGAGGATGGTGTTTGTCGTAATTGGGCTAATAATTTAGAATTTGAGCCGATTGGAGATTGGAAAGGGTGTATTTTTTCCGCACTGCAATTTGCACTGTATACAAATCCTGCTGAAATATATTTGGTTGGATGTGATTGTTCAGCGGAAGGACATTTTCACTCAGAAAAAAATGGGGTCGGACATGATTTGAGGATACAAAAAGCTTCTTGGCATAGTTTTGCGCAGTATGTTCGTAAAATGTGTCCTCAGACAAAAATTATATCTGTCAACCCGGTGGGTTTAAAGGGTTTGTTTGAAGATTTATATCAAGGAGAATAAAATGGAAGTAACAGCAATAATCGTGGCGAGAAAAGGTTCAAAAAGAATTCAGGCAAAATCAATGTTGCAACTTGATGGTGAAACTTTGATTGCCAGAAAAGTAAGGCAACTAAAGGCTTGCAAAAATATTCATAGAGTGGTTTTGGGCTCAGACAGCGATGAAATGCTTGAAGAAGGAAGAAGCGCAGGCGCTGAAATTATCAGAAGGCCTGATTATTATTGTGATGAAAGTGTTGCAAGCGCTAATGAAATGATTGGCAATATGTGTTCGCTTATTAAAACGGATGTTGTTGTTTGGTCTCATTGTACAAATCCATTGTTGTCTTCTGCTACTTATGATAATGCTGTTCAGGCTTATATAGATAACTTGCCGGAATACGATTCTTTGTTATCTGTTGTTGAATTGAGGGAGCATTTATGGAAAGATGGGAAACCTTTCAACTATAATCCTTACGCACTAAGACATACTCCGGCTAGAGAATTGCCGCCAATGTATATGCAAGATGGCGGAATTTTTATTCAATCACACAAAAATATGCTTGAAAACTCTTATTTCTTTGGTAAAAAACCTTATTTATTTGTAGTTCCTGAAGAGGAGTTTTTAGATATCAATAACTATAAAGATTATCTGCTGGCAAAAGCAATAATTGAAGAAGCGGTGTCCGTAAAATAAAATTTCTATTTTATTATTAGTACAAAATACCCGAACAATATTTAGTGTGAGTTATTTCCCTACGACTTGCATGCCGGTAGCGAAGGCTTGGTGGGTCCACATGTAATCCCATTTGCCAAAGCGTCCAATGCTTTCTATCCCGCGGGTTTTTAAGTAATCCAATACGATTTCACGGTTTTTGTAGATGTTTTTGTCAAATGTTATATTTGCGTATTTTTCAAATCTAATGTCTTTTACAACGATTTCATCTTCTGTAAATAGTCCCATCGCAGTTAATTTTTCAATTGTGTTTTTTAGAACTTCTTCTGCCGGTGGGATTTCCGCTTTATTGGAAAAGAATATTTCTGCCTGTAATGAACTACAACCTTCCGGCGCATTGTCGGCGGATTTTAAGTTTGGTGAATAGACGCGGGCCGGCATGATGTCTTCGTCGTAAATATAAAACCATAGATGTTTTGCAACGTCGGGACGTTTGAACCCTAGCGAAACCATATAGCCGCAAGTATTCATAAGGCTTTCGGCTGCGATTTTAACCTCTTGCGGAACATTTTCAAGCATTTTGATGATTTCCGGCAGCGGAAGGCTTGAAATTAAGCGCGTGTAAGTAGCGTTTGTTTCGTCTTTAAACGTCACTGTCTTTGCGTTTGTGTCAATTTTAATAACTTCCTTGTTGAATTTTATATTCAAACCTTCGCGGCATTTGTTCAGTATTGAGCGGAAACCGCCTTTTTTCGGGTATTTCATGTGGGAAGTGTAGTAGAATGATTTTTCCTGGATTTCGAATGCGCCACGTAAAACTTCGTCTATGTCTGGTGAGTGCATTCTGTTGCCGACCCATTTTGTTTCAAGTTCAGCCGGCTCAACGCCCCAGTATTTGCGAGTGTAGCGGAACGGAAAGTTTTCTGCAAAATAGTCACCATATTGAACACGTAACCATTCTTCATAATCTTTGATTTCCTCAAACGGCTTTTCTTGTCTTGCGATAAAACCTTTGATGATTTCTACTTTTTCATCGGTTGGGAGTGGCGCAAGATTGTTTTGCGCAGGATGTTTCAGCCAGTAACCTTTGTAATAGTTGCTGGAGATACTCGGGTGCGCAAAGGTTGGTGATGATTCTTCAAAAAGGTTTTTGATATATTCATCCGGCGCAAATGTGAAATGGACAAATTTATCGAAACGAAAACCGTCTATGGTGAAATTCCCACAGAGTCCGCCCCAGTCGTTGTCGCGTTCAAATATTGTGACTGATTCACCTGATTTTTCAAGATGATAGCCGGCTGAAATGCCGGCTATTCCGCTACCTAGAATTATTGTTCCCATAAGTATCCTTTGTCCATGTGTGCTTGAATTTGTTTTTTGCAGTATTCAAACATATCATCACTATGTAATGCTTCTTTGTACCAGTCCACGGTGAATTCGATTGCTTCGTAGAAGTTCAACATTGCTTTCCACTGGAGCATTCTATAAGCTTTAGTTACATCCAGGCTTAAAAGAGTGTTTTCGTGGACCGCATTTGGATCTGAGGCGTCAACGATATTACCTTTGCCGTAATATTTGACCAAATATTCAACGACATCCCAGACTGTTTTATTACATTCAATTGGTGGGCCGAAGTTGAATCCGTCGGCGTAAGTAATCGGATCTTCGATAAGTTTTTGACCGACTCTTAAATAACCGCTTAGGGGCTCCATTACGTGTTCCCACGGACGTGTTGCGTGACGACTTCTGATTTCAATGTCTTTGCCTTCTTCGATAAATCTTATGCAGTCAGGAATCAATCTGTTGTCAGACCAATCGCCGCCGCCGATAACGTTTCCGGCACGAACAGAGGCGATTGCTTTTCCGTGTTTTGCGTAATCTTTCGGGTTGAAGTAAGAATTTCTGTAGGAAGAAATCAATAATTCCGCGCAACCTTTTGACGATGAATACGGGTCATAACCGCCCATTCTGTCGGTTTCTTTGTAGCCCCAAATTTGTTCGACGTTTTCATAGCATTTGTCTGATGTAATCATTACAACTGTTTTAATGCAGTCGAATTTGCGTACGGCTTCCAAAATATTCAACGAACCGATTACGTTGGTTTCGTATGTGAATTTTGGGTTGTCGTAAGCTGTGCGGACTAAGGCTTGCGCAGCCAGGTGGAAAATAACTTCCGGCTGGTATTTGCGAATTGTTTCTTCTAATTTTTCGCTGTCGCGGATATCACCTTTAATATCGGCAAAAAGATGTTTTTCAAGGTGAGAAGCCTTGTAGTTGCCACGTTCAGAATATGGTTCAAGCGCGTAACCTACGACTTTAGCGCCCAGCATTGTAAGCCAGATTGAGAGCCAACTGCCTTTAAAACCTGTGTGGCCGGTAACTAAAACGGTTTTTCCTGCATAAACATTATTAAAATTAGACATTCAAAAGTTCTCCTTTGTTGTTTTCTTTCCACCAATTTATTGTTTCTTTCAGGCCTTCTTCGAGTGAATATTTCTGAACCCAACCTGTGGATTTTAATTTTTCATTGTTTCCGACGACGATATCGTCTCCGAACGCTGCCGGGACTGCGCCCCATAAAATATTACCGTTGAAATTGGTCAATTGAGCGATTTTTTCAACGATTACGCGTAGTTGAACAGGTTTGCCCGAACAAATGTTGACGGCGCCTTCGATTTCTGATTCAAAAACAGAAACGATGCCTGCGGCGGTGTCTTTTACATGTAAGTAATCTTGGAATTTCAAGCAGTCGCTGACTTTGACGTCTTCACCTTTTAAACACGAATTTATCACGGATGGCATAAGGCGTGCAGATTTTTCAGCCGGTCCGTAAAGGTTGAATATTCTTGGCCATTTGAACGCGATACCGTTTTGTTTGCAGTAAACTTTTGCCATTTTGTAGATACTGTTTTTTGATTCTCCGTAAAGAGTTTGAGGAGAGGTCGGGGTTTGGTCTTCAACGAGATATCCGTACTTATACTCGTATTCGGAGATTGTCCCTGCGCCGACGAATCTTTTGCCGCCATTTTCTTTAAAACTTTTCAACAGTTGTAAAGTTGCTAACGTCCAGTCCAAGTTAACATCGGCGACGTGACATTTCGGACCTACATACCAGGCAAGATGGATTAGGTTCTCAAAATGATGTTCTTTTAAAAATGCGTTGACGGCTTGAGAATCCATAAGGTTCATCTCATATTGAACAAGCCCTTCTTTTTCCGGCGCGAAAGGCGGATATACAAGCGAATGAACTTCATAGCCTTTTTCGATTAAAATATCTACCACTTGGCGTCCGATAAAACCTGTCCCGCCGGTAATTAAAACTTTTTTATCCATTACTACACCCTTCCTGCTAAGCTAACAAAAGAGTTTTGTTTGTCCCAAACTTTCCACGGCGCGTTGCCGGAAGCCCACATTTCGTCGAGTTCGATTTTGTCGCGGAGTGTGTCCATAGGACGCCAGAATCCGTCGTGCTTGTACGCAACGAGTTCGCCTGCATTTGCGATAGCTTCCAATGGGCGGCGTTCAAAGATTTCTTTTGGATTGCCGGCTTCGATGAAATCAAATACTTCAGGTTGACATACAAAGAAACCGCCGTTAATCCAGTTTCCGTCGCCTTTCGGTTTTTCTTGGAACGAAGTAATTGTGTTGTTTGATGAAATGTTTAGTGCGCCAAAACGTCCGGAAGGTTGGACGGAAGTCATCGTCATAAGTTTTCCTGATTTTTTGTGGAAATCGACCAATTCTGCGATATTGACGTCAGAAACGCCATCGCCGTATGTCAACAAGAACGGTTCATTTCCGACGTAATCTTGGGCTTTTTTGATACGTCCGCCGGTCATCGTATCTTGGCCTGTATAAAGCATTGTTACGCGCCAAGGTTCAGTACGCATTTTGTGCAGTTCGACGCTATTTGTTCTCATATCGACCGTAACGTCTGAATAGCGTTGGTAATAGTGAACGAAATAGTCTTTAATGACGTGAGATTTGTAACCTGTCAGGATGACAAAGTCGTTAAATCCGTAGTGTGAATAAATTTTCATAATGTGCCATAAAATCGGATAATCGCCGATTTCGACCATTGGTTTTGGTTTTGTGCCTGTTTCTTCGCCTAATCTGGTACCTAGACCGCCCGCTAAAATTAATACTTTCACGCTAATCCTCCGTAGTTTTCAGAACTCATTATCTCTTCTAGTTTGGTTTAAATTTACCTAATCATGTTAACATAAACAAATTTTGTATGTAACTGAATGTTGATTTTTGTTAAAGGGGGTTCGCCTTCGGCGGGTTAATAGGTTAAAGAGTTAAAGGGTTAAAAAGTTAAAAGGTTAAACGGGGTTAACGTAATAAACAATGGTGTAATCGTAGCGTTTTATTACTGTTTATTTACCATAATCCCTTTTAACTTTTTAACCTTTTAACCTTTTAACACGTGGCATAATTTTCATTATGCACAAAATTATCCTGCAGCACTTGACAAAATCCCCGTCATAGTGCATAATGAAAATATGAATTATACAAAATACAATAAAAGAATAAGAAGTTCAATAGGGGGGGGGGGCGCCTCAAAGTCCTTGCTATAATTGGCATTGGGGGGGTAAATATACATGTTTTGCCGAGCCTTCCCCCCCTTTTGATACAAGCGGGAAGGGGGATAACATGAGAAA
>JAZUCM010000050.1:0-13039 GCA_045639085.1 Candidatus Gastranaerophilus bacterium
TTCATTATGCACTATTGTGAGGGGTTTGTCAAGGGGGGCGTAATAATTTTGTGCATAATGAAAATTGCGTAACGTGTTAAAAGGTAGGTAGGTTAAAGGGTTAAATGGGGTTATAGAAAATAAACAATGATAAAACGCAACGTTTTGCCATTGTTTATTCCTTAACGAACCTTTTAACTATTTAACCGTTTAACCTTTTAACCAACCTCAGTGCGTTTTATCGCGCTGAGGCATAACCCCTTTTAACCATTGTCTTGCTCGTTCGCGTGTAACGGCATTCAGGCAAAAGCGCGGTTTTGCCTTGGAATGCCTCAGCTCACTCGCGCTTAACTTTTTAACCTTTTAACTCGCCGAAGGCCAAAACTCGTTGAAAACGAACAACCTATTCACTCGCCATAGGCGACATTTCACCTTATGTTAATTTATATAAACTTTTTGCCACATAAGCTATTGTCGTTTAGAATAGAAACATAGAAGAGAGTTAATTGTTTTAAATAAGGAGATAAAAGATGAAATCTACATTTGCTAAATTGGCTTTATCATTCACCCTTTGCGCAGTTTGCACAGGCGTAGCGTTAGCTGACGGCGCAGCATTCACTCCATTGAATTTCGACGACACCGTATACGGCGGAAATACAGGTAAAACTACCGTTCAAACAATAAATTCTATGGCGACAGCTGCAGAAACCGCAGGCAACGAAAGCATGCAAAGCGCTATCTTGAAACTTGACAACGCACAAGTTGAGGTAAGAAACGAACTTTTGAACGTTAAAACACAATATGCAGACGTCGATGCTCAGTACACTTCAATAAAAGCTCAACGTAAAGCTTTGAAATCTCAAGTTAAATCAATCGAACGTCGCATTAAACAAATTGACAACGCTAAAGAAAAAATCAGAAAAAATATGATTTAACGCGCATTTTACCCGTGCGCGAGTTTGAGCCCAATGCTCAAACAACAATTTTCGACATTGATTATATAAGGCGTCCTTCGGGGCGTTTTTTTTTAACTAGCGAAACGATGTTTCCAAAATCTTTTTCAAAACGATTTTAACGTGTGCATAATTCAATCCGCCTTGCATATAAGCCGCATACGGCGCACGCAAAGGCCCATCAGCCGAAAGCTCCAAAGTAGAACCTTCTATAAACGTTCCACCAGCCATAATTACCTTGTCCTCATAGCCGGGAACATCGTCCGGAATAGGAGAGACATAAGCATTTATAGGCGATAAACTTTGAATTGTACGACAAAAATGCTCTAACGGTTCCGGCGCACCAAAAGTGATTGTTTGAACGATATCAGTGCGTTTTTCATCAAATTTCGGGGTCGAAACATAACCAATTTCCTCAAAAACCTTAGCGGCCAAAACCGCACCTTTAAGCGCTTCTGACACAATTGACGGCGCCATAAAAAGCCCTTGGAAAATCAAACGATGCTGATTAAACATCGCTCCGCCTTCACCGGCAATTCCGGGGGCCGTAAGACGCATTGCAGCTTGCTCGACATATTGCTCTTTACCCGCAATATAGCCACCAGCCTCAACAATACCTCCGCCAGGATTTTTTATCAAAGAACCCGCAATCAAGTCCGCACCGACTTCCAGCGGCTCTTTTGTATCGACAAATTCACCATAACAATTATCTACAAAACAAATTGTGTTCGGATTCTTAGATTTAACTATTTTACAAATTTTTTCAATAGTCTCAATTGAAAGAGATTTTCTGAGCGAATACCCACGGGAACGCTGAATCAAAACCATCGTAACGGTTTCATCAATAGCTTTTTCAATCCCTTCAAAATCGACATCCATATCGTTAATCAGAGGAACTTGTGCATACTGAACGCCGTGCCCCACAAGGGATTCACGTTTTGGATTATTGCAGCCGATAACTTCCTGCATCGTATCATAAGGCGCCCCGGCAACAGACACCAGTTTATCTCCGTGCCGAAGATTACCAAACAGAGCGCACGCAAGAGTATGAGTGCCGGAAACAAAATGAATACGAACAATTGCTTTTTCCGCCTTAAACACCTGCGCAAAAACATTATCCAAAACCTCACGACCAATATCATCATGCCCGTAACCAGTCACGGTATAAAAATGTTCGGGCGCAACCTTGTTATCAACAAAAGCTTTTAAAACTTTTTCCTGATTAAAATCACGAATCTCGTCGATCTGCGCAAAAACGGGCGCAATAATATTTTCAGCATTCTTAATTAATTCATTCGGCAGCATAAAAAACCTCTTTCTTTAGCCCATTTTAGAGCAAGAAAACCCGAAATGCAAGCAAAAACACAACTCTTATTCACGAACTTCAAACAATTTTACAATATCAACCCCAAGTGCATTAGCAATTTTATTGAGCGTTTTGAGAGTAATATTCTGCTTACCGGCCTCAATCACTCCGATATATTTTTCATGAACCTCAATGAGTTCCGCCAATTTCGCTTGCGTAAGACGTTTTATTGTGCGCTCTACCTTTATATTAAACGCAACTCTGTCTAGTAATTCTTGATCCAACATACTTATATAATAAGAGTATTTTAACACTCTATAAACAATATATAATACTACATAATAGAGTATTATATATTGACTTTAATTTAAACATAGGTTATAATAATTTTACAAGCAAGCAGAAAGGGAAGTATATGAAAAAATCTTTAGCGTTTACGATGGCCGAAATTTTGTTATCTCTCACAATCATTGGTGTAGTCGCCGCGATCACTCTGCCATCACTAATGGCAAATATTAATGAACGTACCTGGAACACACAACGAAAAGCTTTGTATGCTCGCATGTCACAAGCCATCGCGATGATGCCAAATCTTAATGGCTACGGAACTTACACTGGAACAAACACGGATGGGGTGGTTTCAGCAACAGAAGACACCGCAGCAGAAACTTTTCTCTCAGAAGGCCTTTCCAAAGTTCTAAAAATAAACAACATTTGTGATAATGAACATTTGGCTGACTGCGGAATTGTATCAACATACACAAATCTTACAGGAACAACCAACACTTGGCCGAAAAAATTGTCAGACTTGAATCCAATGTTTACAAGCACGTATTCAGATCAATACAGTAATTGGACAAATCCATTAAATAATATTGACACAAAAGCCGCAGCTTTTGAAACACAAAATGGCGAAAGCATTGCATTATACTACAACCCATCTTGCACATCAACACTGGCATTAATCCAAGCCACCGAAGAAAAACACTATACTCAACCTAAAATGTGTGCAAATTTCATCTATGACTTAAACGGTAGTAAAGGCCCAAATACTTTTGGGAAGGATATTGGTTTTATTACGGCATTATATCCTGATAACCCAAACGTTGTAGCCCCTATACCACTTACATCTAACGCAAATTCAGATCAACCGACAGATTTTGCCGGAGCTCAAGCCGCATGCAAAATTCAAGACCCAGAAAGTCGCCTACCCAGCAGCGATGAACTCGCAGCATTATTTTTCAACGAAAGCTTGTTAGGAATGAAAGGCGCAAATTTAAGAGGCGTTTTTTGGTCAAGTACTCCAGTCAATGCTGAAAAAGTTTGGAGATTAAGTTTCCACGCCGGTGACCTGCAACATTTAAACAAAGCTTCGAGCACACACGTTCGTTGCATAAAACGATAAAAATTATTTACATTAATTAACCGATTGCCCTAAAAGGGCAATTGGTTTATAATAAGCTTATGTCTGAAATTTTGGGAGAGAAGAAGATTTGTAAAATGTGCGGCAAGTGTTGTCGTTTAATCTATGCACTAAAATCCTTTGATGAACTTAGCGCTGCAGCCCAAAAAGGCGACACCCTCGCAACCAATTTTTTGAAACTGTTTTTACCCTACTCTTCCCTAGATGAAGCCCGAAAGATTGACCCGGCCGCAGTAGATGCGATTATTCAATCAAACAAAATCGCCTCAGGAGCTGACACAACAACGTATTTCTATTATTGCCGATATATCCAAGAGGACAACAAATGCTCGGTTTACGAGATGCGTCCGAAACTTTGTCGCTTATATCCCAAAAATGAGTTCGTACCTTTACCGACAGACTGCGCCTATGAGGGTTATTCTTTTATGGCGCGCGAAAAAGTTAAAGCAAAAGTTCGCAAAACCAAAGAACAACTTCTCGACATAAAAGTTTTACGGAAAAACACCACAGATAAAGGGACTTTTGAAAAACTCAACAAACTGGAAGCAAAATTAAACCAATTTGTCGACGAATTTAGAACCTTCGGTTCTGAAGATTGGTAAGATTATAATTGCGCAATTGAGTTTTGCAATTCGTCAAGTTTTTCTTTTGATGTAGTTTCAAAATATATTCTAAGGAGTGGCTCCGTTCCGCTAGGTCGAACTAAAATCCAACTTTCTCCGTCGTTAAAATATAATTTTACTCCATCGGTTAAGTCCGTTTTAGTAATTTTTAAGCCGCCAAGTTCAGTCAAAATTTCCAATTTTGCCAAAAATGGCTTGATTTCATCTTTGTTGGCAAGATGTTTATCAATTCTGTCATTTATAAACTCTTTACCAATAAGTTGTTTGAGCTCAGCCTGAAGCTCAACCAACGTCTTGTTTTCATAAGCCATAGCCTCTAGCACTAAAAGATTTGCCAATATACCGTCTTTTTCCGGGATATGATTTTGGATACTCAGACCACCGCTTTCTTCACCGGCAATAATCGGGTTGTATTTACGCATCGCCTCTCCAACATATTTGAATCCAACAGCCGTTTCAATTAATTCTACATTTAATTTTTCGGCCAAAATATTTAACATCAAACTTGCGCCGACGGTTTTAACCAAAGGACCGGAATATCCCTTGTTTTTCTTCAAGTGCATAAGTAAAATCGCAATAATTTCATTAGGCGTGACGTATTTACCATCTTCGTTAATAACGCCAAATCTATCTCCATCACCATCATTGGCAAAACCCACCGCCGGCCCTTCAACCTTGATTTTGTTTATTAATTCGTGCAAAAATTTTAGCTTAGGCTCAGGCATTCCGCCACCAAAATTCGTATCATGATATAAATGTAAAGAGGTAAAATCCACATCATTTCTACGTAAAAGTTCATCAAAATAACCAATCGTCGCGGAATATAACCCATCATAAATAATCATACCTGCACAATTTTTAATTTTGTCAAAGTCAATTAAACTTTCAATATGGGTGAAATATTCCGGCGCAAAATCAACTTTTTTTACGCAACCTTGTAATCTAAATGCCTGAAATTCGGCTCCAAGATTGGCAGTAATTTTATCTGTAATATCACTTGTGGCCGGCCCTGCGTAATCAGGAATAAATTTAAGCCCCAAATACTCCGGCGGGTTATGAGATGCGGTAAACATCAAAGCACACGCATTTAAATTCTTTGCCTGAAAAGCAAGAATAGGCGTCGGAATAACTTTTTCACTAACAAGAACGTCAAACCCTAAAGATGACAACAATTTGGCGCTCTGATGGGCAAAAGTTTCAGCCTTATAACGAGGGTCATAACCAATAATAATTTTCTTATCGGCCCCAAATTCCTCAAAAACATATTTTGCGATAGCCAAAACCGCACAATTGACGTTCTCTACCGTAAAATCTTTATCCGTAATGGCTCTCCAGCCGTCTGTTCCAAATTTAATTTTGTTTCCCATCTTGCCCTCTTTTGTTTATTCCATTATAATACAAATATGGAAATGAGATTTAATTTTGAAAATATACAACATATTGCATATTTAGGCCCTATGGGCTCTTATTCGGAAATGGCAATGGATTATTTTGGGCATAAATTCAACATTACAGCACGCCCCGTTGAGCAAAAAACGATTCGGCAAGTCGCAGAGTTTGTGGATGCAAATCCTAATACATTAGGGGTTTTGCCCGTTGAAAACTCTATTGAAGGAGCTGTTCGCGAAACATTAGACAATCTTATTCGTCTAAAAAATCCTAATATCAAGATTTTAGCAGAAGTCATAATGCCGATTGAGCACTGCCTTCTGGCCCGTACGACCGAATTTTACAGCATAACCGGCGGAATTATTTCACACCCGCAAGCACTTGCGCAATGTCAAAACTTCATCCATACTGAAATGCCATTCAGGATAGAAACAATTGAAGCCTCCAGCACCGCAGAAGCCGCACGGAGCCTTGTAAATTACAATCTTACTTACGCAGCAATAGGCAGCAAAAAGACCGCCGACATCTATAATTTGAATATTTTACGCGAAAACATCAACGATGACAAATCAAATTGTACTCGTTTTCTGTTAATAGGCGATTATGAAACGAATTTCACAAAAGGTATGCACTCTTCACTAGCATTCTCCACCGAAAATAAGCCCGGAGCGCTTTTGGATGTTTTGGAAGTTTTCAGATGCAACAAAGTAAATTTATCATATATCTCGTCACGCCCCTCAAAACACAAGTTCGGGGAATACATTTTCTTTGTAAATTTTGATGGCCACACCGAGCACTCCCAAATAGTTAAAACCGTTAAAGAAATGAAAGCAAAAACAACATTTTTACGTTTTTTAGGCTCTTACGAAATTGATGTCGTAGAAAAATGTTAGACACTTATGTCCACAAAATTGTGGACACAAATCTGTGTAATCTATTTTGGCGACTTGACCAAATTGGCAAAGCCTGTTAGTTTAATAAGGTACGCATTTTGTTTTTTTATTAAATTAGTCAGAAAGGTTTTTATGGCTAATTCATTAATACCTTATTCTTTTGTTCCCGGAACAAAAGCTATGGCAAGTGAGGTCAACGCAAATTTTATCGCACTTGCCAACTGCATCGAAGAAGAAAAAACCTCCACTCTGGCGACTGTTGATGAATTAACTTCACAAATAGACACTAAAGTTTCCAAATCCGGCGACACGATAAACGGTGAAGTTGTAGTGAAAGCACAAAGCAATTTTCCTATGCAATTGCAGGCTATGCATATAAATAAAGACGTAACTCCCGACGCTGCCAAATATTGCGGCTATGATATTCGCGACGTGAATAACAATCGACTTGCGTGGCTTGGTCTTGTTGACCATCCGACGGTTGGTAAATATATTAATCTACAGGCTTTGAGTGGTACTACCGGCTTCGATTTTCCAAAGTGTACAACAGTACCAACCGCGACAGCAACGGCAAATTCAAGACTCATTGCCGCCTGTACATATAATTATCGCTCAGGTACAGCGTTTGTTCGTCGATATTCAGACGGTTGGTGCGTTCAAGGCGGAACATTACCGGTTGGCAGTAACGTTTGGACAACCGCGACTTTGTTGAGAAGTTATAACAACACAAATTACCATATTTTTATTAATGGTCGTTCAGCAAGCGGCGCAACAAACAACGCGACCTTTCAATATGAATGTGCGGCTCCCGCAAGTGCATCTACATTTAAGTATTACGCAATCGGCTATCAGCAAGCTTGGTTAGCGTTTGGATATGAGACATAATTGGGAAAGGAGTTTTAAGTATGGAACAATTTTACATAGGACAGATTTTTGAAAACGAATACCCAATCGAAGCGGCGTCCTGGTGCAACGAGCACGGCGGATGTCAAATTCTTGAAACAGAAAACACAAACGGAGTTCAGAAGTTTCAAATAAAAGAAATTCCCCCACTTAGCGAGGAAGATTTAAAACAAATTGAAATTAAGAAAATAAAAACACAACTTGAAGAGATTGATTTAAAAAGCATTCGTGCAATTCGTGCGGGCGAAACCGAATATATTTCGCAATACGAAGAACAAGCACAAGCTTTACGTACAAAATTGTCAGACATAATGTAATACTCTTCGCTTATTAGGGCGCATTTCCCTTTTTTTATAAAGCGCCCTTTTCTTTATCTTTAGGTGACAAAACAACCATTTCGCAATTATCACAATCGAAATGAAGCGGAAATTTTACCCCTTTTTCGTCTTCAAGGAACAAATTAATTGGTTTTTGACAAATTCCGTGGGCGAATTTTAGGCAATATTTTGTTCGCATAAGTTCAACCTGCCGAGATGGCTGTTCTTTTTCAAACGCCGCTTCTTTTACTTCACAATAATGGTCAAGATAGAATTTTTTTGCACTTTCATTCAAAACATTCGCGCGATAATCCATTTCTTGCACTGGGGAAATTGTTTCTTTCAACTCTTTTTGAATTTTGCGCGGATAATTTTTTAACCGTTCTACCATAAGTTTTTCAAACGCATTGCGTCTAAATTCATTTATTGCAGAAACCGGCATAAACGGAAAGTCACAATTCACCGACAGACGCTGAATTTCGAAATCCGATTCGCCGGTCTTTTTGAATTGAGTTAAAAATGTCTCATTTGCACGCTGTTGATTTTTAGGTTCCTCACCTTGTGGAAACTCGACTTTCACACGATTTTCATTTTCATCCGTCAAAGTTATTCCATCTTTTGTTATTTCAACGTCGACAGCGATTTTCCGTTGAAACTTCGCATTTTCAATCTCTTTTTCATATTGAGCGTCAAAATTACGATAAATTGTATCCCCGATTTTTATCGTAGGCATACGGTTAGGAAAAATTTTCTTGCCAACGGCTTTATTGACTTTGAACCCCTGCAAATCTTCTGCAATAAAGCATAAACCGTCTTGTGGATGTATTAAAACGCCGGTATCAAGCTCAAAAAAGTCTTTACCGATATTCTTCACTTTACCAAGTTTTTCCCCAATTGATTTTGGGGTTGAAAAATTGAAACATTCGTGACGTTTTTCAAGAAAATAGTCCGTAAATCCGCGATTAAAACTTTTTTCTAAAATCGGCACAAAGTCCGTCACTATACGTCCGGAAGACGTTTTTGTCGAATATTTATCAAGTTCGTTGCGATAATAGCTTACAACTGTTTTTATATAAGTTTCGTCCTTGAGGCGACCTTCTATTTTGAAAGATTTTACCCCAAGCGCACAAAGTTTTTTGAGATGTTTTGACGCGTTAAAATCCTTTAGCGACAAAAGATGTTTATTTTTTGCCAAATAATTGCCATTTTCATCAACCAAAGAATATTTTTTTCTACAAGGTTGAGCACATTCTCCCCTGTTTGCACTGCGGCCGCCGATGTATTGGCTTAGGTAGCATTGCCCGCTATAACTCACGCATAATGCGCCATGTACAAAAACCTCTATCTCTGTATGTTTTAATGTTTTTGTTATTTTTTCGATATCATTTAATGAAAGTTCGCGCGCCAAAATAATACGTTTAAGCCCAAGCTCCTTGAAAAAAGTTACTTTTTCCAAGTCACGATTATTGCACTGAGTGCTGGCATGAAGCGGTATTGGTGGAAGTTCTCCATTTTTAGCCAACTCAAGAATCCCAAAATCCTGAATTATTATTGCGTCAACCCCAATATTGTAGAGTTTATGGATAAGTTCTTTGGCTTGTTGCAACTCCTCATCGTTCAAAATAGTGTTGAGCGTTACAAAAACTTTTACATAAAATTTGTGCGCGTAATCTACAATTTCTTTAATATCCTCAAGACTGTTCGGGGCATTTTTTCTTGCACCAAAAGACGATGCGCCAATATAAATCGCGTCCGCGCCACAATCTATTGCGGTGAAAGCTGCTTGTTTATTTTTTGCCGGTGCTAAAAGTTCTGTTTTCATAAGATTATTTTAGCATAAAAATTTTATGTTATAATTAAAATATGGGTGATGAAGACAAGCAGTACGACGCCACACCGCGAAAGCTGGAACAGGCAAGAAAAGAAGGGCAGGTCGTTAAATCAAAAGATTTTTCGATGGCTATATCCTTGCTTGTGCTTTTTTCTGCCATTTTTGGACTCGCGCCTTTCATTTGGGAACAAATCGTCCAACTTTACACCCTTTTATACGAACAAATTCCAAACGCCCACCTGGACGAAATCGGGATGACATACATTTGGACCTGCACAATAAAATGTGCCGCATTAATTATCGGGCCTATACTGTTTTTGGCTTGGCTCGTCGCAATTTTAGCCGATTTTATCCAAGTAGGCCCCCTTGTTGCAATCGCACCTTTAGTTCCCAAACTCGACAAACTTAACCCGACTAAGTACTTCAAAAACTTAATGTCCGTAAAAACTCTGTTTGAATTGTTCAAAAACATTATGAAAGTTGTAATTTTAGGATTCATCGGCTGGAGCGTGTACAAAGAACACATCGAAAGCATTCTGATGCTGGCTTCTATCGACAATAATTTTTCAGTAATGATTGAGTTCGGGAAACTCATCACCGAATTTATCTTCAAAGCCTGCATCGCCTTTTTGGTAATTGCTGCGGCAGATTACGGGGTTACAAAATGGAAATTTTTGAAAGACCAAAAAATGTCCTTCAAAGAAATTAAGGACGAATACAAAAACACAGAAGGCGACCCCAACGTCAAAGCAGCACTTCGCCAACGCCGGATGCAAATGCTTCAACAAGGGATGATGGACGCCGTTCCTGAGGCGGATTTTGTCGTCACAAACCCAATCCACGTAGCTTGTGCACTAAAATACAAACAAGACGAAATGGCATCCCCAATGCTTATCGCAAAAGGTACTGAACTTATCGCAAAAAAAATAATTCAAATTGCAAAAGACAACAATGTTCCCGTCATTGAAAATGCGCCGGTCGCAAGAGCACTTTTCAAAATGGTTGATTTAAACCAGATGATTCCGCCCGAACTCTACAAGGCCGTAGCTGAAATCCTGCTTTTCGTATACAATATAAAAAACAATTCGCAACATCGCAATCGTTGACAAGAGAAGTAAACAAGGCAAAAGAAAAATCATACAAATAAAGGTATTATTTTAAATCGGATATGTTAGAATACAATTGGGACAATGATAAACGTAGATAAACAAAAACTTCAAGAATATATAGACATCGTACAGAAGGTAGCCCGTGTGGAGTACCGTAGAATCCCTGCGCATATGCTTGACTGCGAAGAATTGGTTTCAATTGGGATTATTGCGGTTCAAGTTTTGGTCAAGAGCAAAACTCCCGAACAGCTTTCAAAATACAACGCGGCTTACATCGCAACAGCCGTTCGCTGGGCAATGAGAAACGAGTTACGTATCCGTTACAAATGGTATTCGCTCAAACATAAAGAAGAAGAAAGCGATGAAAATCTCTACGACGAAAGCGATCCCGAAGCCCAAAAAGCTAAAGTTCGCGAAAGCATTTACGAAACAATTCTTTCCATCGACGGTTTAGCTGCTGCTGCAAGCGACAATGATTCACCGTTTGATTTTATCAAAGATCCACACGCAATGCCGGACGAAAATGCCGAGATTTCAGAACTTGCAAAAATGATTAAAGAAGCAATCGCCAACCTTCCGCCAAAAGAAAGAACCGTTGTCGAATATCGTTTCTACCGTAATATGCAAGTAAAAGACATCGCAACTCAAGTCGGCCTCTCATCTTCTCGCGTAACGAGAATCGTTCAAGCCGCTCTGGTTGCCATAAAGCAATACCTTAACGCAAGAGAACAGTACGGATACTAAAAACGTTATTTAACGTTTTGGGCGATTTTACCCTTCTACAGCCCAGCAACGTACGCAATGTTCATCCTCAAAACAATCCATCAGCGGATGATTTGCCCGGCAAACATCCATCACAATCGGGCAGCGAGTGTGAAACTTACAGCCTGACGGCAAGTTCGTAACTGATGGTAAATCCCCTTTTAATAATTCTTTTTGGCCGCCTTTATCACCCTCAAATGTTGGTACAGCCGCCAACAAAGCTTTTGTATAAGGATGTTTTGGGTTTGAAAAAAGTTCCTTTGCCGTTGCAAGTTCGACAACTTCGCCCAAATACATCACCGCAACTCTATCTGCCAGGTATTTAATTACACGCAAATCGTGCGAAATAAAAATAATTGTCAAATTATATTGATGCCGCAAGTCGTTTAAAAGATTAATAATTTGCGCCTGAATACTCACATCCAACGCACTGACAGGTTCATCCGCAACGATACAAACAGGGTCCAAAACAAGCGCTCTTGCAATCGCAATCCGCTGGCGTTGTCCGCCCGAAAACTCGTGTGGATATTTATCCAAACAAGTTACATCCAACCCCACTTGCGCGATTTTTTCTTCAATCACAAGCCGCCTGCAAGCCTTATCAAGAGAAGTATTAACTTTCAACGATTCTTCTAAAATATCATAAATTTTCATCTTAGGATTGAGACTAGCGTAAGGATTTTGAAAAACCATCTGGACCTTCTGCCGAAAAGTCTTCATTTCACCCTTAGAAAAAGCAGCCAAATCCTTTCCCTCAAACGTTATTTGTCCGTGGTTATACTTTTCAAGTCCAATCAAAGCTTTTGCCAACGTAGACTTTCCGCACCCGGATTCACCCGCAATCGCCAAAATCTCGCCACGTTTAACCTCAAGAGAAACCCCATTCAACGCATTGACTTTTTCTATCTTGCCGGAAACCCCACGGCTTGAATTATACTGCAAATAAACATCTGATATTTCAAACAAATTCTCCATACCTCAATTCTAGCCCAGAATATAATTTTGGGCAATAGTACAGGTGCATTAATATAAACAATTTGACTTTTGCACAAACTTGTAATACATTAGAATAAAAAGCAGTTCTACGCAACCTGCTCGTCTTGCTCTTCGCAAGCCGACCCGTTGCTTCGCTGTCTATTACGCCACTCTCAAAAATTCGCTCACATTCTGTTTCGCGAATTTTTGTTCGGACAAAAAGGAGAAATTATGGGATTTATTCAGAACAACCGTATCAACAAAAACTTGAAAATGAGTATCGGACAACTCGAAGGCATTTTGAAAATGATTTTCGCAAAACGCGAAACTACCGAAGTTTGCGACCAATTGAGCTCTGTTCAAGCACTTATTCAATGCTGTTTGAACGATATTCTTAAAGACGAAATCACTGCTCACATCGAAGACATCGTCGCAACTGCCGACGAAGTCGACAGAAAAGCTAAAGTCGACAAACTAGTTGTCTTTATTGACAGAATGTTAAAGTAAAGCAGTTCTACGCAACCTGCTCGTCTTGCTCCTCGCAAGCCGACCCGTTGCTTCGCTGTCTAATACGCC
>JAZUCM010000051.1:0-5923 GCA_045639085.1 Candidatus Gastranaerophilus bacterium
AGTTTTTTATTCTACAATATTGCCCCTTTTGGAACAACCGTCACGCCGCCAGGTGAAACATGGAAGCCTCGACGTTCGTCCTCAACTCGATCGTAGCCAATTCGCGTATTTGGCGGAATATAAACATTTTTATCAATAATCGCCTTGCGAATCTTAGAATAACGCCCAACTTCAACGTTCTCCATCAAAATACTGTCTTCCACCTGCGAATAACTGTTAATCCTAACTTTTGGCGAAAGCACGCAACGCGACAAGCCACCACCGGATACAATACAACCCTCGGAAACCATTGAATTTGTAGCCATACCAACTCTATCGCCTTCTTGCCAGATGAATTTCGCCGGCGGATAATTATAATTGAATGTCCTTATCGGCCAAGCTTGAGAATAAAGATTTAATTCAGGATTAGACGACAACAAATCCATGTTTGCTTGCCAATACGCATCAATACTTCCGACGTCCATCCAGTAACCTTTTTCAGCCTCAGACATGCCATCGTGCGTATTGTCAGCAAAATTATAGACAAAAATTTCCTTGCCTTCATTTAACAACATCGGAATAACATTTTTGCCAAAATCGTGACTCGAAGTCTCAATTTTCTGATCACGCTCCAAAGCATCCAGCAAAATATCACGGTCAAAAATGTAATTTCCCATAGACGCAAGGCAATAATTAGGGTTGCCCGGAATAGATTTTGGACGAACCTGAGGTTTTTCAACAAAATTTGTCAATCGCCAGTTTTCATCCACTTCCATAATTCCGAACTCAGACGCCTCTTCAATCGGAATCGGAATAGCTGAAATCGTCAAATCAGCCTTATTCCCTTGGTGAAAGCCTAACATCTGGCTAACGTCCATCTTATAAATATGATCGCCCCCAAAAACACAAACATAATTGGGATTTTCATCAGTAATATGAAAAATATTTTGATAAATCGCATCAGCAGTGCCGCGATACCAATCGTTGCCGGTCCGCATTTGAGCCGGACAAAGGTCCACAAACTGATTTAAAAACGGAGACAACGCCCAACCACGAGTAATATGCTTGTTCAACGAATCCGATTTATACTGCGTCAAAACCTTAATCTTGTAAAAACCAGAATTGATGAAATTGTTTAAGACAAAATCAATAATTCTATATCTGCCCCCAAACGGAACAGCCGGTTTTGCCCTGTCTTTCGTCAACGGATGAAGTCTTTTGCCCTCTCCGCCAGCCATAATCATAACCAATGCGTCATCTATTGCCATAATAACCCCTTTCGTAACACAATTATAATATGAACTCAAAAAAAATGCACTAGTCCTTTATAATTATTTTTACTAAAAGCTTTCAATCGTAATAAGAGAATAGTTCAGGGCGGAGCCCTTCGGGCTCCGCCCTGACAAACATTCGTAAAGATTACTCAGGCAACTTGACCGAAAAGCTTTTTTCGGTTAGAATGAATTTGTCTTAGGATTTAAATAAGGAGAATTAGAAATGGGATTAATGACTGGTAAAAAAGGGCTTATTTTCGGTGTATCAAATAATCACGGAATTGCTTATGCTATTGCAAAACAATTGTTTGACGAGGGTGCAGAAATCGCTTTCACGTACGCCGGCGAAGTTATGGAAAAACGCGTAAGACCTTTGGCAGAAAGCATGAACGCCAAAATCATTATGAGTTGTGATGTCACAAAAGAAGACGAAATCAAGGCAGTTGTGGCAGAATGCGAAAAATTGTACGGAAAATTGGATTTTGTTGTTCACGCGGTTGCATTTGCAGCAAGGGAAGATTTGCAAGGAAGATTTATTGACACATCACACGCCGGCTGGGATTTGGCGATGGGCGTCAGCGCATATTCATTGGTTTCAATCTGCCGTAACGTAGAACCGATAATGAACGAAGGCGGCTCAATCTTCGCATTGACATATTTAGGCTCACAGTTTGTTGTTGCTAACTACAACGTAATGGGTGTTGCAAAAGCAGCATTAGAATCCTCAATGAGATACTTGGCAGCAGACTTGGGCAAAAAAGGTGTGAGAGTCAACTGTATTTCAGCAGGTGCGGTAAAAACCCTTGCAGCGAGCGGCATTTCAGGGTTCAACAAAATGCTTAAAGCAGCTACAGCGAAAGCACCTTTGGGCAGAAACGTTGCATTGGAAGACGTTGGCAGAGCAGGTTTATACTTGGCATCCGACTTGTCAAGCGGCACAACAGGACAAATTTTGTACGTAGATTGCGGCTGCCACGCGGTGTACGCATCAACAGAAGAAATGGATCTGTTGACAAGAGAAATGTAGTAAATCTTGATTATATAAAGAGGCGGAGAACTTTCTCCGCCTCTTTGTTTTGGATTAACGTTTAATACATCTTACGTAGAACACATCCGATTTGTTATTCGAACCGCGGCTACCATTTCGCGTATGAGCACTAAATGCTCTATCTGCACTCAAACTCGACCCGGACCAAAAGTTCACAGAATACGTTAAATTTTTTATTGTATTTTGTATAATTCATATTTTCATTATGCACTATTGCGAGGGGTTTGTCAACCCCTCATGAGGCGATAAGGCTATAGGGCGTTAGGGCGATAAGTTCGTTATGAAATATTAAGAGGCAAGACACTCTCAATTTGAATTTTTTGTTGCCGCAGGCAACCATATTGCCCTATCGCCTTATCATCCTATCGCCCTAACGCCTTGCTCACCAATTAACTTATTAACTTTATCAATTTAACCCACATCCATTCAACTCTTTCGGCTCGGTAAACCTCGCTTTCGGCAAGAATGTTACACGTTGTAAACCGGCAGACTTGCAATTATTCTTTTTTTGTTTTATATTTTACTAAGGCGTTCATGTTTTATTGTGGAAAAAACCTCTGGCGCATTTAAGATTTACAACTAAAAATAAAGGAAAAAGATATGAACCCTATTATTAATGAATTAGAAAAAGCATATTTGAAAGAAGAATTACCACAACTTAACACAGGTGATACTGTAAAAGTTTTCGTTAGAATCGTTGAAGGTAACAAGGAAAGACTTCAAGCGTTTGAAGGTACTGTAATTAAACAACACGGCTCTGGCATCAACAAAACCATCACTGTTAGAAAAGTGTTCCAAGGCGTTGGTGTTGAACGTGTATTCTTAATCAACTCTCCACGCGTAGAAAGAATTAACGTTCTTAGACGCGGCGACGTAAGACGTTCTAAACTCTACTTCTTGAGAGAACGCTCAGGTAAAGCAACTCGTATTAAGGAAAAAATTGAAAAAAGATAAGCTACATATACATTGGTATCCGGGACACATCGCTAAGGCTGAACGCAAACTTAAAGAACAGCTTTCACTTGTGGATGCCGTAATCGAAGTTTTGGACGCTCGTATACCATTGTCAAGCTGTTATGAAAATATAACGGGGCTTTTAGGTCAAAAGCCCCGTTTAATATTGCTTAATAAAGCCGATTTGACAGAAAAAAACGAACTGAAAAAGTGGATTAAAATCCTTGAAGAAAAAACCGGCTGCCCGGTTTGCACAACCGATGCCAAAAACTCCAAAGATTTGAGCCAAATTGTAAAAAAAGTTGTCGAACTTTCAGAGCCGCGAATCCAAGCTCTTATGGCCAAAGGACTTTTGCGCCGGCCGGCTCGTGTTATGGTGGTTGGAATGCCAAACGTCGGCAAATCCAGTATTATCAACAAACTCACGCGTTCCTCAAAAACCAAAATCGGCGCCAAAGCAGGTGTAACCCGCCAACAACAATGGGTTAGAATTAATCCACAACTTGAACTCCTCGACACGCCGGGGATTATTCCGATGAAACAAGAAGACCAAGAACGCGCACGTAAACTGGCATTTGTTAACTCCGTTAGCGAAAACGCGTATTCTAACGAGCTCGTAGCACGCGAACTTCTCTCAATGCTCGCTGAAAAATATGAAACCCAAACCCGCGAATATTATAAATTCACAGATGGAGAACTTTCAATCGAAAACCTCGCCACTGCGCGGAATTGGATTACATCAAAAGGCCAACCCGACACTGAACGAACTTCTGTCTATATTTTAAGAGACTTTCGAGAAGGTAAAATCGGCAAATTCATTCTGGATTCTGAGGCAGAAAATGAGTAAATTGTTTAAATTTGATGAAAGTTTTGGCAAAATTATTATTGGCACCGACGAAGCCGGACGTGGCCCAGCAGCCGGTGGAGTATTCGTAGCCTGCGCCTGTTTTCGTGAAAAATCCGACGAACTTATACAAGAACTTTCAACACTGAACGATTCAAAAAAGTTATCCAAAAAACGCCGCGAGCAACTTTTCGACATCGTAAAAACCAACACCGTTAACTGCATAATCAACATAGAAGTCGAAGAAATCGAGCGCATAAACATCCTTAATGCATCATTAAAAGGCATGAAACTGGCTTGCGAAGGAGTTATCGCCCAACTGCGCCTAACTGATGACGAAAAGAAAGAAATCTTAACACTTGTCGACGGAAACAAGCTTATCAAAGATTACGCGTACCCGCAACAATATATTATAAAAGGCGACGGAACTTCAGCGTCAATTGCAGCCGCAAGCATTTTGGCCAAAGTTTCGCGCGACAGATACATGGAAAAACTCCACGAAGAACACCCTGAATACAACTGGGCGCAAAACGCGGGGTACTTGTCGGCCCAACACCTGGCTGCAATCGACAAATATGGGCTGACAAAATATCACCGACCGTCATTCTTACGCAATCACTTCAACAAACAACTGTCACTACTATAACGAATTTAGCGCTTAACACAGCGGACAGAAGAAGCGCCCGTACGTGCAGTTGGACCAAGGTGGCCAGCGCTAAAATTTACATGCCAAGCTGTTTCTAAATCTACACTGGAATGTGTACTGCTTGACCAATAACTATTGAATGCCAAACCAACAAGTTCCCTATTGTAAAAAATACTTGTAAGTTCATCTTTATTAGGCAATCTACTTTCGGGGTCTTGGTTTGTGCAGGCAGTGATTGCACCCTCATGGTTTTGGCTGTTGCTTGCATTTGTGGATAATGGCATTGGTGAAACAACATTAGGATTCATTGGGTAAAGTGCTGTTATAAACCCAATATCTTTACCAACGGTATTTGGACCTTTATTGCCATTTAAATCATACACAAAATTTGCACACATTTGAGGCTGACTATAATGTATGTTTATTTTATCACGACTATCTTGACAATATGGATTGTAATATAATGCTATTGTTTCGCCATTTTGTGTTTCAAATGCTGCGGCACGAGTGTCAATATCTTTTTGCGGATTTTCATAAATACGTCCATCACCACTGGTATAATCAAAACTTCCCGTAAACATACTATTCAATTCACTCAACTTTGTTGGCCAGGCTTTTGTGCTACCCGCAAGGTTTGTGTAGGACGCCGCGACACCGCAATCAGCTAAATGTGCCGCATCACAAATATTGTTTATTTTTAAGACTTTGCTCAAGCCCTCGGTCAAAAACGCCTCAGCTGCGGTATCTTTTGTTGCTGTTACAGAACCGTCGGTGTTTGTGCCTTCGTATTCACCGTAACCATTCAATTGTGGCATCATTGCGATTGCTTGGGACATGCGGGCGTACAAAGCCTTGCGTTGAGTGTTCCAAGTGCGTTCGTTAATATTTGCCATCAAGCTTGGCAATGTGATTGCGGCAACCACACCTATTATCGTTAAAGACAATAAAATCTCCGCCATTGTGAATGCACATTGCGTCATTGCGAGCGAACGGATGTGAGCGCGGCAACCCAGCCGATTGAGCGCAGCGAAATCGGTCAATGTCGTCACGCTGGCTGACTGACCTCGTCTGAACTCGGTCAGCTGGTTTGCCGCGTCGTTCGCTTCGCTCACTCCTCGCAATGACGCATGTTTTTTAAAATTTGTTTCTGTCATGTTTACCTCCGTAATCTTGCGTTC